>JBKBWT010000141.1:13670-15128 GCA_046314415.1 Saprospiraceae bacterium
TTTTATCAAACACTTAAACGGCGCTACCGCCTGGGAAAATGATACCATCTTGATCTTGGCAAAGCAACATTCTCCCCGCTACCGGCGCTTGCAAGCCGAAGGTTACACGCCAGCACAAATTGATTCGCTTTTTAATGTGCCCGTCAAAATGACGCTATTTGATTGGGAAAAGAAAGAACGTAAGGTAAAAATGAGTCCACTGGATTCTATTAAATATTATTTATCCTTGTTAAACACTGGTTTTCTTGCAGTTGAACCACAAACAGGCGCAGTAAAAGCCTGGGTGGGCGGACCAGAATATAAATATTTTAAATATGACCATGTAAAGTCTCGTCGGCAGGTGGGTTCTACGTTCAAACCGATTGTATATGCTACTGCGTTGGAAAAAGGTATTTCACCGTGCATCCGTATTGGCAACTACTTACGTACCTATCCCCAGTACGACAATTGGACGCCTAAGAATTCTGACGGCAAGTATGGGGGCGTTTACACAATGGAAGGGGCGCTGAGCCAATCTATCAATACGATCTCAGTAAACTTGACTGTCCGGTTGGGTTCTAAAAATGTTGCCCAAATGGCACAAGACCTCGGCATCAGCGATGAGGTTCCTGCCGCACCGGCGATTGCATTGGGCGCGCACGAGGCTTCGTTGCTGGATATGGTAACTGTGTATAGCACTTTTGCCAATCGAGGCAAACGACCAGCATTGTACTATATCCGTCGCATTGAAACAGCTCGTGGCGAGTTGGTTTATCAAAACTGGATTGATCGGCAGGAATGGCAGCAGCCGCTCACTCAGGAGAATGCCGACATTATGACGCATTTGCTGCGTGCAGCCGTGGACAAAGGGACAGGTCGCCGCCTGCGGCATCGCTATCATTTTACCAATGAAATTGCCGGGAAAACCGGAACCAGCCAAAATCATGCGGATGGTTGGTTTATTGGCTATACGCCTACGCTGGCAGCGGGTGTTTGGGTTGGTGGCGAGTCGCCCTCCGTTCGTTTCCGGGACTTGAGTTTAGGGCAAGGTGCGAACATGGCATTACCAGTGTATGCCCTATTTTTAAAGCAATTGGAAAAGGATGAAGAGTACCGGCGGATCTTTACTGCAAAGTTCCCGCAGCCTACTGAGGAAGTAAAAGAGATATTAAATTGTAACCGGACAATCGCCGTTCCGACTAAACCAGACAGCCTAAAAACCGCAGGAGTTGGGAATCCGACTGCTGTATCAAATGTAGTAACTCAGTAAATAAAATGTAATATTTGCCAGAAATTATTGTAATAATTTCTGGCAAATATTATAAGCCTTACTTTAAAGCCCGCCAATCGCTGGTAGCAATAATCTGCACAAATTCTATTAGAGTTGCGTCCATGTAAATAGTTGAAAATCAAAGTTGATTAAATTTGGGGTTAAAAAAGGAGCATGAGCCTAAATTATAAAGCTATAAAAGAGGATCG
>JBKBWT010000142.1:0-15029 GCA_046314415.1 Saprospiraceae bacterium
GTGCTGGGGTTGGTAGAAGGCATGGATTTCTTTTGGGAACTGGCGACGTTGATTGTCATCATGTTGCTTGGGCATTGGTTAGAAATGAAATCCGTAGCGGGCGCTTCGCGGGCGCTGGAATTGATTGTCAAAATGCTACCGGCGGAAGCGCATATGTATCATGGCGATATGCTGCACGACATGCGCGTGGACGAATTGAAACCCGGTGATCTCGTTTTGGTAAAACCTGGAGAAAAAATTCCGGTGGATGGCACGGTGGTAGAAGGCGAAAGTTACGTGAATGAAAGTATGCTGACCGGCGAAAGTGTGCCAGTTCGTAAAACCACAGGCTCCGATCTCATAGCCGGGGCGGTCAACGGCGAAGGTAGCTTGAAAGTGCGCGTTGCTAAAGAAGGCAAGGACAGCTATCTGAATAAAGTAATCAATCTGGTGCGCGAAGCACAAAATGCCAAGTCGAAAACCCAACGTTTAGCCGATCGTGCTGCGAAATGGCTGACATTCATCGCATTAGGAGCGGGGGTAATCACGCTAGTGGTATGGGTGATTCAAGGACAAACCTTTGCGTTCGCGTTGGAACGGATGGTAACGGTAATGGTAACATCGTGTCCGCATGCTTTGGGCGTGGCGATTCCTTTAGTCGTAGCCATTTCGACGGGCATGTCGGCGGGAAAAGGATTATTGATTCGCAATCGCACGGCTTTTGAAAGCGCCCGGAAAATAACGGCAATGGTTTTTGATAAAACCGGAACGCTGACGCAAGGATCATTCGGCGTGAGTCGAATTGTAAATCTGACATCCGATTATGATGAAAATACTTTACTGGCAACAGCCGCGGCATTGGAACAACACAGCGAGCATCCCATCGCCAACGGCATTGTAAAATCAGCAGCAGAAAAGCAATTGACTTTACCAGCAATGACCGATTTCAATGCCATCACCGGGAAGGGTGTGGAAGGCAAAGTAAACGGAAAAGCAGTAAAAATTGTAAGTCCTGGATTTTTAAAAGACGCGGGAATTGCCTTGCCGGAAGGCGCAAGCCCAACGGGTGCCGAAACAGTAGTGTATGTAATTGAAAATGAACGGCTCGTAGGTTATATAGCATTAGCTGATCAGATTCGCGAAGATTCTAAAGCAGCTATAGAACGCTTGAAAAAGGACGGTATTAAAGTCTTCATGGCAACCGGGGATAATGCGAAAGTAGCGGAAAGTGTCGCCAAGGAATTGGCACTCGATGGTTTTTACGCAGAAGTGTTACCACACCAAAAAGTAGAGATTGTCAAGGAATTACAGCAAAAAGGAGCGTTCGTAGCTATGACAGGTGATGGTGTCAACGACGCGCCGGCACTCGCCCAAGCTGATATTGGTATTGCAGTGGGCAGTGGGACGGATGTAGCCGCTGAAACCGCTGATATTATTCTGACCGACAGCCGTCCATCCGACATTACGAATCTGATATTTTTTGGTAAAGCTACTTATTCTAAAATGGTACAAAACCTCTTCTGGGCAACGGGTTACAACATTGTAGCTATTCCATTGGCAGCGGGGATTTTATACCCTGCTTTTACATTGAGCCCAGCGCTGGGAGCGGTTTTGATGAGCCTGAGTACGGTAATCGTTGCCATTAATGCACAATTTCTTCGGTTTAGTTTAAAAGAAAAAGCATGAAAAGGATCATTTTAATGGGGTTTGCCCTGTTGCTGACGACGGGAATTTTTGCACAAATGTTTGAGTTATCTGCCATTCTGGACAGTATCAGCGCCCGTAATCCTATGTTAAAAATGTACGAAGCCGAAGCCCGCTCGATGGACGAAGCCGCCAAAGGCGCACGTAGCTGGATGGCACCGGAATTAAGCGCAGGGTTGTGGATGACGCCGTACAATCCGGCACGGTGGAGCGCCGATGCTGAAGGCATGCCAGGTATGGGGTCATTTATGATTTCCGGGCAGCAGTTATTTCCCAATCGCAGGCGCCAGAATGCCCAGGCAGCTTATATGGAATCCATGTCGTCTGTACCGGTGGAAAACCGCAAAGCTGCACGAAATCAATTGTTGGCGGAAGCCAAGCGCAATTATTATGAGTGGATTATTATTCAAAAAAGACTGAAAGTCCTGGCGGACAATGAACAGATTTTGCAATTCATGTTGCAATCGGCAGAACTGCGCTACCGTAATGGACTGGAGAAAATCAGTGCGTATTACCGGGCGCAGGCGGCTTTGGGTACGCTCGAAAACATGCGATTAATGCTTGAAGCCGAAAGCGAGCAAAAGCGCTTCACACTCAATACTTTAATGAACCGGGATAAAACCGCGCCGCTGCCTTTGGATACTGCTTATGTCTTAAAGGATTACAGCAATTGGACCTTTACGGATACGATTTTCTCGGTGAATCGGAGTGACCTACGCGCCATTGATCGCTCCATCTCCGTGAACCAGCTCAAACTACAAGCCGAAGAAGCACAGTTGTTGCCAGAGTTTGGTGTGCGGTACGATAATATGTTTGCTTTTGGCGGGCAGCCCATGCAATTTTCACTGATGGGTATGGTGCGGATTCCTTTTGCGCGATGGTCGTCGCGGATGACGCGTGCCAATGTGCAAAGCATTCGTTGGCAAAATGAAGTATTGGCACAACAAAAACAAGCTGCCCTTAATGAAGCCGCCGGTATGGCTTATCGGATGCAAAGTGAAATGAATTACCAGCGCCAGCAATTGAAAGTATTGGAAAATAATATTTTACCTGCGTTACGTCGCAATTTGCAAACGACACAACTCGCCTACGAACAGAATACCGAAGAATTGTCGATGCTGCTGGATGCCTGGGAAACCTGGAATATGACACAGTTGGATTATTTGGATAAGTTGCAGCAATTGTTGCTGTTACAAGCGCAATTGGAGGAGATTTTAGAGATTGAGTAATTGAATTGTCTGAACCATAGATTTTTTGATTTTATGATGAATAGGATGTAAATCATGAAATATTTAATCAGTATTATAATAGGAATCATATTGTTATCCTGCCAGTCAAAAAAGCAGGAGGCGGAGCACGATCATGCGGAGGAAATTTATACTTGCCCGATGCACCCCGAAATCATTCGCAATGAACCCGGTTCCTGTCCGATCTGCGGTATGGATTTAGTGCTACAATCCAATGATGGTGCGGCGATGGAGGATGCTTTAGGCTTGAATACTTTATTACAACCCACGAATGCTGCCGTGTTGACGCGTACACCCGTGACTACGTTGGAACAAGCCGAATACAGCACCGAACTTGAAGTATTTGGTAACATCGCTTATGATACCCGCACCGTGGGCAGCATTGCCGCGCGCATCGGCGGGCGCATTGAAAAATTGTACGTGCAATATCGCTATCAACCGATTCAGAAAGGGCAGAAAATCATGGATATTTATAGCCCGGAATTATTAACCGAGCAGCAAAATTTATTATATTTACTAAATAACGATGTAAATAACACCGCACTGATTCAGGCAGCCAAAGATCGGCTGGCTCTGCTGGGTATGACGAATCGACAAATTAATGCATTGGTACAAAATAAAAAGCCGATTTACGCGGTCACGGTTTACAGCAATTATACTGGTCATATTCATGAAGCTGGTAGTGCTGAAATGACTGTTAGTCAACCGATTATGCAATCCGTGGCTTTGAGTACACAGCCGCTGGCGCTTCGGGAAGGCATGTATATGGAGAAAGGACAATCCATATTTAGCGTGTATAATCCGAATCGTGCCTGGATTTTGCTCAATTTATTTCCGGCTGATCTGGCAAAAGTAAAAGTGGGTAATAAAGCTAGAATTCAACCGGAATCAGCGCCGGATGTGGATTTTCGGGTGAGCATTGATTACATCGAACCCATTGTGCGCGAAGGTGCAACGACTACAACGGCACGCATTTATTTTGACAATTCCAAATTAAAACTGCCCATCGGCGACCGCGTGCGCGCGCTGGTATTTGGCAATCCGGTAAACGGCGCGTGGCTGCCGACGACCGCGGTCTTGTCTTTGGGGCAGCAGCAAGTGGCATTTCAAAAGCAAGGCGATACCTTTCGTGCCATTCCGATTAAAACCGGTTTACGAATCAATGATAAAGTGGAGATAATCAGTGGTTTATCGCCAATGGATTCTGTTGCCACCAACGCCCAGTATTTAATAGATAGTGAAAGTTTTATCAAAGTGAATAAGGAAAAATTACAATGAAAAAGTTATTAATAATATTATTATTTGGTATAATAGCTTGTAATAAAACCGAGACCAATGTAGAAGAAGGCGTTTATTATACCTGCTCCATGGATCCGCAAGTTATTGAAAGTCAGCCAGGTAACTGCCCGATTTGTAAAATGCCGCTGACCAAAATGGAAAAGGGAAAAACATTACCTCAAGGGGAAATTCAACTGAGCGAGCAGCAGATTCAGCTGGGCAATATTCAATGGGATACCGTTGGCACAGGTACGCTGGGCGATGAATTGGTTTTTACGGCAACACTGGCGACGGATTTGACTCGTACCAATACCGTAAGTGCCCGTATCACCGGACGAATTGATCGGCTTTATTTTAAAACCGTGGGCGACTATGTACGCAAGGGCAGTAAAATCATAGATTTATATAGCGAAGAATTAAATAATGCGAAACGAGAATACCTGTTGGCTTTAGAAAAACAACGAACCTTGCGCAGCGATGTTGTTGATTTTGAACAGATTGTACAAAGCGCTCGCCAGAAATTAACGTTGTGGGGTTTAACGGAAAGCCAGATCGATGAAATTGCGCGCAGCGGCAATGTATCGGATCATACCACTTTTTATAGTCCTTACAACGGGTTCATTACCAATGTGTTACAACAAGAAGGCGGTTATGTAATGGAAGGAGGGTCTATTTTACAATTAGCGGACTTGTCCTCATTGTGGGCAGAAGTGCAAGTACCGGCATCACAACTCAGCTTAGTCGCTGTGAATCAGCCAGTTACCCTACAATTTCCTGATTATCCCGACTTAGCATTATCGGCGAAAGTCGCTTTTGTGAATCCCGAAATCAGCACCGGCTCGCGCTTGAATCTGGTGCGAGTGAATGTGCCGAATGCAGGGAATAAACTGCGTCCGGGTATGCCCGCGCAAATGGTTGTACGCAGTCAGCAGCGCGAAGCCCTCACGCTGCCCACGGATGCGGTGCTTCGTTCGGAAGGTCATGCGAGTGTGTGGCTGTATGTTGGTAATAATACCTTTAAAAATGTAATGGTGGAAACGGGCATGGAAACGTCGAACAATGTGGAAATTAAGTCCGGCATTCACCAAGGTGATGTGGTAGTGACGAGCGGCGCGTATTTATTACAAAGTGAATATATTTTTAAACGCGGCACTGATCCAATGGCGGGACATGAGCATTGAAATGAATAATTCATAATTTATAATTAATAATCAATTAATTACACAATGAATATAATTTAATGTTATAAAAATTATAAACCAGCTTTACCTTCAACTGGATGTTGTAAATTGCAATAAAAATTAAAACGACGGTTACCTTGGAAAAACGGAAAAAGTACGTTAGCCGGGAAGAGGCATTGGTGCGCATGCAACGCTATTGCGCTTACCAGGAGCGTTCGCATCAGGAAGTACGTAACAAGTTGATTGATTTAAATATATATGGAGATGATTTAGAGGAGATTATTGCACAATTAATTGCTGATAATTTTTTAAATGAAGAGCGTTTTGCGCGTGCATTCGCGCGTGGAAAATTTCGGATGAAGCAGTGGGGCAGGCGCAAAATTGTGCAAGAATTGAAGCGCCATGATGTTTCGGATTATTCAATTCGCAAGGCAATGGAGGAAATTGCGGATGAAGACTACCGGGCAACCCTGCGGGAAGTAATTGAGAAAAAAAGTAAAACGGCTGCTGCCGAAAGTGATTTTGAATTACAGCATAAATTGGCGCAATATGCCATTAGTCGGGGGTTTGAGTCGGATTTGGTGTGGGCAGTTATAAAGGAAATTGGCGAAGCCCCAAACCAGGAAGAATAAAAAACGGCATTTTGACCGTTGCCAAAATGCCGTCTGATTATGATATGATTATATAATATTGCGCAAAAATAATTTACCGATTATTAATCAGCATCCCGATACTTTTGCTTGATCTCAATAATTTCAAAGCCTTCGATGATGTCGCCGACTTTAATGTCATTATAATTCTCGATTGAAATACCGCATTCCAAACCGGCTTTCACTTCTTTCATATCGTCTTTAAAACGTTTGAGTGAAGAGATTTTGCCAGCTGCACCTTCCCGGCTCGGGAATACAACAATGCCGTCGCGAATGATCCGAATACCAGTATTTCTGGTAATTTTACCTTCTTGCACGTAACAACCTGCAATGGTACCGACCTTGCTGATTTTATAGACTTCGCGTACTTCCACTTGTGCCACAATTTTCTCTTCCTTCGTCGGTTCCAACATCCCTTCAATTGCCATTTTGATTTCTTCAATGGCTTCGTAGATAATGGAGTACAACTTGATCTGCACGCCTTCTTTTTCAGCCAGTTTGCGGGCATTCGGAGAAGGACGCACCTGGAAGCCAATGATAATGGCGTCAGAAGCAGAGGCTAACAGCACATCAGATTCAGTGATGGCACCCACCGCGCGATGAATCACATTCACTTGTACTTTTTCGATGGACAATTTGATCAACGAATCGGACAAGGCTTCTACGGAACCATCCACGTCACCTTTCACGATGAGGTTCAACTCTTTGAAGTTGCCCAATGCCAAACGGCGACCAATTTCATCCAAGCTGATCCGCTTCGTCGCACGGTTCATTTGTTCTCGTGCAATTTGAGCACGCTTCGAAGCAATCTGGCGTGCTTCCTGCTCAGTTTCTACCTCTTTCACCCGTTCGCCCGCCTGGGGAGCGCCACCTAAGCCAAGTACCAGTACTGGCGTAGCTGGTCCGGCGCTGGTGACACGTTTACCGCGCTCGTTGAACATGGCTTTGACCTTACCGGAATATTCACCGGATACGATGGAATCACCAATGTTAAGTGTACCGTTTTGTACCAAAATTTTGGTGACGTAGCCGCGCCCTTTATCCAGCGAAGCTTCAATCACGGTACCGGTTGCCATACGATTCGGGTTTGCTTTCAAATCCAGGATTTCGGCTTCCAGCAGTACTTTTTCGAGGAGCAGGTCTATATTTAAACCCGTTTTTGCCGAAATATCCTGAGATTGGTATTTACCACCCCAATCTTCTACCAGAATGTTCATTGCGGCTAACTCCTGTTTAATTTTCTCCGGTTGAGCGCCTGGCTTATCAATCTTGTTAATGGCAAAAATCATTGGAACATTGGCAGCCTGGGCGTGGCTAATCGCTTCCCGCGTTTGGGGCATGATGCTGTCATCCGCAGCAATTACGATAATGGCAATGTCAGTAATTTTGGCACCACGTGCTCGCATCGCCGTAAATGCTTCGTGACCTGGTGTATCGAGGAAAGTAATTTTCTTGCCGTTTTTCTCCACCTCATAAGCACCGATGTGCTGGGTGATACCCCCTGCTTCTCCGGCGACCACATTCGCTTCGCGGATGTAGTCGAGCAAAGAAGTCTTACCGTGGTCAACGTGACCCATTACAGTAACAATCGGAGCTCTGGACTCCAGATCTTCGGGATCATCAATGATTTCATCATCTTCTTCCACTTGTTCTTCTGCACTGATGAACTCCACCTCATGACCAAATTCTTCGGCGATTAATTCGATGATTTCCGCATCCAGACGCTGGTTGATCGAAACAATTACGCCAAGATTCAAACAAGCAGTGATAACTTCTGTCACCGCTACATTCATCAGGCTGGCTAATTCCGAAACAGATACGAACTCGGTTACTTCCAGTTTGCCACTTGCACTTTCCTGCTCGAGCAATTCCTGGCGTTCCCGAAGGCGTTCGCGGTTGTCACGGCGCAATTTCTGGCGTTTTTTCTTGCCACCGCCGGAAAGCCGCGCCATGGTTGCCTTGATTTGCTCTTCAATTTCGCGTTGCGAAACCTCTTTATCCTCGCGTGAAGGTGGGCGCTGGTCGCCAGGGCGATTGTCACGTCTGGGTGGAGCATTGTTCCCCCCGCGATTACCACCTTGTTGTCCTTGCTGTCCTTGTTGCGTATTGTTACCACCGTTTTCGGTTGTTACCTTTTTACGTTTACGCTTGCGTCTTTTTTTATCCGCATCGCTTTCGCCGGCGGCACCATTATTTTGATTTTGTGGTCTGGGACCTCGATTATCTGGATTCGGGTTAGGTCTTTGTCCTTGCTGGTTGCGATTATCCGGTCCTCCGGCACCGGCTGGTGTACCTTGACCACGATTATCACGATTATCGCTACCCGGTTGACGATTTCTATCTCCTTCTCTACCGCGGTTGTCACTACCTTGCGGACGATTCCGGTCTCCTTCCCGACCACCGCGATTGTCGCGATTCCCGCCACCACCGCGATTGTCACGATTGCCGCCACCACCGCGATTATCGCGATTGCCGCCGCCACTAGTTCCACTACTCGGTTTTTTAAATTTATCCGTATCTATTTTACCTAGAATCTTGAGACCGCGCAATTCTGGTGCTTCTGCACGATAGAAATCAGACTCTGGGTTTGGACTTGATTCTTCTTTTGGAGAGACTTCGGGCTTGGGTTCAGCCGATGTTTTCATTTCAACGGGTTCCATTACTACCGGTTCTTTCTCTTGAACCGGCGTTTGATTTGATTTGATCTCTTGCTCTTGCTTCACTTCTTCCTGAACAGGCGCAGGAGGCTCCGGCTGCATAATGGGCGGTTCCGGTGCTACGGGCACTTCTTCGGTCGGTTTAACTGGATTATTCTTTTTGTCCAGCTCAATTTTTCCTAGAATTTTCAGTCTGGATTGCAGCAAACGGGGACGCTCTACTGGAGCAGGCTCTTCTTTTTTAGCTTCCACGGTGGCTACATTTATATCTTCCTTAACAGGCTGAACAACAGGTTTATGAACAGGAGGAGCAGGGTCTTTTTTTGCAGAAGTAGTATTACGTGTACCAATAATAAGCTGGTCAGCTTGTTCTTTGATCGAACGGTCTTTTTGGAATTCCCTGACCAGTTGATTATACATTTCATCCGTCACCTTAGCGGAGGGTTTGTCTTCAATGTCAAACCCATGGCTAGTAAGGTAGTCCACGATGGTGGCCGTACCTACATTCAACTCTTTTGCTACCTTAACTAAACGATTCGTCATTATCAAATTTTAGATACTTTGACCGCGTTTGTTGATAGACAAAAGCTTTATGTACATTGAATCTCTTACATATCTTACTATCTATTTTGGATGAATAAAATAAAAGATTTCATGATAAAAAGCTTTTGCCTTTCGGCTGATAATTAAATTAATTAAAATAATATTAGATTATAGAAACTAGACGAACTTTTACCAGACTCGAATAGGTCTAAGGTGCGTCATCTAATGTCTATAATCTGATTTGCAGCTTTTGCGCTGCAAAGATAATTTTTAAAACTATAGTATGGCTAACTCTTTTCAGAAAAAAGGATAATTAGATACTGGTTTTCTCAACTCTCAAACATCTTGGTAATAAAAAGAGTTCCCCAATTGAAAAATGAAATGAGAAATATCAAATATGAATTTTGGAATTTCAAAATTTCACATCTCCCATTTCATATCTCGCATTTTTTTAGCTTTCTTCAAATTCTTCCGCCAGGATACGCACTACTTCCCGCACCGTTTCTTCTTCCAGGTCCGTACGACGCACTAATTCATCCACGCTCAATGCCAATACACTACGCGCACTGTCACAACCAATGGATTTGAAAGCATCAATTACCCACTCGTCAATTTCATCGGAGAATTCGTCGAGATCAACGTCGTCAATTTCAATTTCCTGATTGTTTCGGAATACATCTATTTCAAAACCAGTGAGTTGGCTCGCTAATTTAATGTTTGTACCACTTTTACCAATTGCCAGGGACACTTGGTCGGGATCCAAATAAACGGAGGCATGGTTGCGATCTGTATCCAAATTAATGGTGGTCACTTTTGCCGGCGTTAATGCTCGCTGGATAAACAACGAAGCATTATTGGTATAGTTCACAATATCAATGTTTTCATTGCGCAATTCGCGCACGATGCCATGAATGCGCGAACCCTTCATCCCCACGCAGGCACCTACCGGGTCAATGCGGTCGTCGTATGATTCTACTGCCACTTTGGCGCGCTCGCCAGGAATGCGAACAATTTTTTTGATGGCAATCAGATTATCTTCGATTTCAGGCACTTCTTGTTCCAGCAATTTCGCTAAAAATTCACTATCTGTACGCGATAGAATAACCACCGGCGTATTGTTTTTCATCTCCACCCGACGAATGACGCCCCGAACCATATCGCCCTTCCGGAAAAAGTCACCCTTAATCATTTCGCTGCGCGGCATAATCAATTCATTACCAGTGGCATCGTCCAACACTAGGATTTCCTTCTTCATCACCTGGCTCACTTCGCCTACCACGAGATCACCCACGCGGTCCATATACTTTTTGTACACTTCGTCTTTTTCCAGCTCCATGATTCTGGAAATCAAGGTCTGCCGGGCAGCCATTATGGCACGCCGACCAAAATCCTCGAGATGCAACTGCTCATAACACTCTTCCCCGATTTCGTAATCCTCATCAATTGCTAGTGCTTCTGACAGTGAAATCTGACTCCGATCGTCGGTTACCTCGCCATCCGGCACAATCTCACGTACACGCCAGAGTTCGAGGTCACCCGTGTTGGTATTAACAATGACATCAAAATTCTCGTCCGAACCAAATTTCTTCTTAATCAGCGTGCGAAATACATCTTCCAAAACCCGTACCATCGTTGGGCGGTCTATATTTTTCCCTGCTTTAAAATCGGAAAAGGATTCAACTAAGTTCATACATTTTATTGTTACTCGTTATTCGTCATTCGTTATTCCAGATGCAAAGCCCCCAAATAACAATTTAGCAAATAACATTATTTCAAAATTGAATTTTTATAATCGCTTTTTTAATCTCATCATACGGAATAATCGTCTGCACCACTTCTTTTTTCTTCTTTTTACCTTCTTTCGTCACCACAATTTCTTCGACGGTAGCCGCAAAATCAGTAGCATCCACCAGTTTACCTTCTTTTTTGGTGCCGGCTTTCGTATTAATTTCAATGGTACGACCCACATTTTTACGATACTGGCGGGGCAATTTCAATGGACGACTGATACCCGGCGACGACACTTCCAACGTATAATCATCGCCTAACCACTTGCCTTCATCCAGATGCGCTTCCAGATAACGGCTTATCTTCTGGCATTTTTCAAACGTTACCCCACTGTCGCTGTCGATGAACACTTCCAATTTATTGCCTTTCGGATTTAGCTGAATATCAATTAAGTAACAATCCGTAAATTCCGGTTCTGCAAATTTCTGATCCAACAAGTCGGCAATGCGCTCTTCCATGGTCTGAACCTTGATATAGGTGATTTTTGTAAAACTTATGATTCAAACATATAGTCAAAATCCAAATTAAAAATCACTTAAGTGTTGATAATCAGTCTTGTAAATCTTTTAATGCTTGAATCGAGGTCAAAAAAAAGAGGGAACTTTAGTGTTCCCTCTTCATCCTTTTTGCATACTGCGTGCAAATATACAACCTTTAACAACAAAATGCAAGCCTTGGTTGCATCAATATAAATCAAAGGCTTACAAGAAGTTGCTGCTAAAAATTACTTGCAATTGAAACTAATTTTTTGGCAGGAGCGTTCTAACAGCGAAATCACCAAAATAACCAAACACCCGACTTGCAATGAAAGTACAAACCTTTGAAGGCTTGCAGGAAGAATTCAAGCTGCACTTCACCCAATATCGTACCTGCGAGGTGGATGTGCTTACGCCCGCCCAAAGCCTGGTGCGCATTCGCACCGAACGCTACGCCGATTTTATCCTTTCACACGGTATTTATCAAACCCAGGAAGAAACGTTTACTTTTACCGCCCGCCGCGAAGACCCGGTCATTTGTATGCTTTTTCATTTATCGGGCAGTACTTTGATTGGCAAAGAAATGTACGAGTTTACGGCGAATCGCCACTCGCTCAATTTCTATCCGTTTTTTGAATCGCAAATGATTTTACCGGAAAAAAACAACACCGAGCAACTGCTCATCAAGTTGCAAGTGCCTTTTGTACAAAAATACCTCGAACATAGCGACGAATATACCCGCTGGTTTTTCGATCAGATCGGCAATAGGGTTTACTTCGATACCACGCAGCATGGACGCATCATATCGCCGGAAGTGCGGAGTATATTGATGAACATTATTCAATGCCCGTTTCAGGGTACCTTGCGGATGTTGTATCTGGAATCGCAGATCAAGTTATTGTTAAGTTTCTTGATTTATGAATTTCGCACAGTGGCAACGCAGGAACATCGCATTGAACAATTGAATGCCAAAGACATTGAAATTCTGCACGATATTCATAAATATGCATCCAGCCAATTTCTTGATGACGTCTCCTTGTATAGCATTTCCCGCCATTTTGGTATCAATGAATTTAAATTGAAGTATGGTTTTAAGAAACTCTTCGGTACCAGTCTGATGAAGCTTGTGCTGGAAAAACGCATGGCGCATGCAAGAGAAATGTTGTTGCAATCGGATCGCATGATTACCGATATTGCTTTTGAGGTGGGTTACAGCTCAACCGGGAATTTTTCCAAAGCATTTCGGAATTTTTACGGACTGGCGCCCAGTGCAGTGCGCTAACCGCATGTTTGGATCTAATAAACGAACTGGATTATAAAAGCCTCGAATTCGGTTCTTTGATAATCAAATTGGATTATAAAAGAGTCCTATTGGATTGTTTGATACTCGAATTCGGTTCTCAGATATTCAAATTAGATTATAAAAGAGTCGAATTGGATTGTTTAATACTCGAACTCGGTTCTCTGATACTCAAATTGGATTATAAAAGAGTCAAACTGGATTGTTTAATACTCGAATTAGATTCTCTAATAATCAAATTGGATTATAAAAGAGTCGAATTGGATTGTTTGATACTCGAACTCGGTTCTCTGATAATCAAATTGGATTATAAAAAACTCAATCAATATACCGCCGCACCAAATCCCCATACGCATCAATCCTTCGATCCCGAAAGAAGGGCCAGATGCGCCGCACGTCTTCGGTGCGTTGTTTGTCAATTTCCACCACCGCGAAATCTTCCTGCTCAATGGGGGCTTGGTATAAAATTTCGCCCTGCGGACCCGCCACAAAACTTTGTCCCCAGAATTGAATGCCACCGGTCACGCTCGTCCAGTCTTTTTCGTAGCCGGTACGATTCACGGCAATTACGGGTAAGCCATTCGCCACGGCGTGCCCGCGCTGACTGATTTGCCAGGCACCAAATTGACGGTCTTTTTCCTCCTGTGCATCGGTGCTTTCCCAGCCAATCGCGGTCGGATAAATCAGCATTTCCGCGCCTGCCAGCGCCATCAGCCGCGCCCCTTCCGGGTACCACTGATCCCAGCACACCAGCACGCCCAGCTTGCCAACGGAAGTTTCCGCCGGCTTGAATCCTAAATCGCCCGGAGTAAAATAAAATTTTTCATAATAAGCCGGATCGTCGGGGATATGCATTTTGCGATATTTGCCAACCATCGAGCCATCTTTTTCAAACACCACGGAAGTATTATGATAGATGCCGGGCGCGCGTTTTTCAAACAAGGAGGTCACGAGCACAATACCATGTTCCTTCGCCGCATCAGCAAAAATCTGAGAAGAAGGTCCGGGGATCGGCTCCGCCAGATCAAACATGCAGGTATCCTCGGCTTGACAAAAGTAAATACCCGTGTGCAATTCCTGCAACACCACTAATTCCGCGCCTTTCGCCACGCAGGCTTTGATGCCCTCCAGGCTTTTGGCGATGTTCGTGGCTTTATCTTCGACACATTTTTGTTGTACCAGTCCTACTTTTAATTTACTCATTTTTTTATGATACCAGATTAAAAGATGCCAGATGCCAGACTGCGCCTGGTTTTCAAATCGTAAATCGTCCTTCGAATTCTAAATTACTCCTTCGGGATATTGCATCGTTACACAATGCAGCGAGCCATGCTGTAAAATCAGCGCACTGCAATCTATGCCTATAACGGTTCGATCGGGAAAACAGTTCTGGATTTGTGTCAACGCTAATTCATCTTCGGGTACATTACAAGTCGGCACCAATACAGCGCCGTTGATAATCAGGAAATTAGCATAAGTTGCCGGGAGGCGGTGTCCATCTTCTGCGTAAATGGGAGGGGACATTGGCAGTGGCACCAGATTGTACGGCTCGCCATTCAATTGACGAAAAGCCTGTAATTCCTGTTCCATTTTTTGTAATGAAATGTAATGTTCATCCGTCGGATTATTACATTGCACGTAAGCAATCGTATTTTCATTACAAAAACGGGCTAAGGTATCAATATGCGCATCGGTATCATCACCGACTAAATGTCCATTATTCAGCCACAAGACCCGTTGTAAACCAAACAGTTCGGTCAATTTTGCTTCAATTTCTGCCTGGCTTAAATGCGGATTGCGATTGGGGGATAGTAAACATTGTGTAGTAGTTAATAAAGTACCTTGCCCATCCGATTCAATACCGCCGCCCTCCAGCACCATGCCGCCGTGCCGGATATCATGGATTTTAAAAATATTTTTATCAAATAATCGACGGGTTATCAAATTATCTTTATCCGCTGCAAATTTTAATCCCCAACCATTAAAGATAAAATCTAGTATAACAGGTTGATTATCTTCAAAAATGGTAATACCGCCGTGGTCGCGCGCCCAGGTGTCATTGGAGGCCGCCACGCGCAGCACCACCCGGCCCATGTCCACGCCGTCGGCGACAAGCAGGTTGGTGATGTGCTCATGGTGGGCATTGTCGTAGCAGACGATCAGCACCTTCTCGCGCCGCGCCACCTGTCGGGCGATGGCGACAAACACCGGCTCGACCTGCGGCAG
>JBKBWT010000143.1:0-14951 GCA_046314415.1 Saprospiraceae bacterium
GAGTGAAGGCAGTTCCAGCAAGGTATAGCGCGTAAGCAACGCAGTACGGTAGCCTTGCAATTTGCTGGTAAAATCAGGCATTTCCCGCAGTTTTTTAAGCTGCATACCGAAGACTTGCGCACTCACCAGCACCAGCGCGATGGTAAGCCCCCCAACGATGTACACCCAGCTTTGTCCAGTCGCCGCTACGCCTTCCAGGGGTTCGCGATTGACATTGACCACAAAGTAAATCACGCCGACGAATAGGATTTGTCCCAACATCAGCGCCGCGTAGAGGATGTTGAGCGTTGAAAAATATTCTTTTGCAGGAAGCGATGGAGTCTTCATAATGGTTTGATTTGAAATGATTTATGTTTTAAACTAAAATGCAGTAGTACGGAACTTCAGGGCTTCAGTTCTTCTGTTAGCATCGATACCTTTTTTGCCAGATAGCGCGCAAAGCCGTCTAAGCCGGGGAAGAGCGTAGCATCATTGATGTTCATGGCATTTAATTCGCGCAGGATGTCGAGGCGATACTCCGTCGGAATTACACATTTTAAAATCCACGAAGGGTCAAATTCCTGCCCCAGGGTTTCGCGCAAGGCGTCTTCAAAAGGCAGCAAGGTGACGCCATCTTCTTTAAACAAGCGGGTTTGTGATAAAAAGACGCCCTGCTGAATCATCAAACGGGGATTATTATAATAAGGCATGATGGGCAGCACCACTGAGGGGAATTTAAAAGCTTCGTCCTCAAACCATTCGGAGAGAAAAATGCCGGTGAAATCTTCATCCGACAAGGTATTGTAACGAAAATACTGATTCGTAAGCACTGGCTTGAAACGTTTGTCTTTATCGAAGCGCTTGCGCACAATGTGGTAAATTTCCGACACATTAATCGCCCATACCGCCGCCGATTGAGTACTCACGGTCAACTCATTCACCGCAAAAAAAGCCGCCACGTATGCCGAACGCGTCCAGTCGAGCAGTCGGGTAGGGGCACCGTGGTGTTGCATGAGCGCAAGCCATTCCATTTTGGAGTCCACCCGCTGCGTATCCTGGCTGTACAGATGCGCCGTGCGTTTGAATTCATCATACAAAGCTTCTTCCTGATAAGTGATGACCGCCCGTTCCAGGGTCGGTTTCAGGCTCCAGGTGCTATTCGTTTGTCCGCGAAAGTACCACAGGGCGTCGCCCATTGCGCTGAGCTGCTTGCGCAAAGCTTCCCAGGACTGGACGTTGATTTCAATTGAATTTGGCATACGTTGGCTGCAACGGGTTGATGATAAATCGTGTAAGCGATTGGTGGGGTAAAAATAAGCGCTAATTCTACGCCGCGCAACAGGTGAGCCAATTTACCGCCTTTTTGTGCAAAACATCCACGTTTTAGTTCCGAACATCAGTGCGGTAGTTCCAAACTTGAAAGCAGTAGTTCCGAACATCAAGACTTTAGTTCTGAACTTAAATGCTTTAGTTCAAAACATCAAAGAAGTAGTTTAACAACTAAAAAGGATTAGTTCCGAACTTGAATTCTTTAGTTCAAAACATCAGGGAAGTAGTTAAATAACTAAAATGCTTTAGTTCCGAACTTGAACGCTTTAGTTCAAAACATCAAGGAAGTAGTTGCTCAACTAAAATGCTTTAGTTCTGAACTTGAAGGTTTTAGTTCCAAACTTTTAGGAAGTAGTTAAATAACTAAAAGACTTTAGTTCTGAACTTGAATGTTTTAGTTCCGAACTAATCGATAGTAGTTCAGAACATCAACGTTGATGTTATAAACTTGAAGGAAGTAGTTCCGAACATGAAGGCTTTAGTTCCGAACTACAAAAATGTCTTGTTAGAAATATTTTTAGTGGTAAAAAAGCATTGCCATTTTTAGCAAACGTCATCTTTTTCTCAATTTCTGTAAGAGCAGCGAACGATAAGCCGTTGCAATCCTTATATTTGCAAAAAAACAGGTTGCTTATGCAGCGGAAATGGTTTTTTGCGTTGATACTGATAATAGGTACAGCTACGCTGGCGAGTGCGCAGGGGATAGCCGTGAAGGAAGAACGCCCGGTGACGGAGATGATGGAGCGCTTCACGCAGCTCAATCGGTCGGTGTCCACCATTAATGGCTATCGGGTGCAGATTTTGGCTACGCCCGACCGGCAGCAGTTGGAAAGCGCGCGGCAGGTTTTTCAATACAAATACCCGAATATTCGGGTGGACTGGGTGCATACCAATCCCTGGTACAAGCTGTACGTAGGGGCTTTTGATAATAAGTTGGAAGCCATGCGCTTGCAATATCTGCTGAAAAGAGATTATCCAAATGCGTATTTGGTGCGGGATAACACCATTCGCCCGGTGGAACTGGTGGGGAGTTTTTAGGGGAGGATTGGAAGATGGGAAGATGAGAGGATAGGTTGTGATAAGTTGATAATTTAAAAACTACATGAACAAGAGAGATGCTGCGGGCTTGCGCAATATAGACTGGCCAACGTTTTCGCTCTTTCTGGCGCTGGTTGCCATTGGTTGGCTGATGATCTATACCGTAAGTTTTAGTCGGGAATGGAACAACGGTGAAGTCAATTTCTTTGATACTTCCAGTGGGAAGCAAACCATCTGGATGGGGATAAGTGCGCTGGCTTTTGCCATTGTGTTTATTATTGACTGGAAATTTTGGCAGACCTTTGCCTATTTCATATACGGCGTTGCTATTGCGCTGCTGATAGCGGTGTTGTTTTTAGGCACCGAAATTAAAGGGGCGCGAGCCTGGTTTAGTTTTGGCGGCTCTTCTTTTCAGCCTTCCGAAGTGGCAAAGTTTGGTACCAGTTTGGCAATGGCGGCGTTTCTCAGTTATTATCGCACCAATTTAAAGGAATATCGTTCGCAATTCATTGCTTTTGGCTTGTTGTTATTGCCGATCGCGCTCATTTTATTACAACCCGATGCGGGTTCTGCTATTGTTTTCTTTTCTTTTTTAGTGGTATTGTATCGCGAAGGGCTTTCGCCGAATTACTACGTGACCGGTATTTTCTGTGCAACGATGCTGGTACTCGGCTTGGTATATCCGCCCATGCTCATCATCACCAGTCTGGGAGCCTTGAGCATATTAATACTAGCGAATCAGTTTAAAGACAGCCGGTACTGGGTGCTAGGCACCATTGCGCTGATTGGTATGGCGATTTATGCCATTCTGAATGGACGTACCTGGGAACCCATGTTGGCGGTGTTGGTCGCTTTTCTGGCGCTGGGCGTCGTGCTGTGGAACAAGAAAAAAGCGCGGATTGTAAGTTTGTTGTCTTTGGCGCTCCTGGTAGGAGCAGGGTTGAGCTTTGCTGCCAGTTTTGCATACAATGCTTTAAAACCGCACCAACAAGATCGGATCAATGTATGGCTCAAGCCTGACAAGGCGGACAAGCGGGGGTCTTTGTACAATTTGCATCAGTCCAAACTGGCAATCGGGTCGGGCGGCTTTACGGGTAAAGGGCTTTTCAAAGGCACACTCACCAAGCTCAATTATGTCCCGGAGCAATCCACTGACTTTATCTTTTGCACCATTGGCGAGGAGCAGGGCTTCGTTGGCAGCGTGGGCTTGATTGTATTGTTTGCGTTGTTGCTCATTCGTATTACGAATATTGCCGAGCGACAGCGATCCAATTTCTCGCGCCATTATGCGTACTGCGTGGCGGGGATTTTATTTATTCACGTTTTTATTAATATTGGAATGACGATGGGCTTACTGCCAATCATTGGTATCCCATTGCCGTTTATCAGCAAAGGCGGCTCGTCGTTGCTGGGTTTTACGGTGATGATTGCCGTTTTACTAAAGCTGGACAGCCATCGGTATAAAATTTAATGAGCTTCAAATTTTTCCACCCTTGTTTGAATTTACTTTAGAACAAACAGACACCCAATCGGCGGCGCGGGTCGGACGCATTCAGACCGCACATGGCACAATTGAGACGCCTATTTTTATGCCGGTAGGTACGGCTGGTACAGTGAAAGCCACGCACATTCACGAATTAGAAGAAGTCGTCAAAGCGCAGATTATTCTGGGCAATACGTATCATCTCTACCTGCGTCCGGGTATGGAGGTAATGGAGAAAGCCGGTGGTTTGCATGGTTTTAACCAATGGAAAAAGCCGATTCTGACCGATAGTGGCGGTTATCAGGTGTATTCGTTGAGTGCGCAGCGCAAGATTAGCGAAGAAGGGGTGACCTTTGCCTCGCATATTGACGGGTCGAAGCATTTTTTTACCCCGGAAAATGTAATGGATATTCAGCGTACCATTGGTGCGGATATTATTATGGCATTTGACGAATGTCCGCCGTATCCTTCTGATTATCAATATGCTAAAAAGTCAATGGAACTGACCCATCGCTGGCTGAAGCGTTGTGTGGAACGTTTTGACGCTACCGAGCCGCGATATGGACATGAGCAGGCGCTCTTCCCGATTGTGCAAGGCAGTTCTTACCGCGATTTGCGCGTGGCTTCCGCCGAAACAATTGCCAGCTTTGACCGCAAAGGCAATGCCATAGGGGGCTTATCCGTTGGGGAGCCAGCCGAAATGATGTATGAAATTACGGAATATGTGTGTCAGATTTTGCCCAAAGACAAGCCCCGCTACCTCATGGGGGTGGGCACGCCGGTGAATATTCTGGAATGTATTGCGTTGGGTATAGATATGTTCGACTGTGTGCTGCCGACGCGTAATGCGCGTCACGGCATGATTTACACCGCAAGAGGTATTATAAATATTAAAAATGCAAAGTGGAAAGACGATTTTGCCGCGATTGATGCCGAAAGTCCGGCGCCGACGAGTCGCATTCATTCCAAAGCCTATTTGCATCATCTCTTCCGTAGCGAAGAAATTCTAGGTATGCAAATTGCTACATTACAAAACCTGAGTTTTTTCCTTTGGCTGGTGGGCGAAGCACGGCGGCGCATTCTGGCGGGGGATTTCCTGAGTTGGAAAAATGCGATGGTCGTGCAATTGCAGCAAAAGTTATAAAATGTTTAAGAAAGAACGGTTTCCCAAGTTCCGATGTTATTTTGTGTAACTTTGAACGTTGGAATATTTGAACGCTACGACGTATGCTGAAAACGCTGGATTGGTACATTCTCAAGAAATTTCTGACTACTTTTTTCTTTACAGTGCTCATCTTTTCGATGATTGGCATGGTGATTGATTTTAGTGAAAAGGTGGAAAAATTCATTGAAGAACCCATCACGCAAAAGGAGATCTGGCTACAATATTATCCTACCTTTATCCTGTATTTGTCGGCATTGCTGTGGCCCCTGTTTACGCTCATTGCGGTAATTTTTTTTACTTCGCGGCTGGCATCTAATTCTGAAGTCATTTCCATTTTCAATGCAGGCGTGAGCTTTCGGCGGTATATGCGCCCGTATATGGTCGGTGCCGTTTTTCTGGCTTTGTTGAACTTTGCAGGCAACCACTATTTTATTCCTCTGGGTAACAAGCAAATGTTTCGCGTCATTTATACCTACCTTGACAAGAACAACGACAAGGGTAAAACCCAGAATGTGCACCTGTTTGTTTCGCCCGAAACCAAGGTCTTTATTGAGTTCTACCGCAAACGCGACACTACGGCACGGGGTTTTCGCATTGAACACTTTAAAGACAATGAACTGGTATCCCTGTTGAAAGCAGAATCAGCCCGCTGGATAAGTGATTCAAAGAAGTGGCAGTTGAATAGTTATGAAGTGCATACGTTCAACGGATTACAAGAAGACCTGCTCGTGCGGCGTGGGGAAGTGCTTGACACCACGCTCAATCTCTCGCCGGATGATTTTGTGGATTACAAGGAGCAGCACTCCATGATGACCACCTTTGAGTTGCAGCGCTACATCAAAAGTCAGAAAACGCGTGGCGTGGGCAATACCGATAAATATGAGGTAGAGCTCTATCGGCGCACCGCTGATGCGTTTACGATCTTTATTCTTACCATCATCGGTATGGCAATTGCCTCACGCAAAGTACGCGGGGGCATTGGTCTGCACCTGGCAATCGGCATTGCGCTGGGCGCGGTGTTTATTTTCCTTTCCCGATTTGCGATTGTTTTTGCCACCAGCAAAGTCATTCCGCCCATTCTGGGCATGTGGATGCCGAATCTTGTCTTTGCTTTTATTGCCTGGTATCTCATTCGCACAGCGCAGAAATAAATATTTACTTCTTTTTCAAACCATCGCCATTATAGCCAACGTAGTTATAAGGAGTATCACTGCTTTTCCATTCTTTTATTTCTTCATAATTTTCAATTTATTCTGAAAATAAAATATTTTTAATAAATTTTTAACTATTTCAACAATATGCTGATAATCAAATTTTTGTAATAAAAATACTTATTTTAAAAAGCATAAATTCAGACAAATTCCTAAAAATGGTCAAAACAGACTTGTTTTTTGTTGAATAATGAATTAATTTTGGTTCAACAAAGCGAAATATCGAATTCAGAACATTCAACAAAAATATAGCCATGTCGCACTTGGAATTTCATACCAGATTCAATCAAATGTCGAGCTTGCTCCACGCTTTTGCCTACAACTTGACTAAGAATGTAGAGGATGCGAAGGACTTATTCCAGGAAACCGCTTACCGCGCCATTACCAATCGCGATAAGTTCTCGCCGGGTACGAACTTCAAGGCGTGGTTATTTACCATCATGAAAAATATTTTCATCAATAATTATCGGAAGAAGACGAAGGTAAATACCATCATGGATTCGACGGATAACCTGTATTATATCAATTCTGGCAACGTTACAATCTCTAATACTGGTGACGCTAACATCCTCATGAAAGAACTGACTACTATGATCGAAGAACTCGATGACAGCATCAAAATTCCATTTTTGATGCATTATCAGGGTTATAAATATCAGGAAATTGCCGATTACCTGGAGCTGCCGCTGGGTACAGTAAAGAGCCGCATCTTCTTTGCCCGTAAGGAGTTGAAGGATAAAATCTCCAATCGTTACGAGCATTTGAATACAGATTACACGGAGAGTATGTTGGATTAGTTAGTTAAACGAATGATAAGGAATGGCGGCAGGTGCTCATCTGTCGCCATTTTTTGTTTAACGTTACCGGGTCAACCGGGTAGTAAGTAAACTTGTTTGATCTACCAGCAACAACCCAAACACGAGCAAGGACAAGATAAAATGGACGCAACAAAGATTGAAGTTTTTCGCCAACGGCTTATGCATTGGTATGCGAACAGCCATCGCCCCATGCCCTGGAAAGGTGAAAAAAATCCTTATTTGATCTGGCTTTCGGAAATCATTCTGCAACAAACCCGCGTAGAACAAGGATTGCCGTATTTTGAAAAGTTCAAACAAGCCTATCCGACGGTTCAACATTTAGCCGATGCACCGGAAGATGAAGTAATGAAACTTTGGGAAGGCTTGGGCTATTACTCGCGCGCACGCAATATGCACGCTACTGCCAAATTCATTGCAACCGATTTAAAGGGTTTATTTCCAGATACTTACGAAGGTATCTTGGCGCTCAAGGGCGTTGGTCCTTATACGGCGGCTGCTATTGCTTCTTTTGCTTACGACTTGCCGCACGCTGTAGTAGATGGCAATGTTTTTCGGGTACTCTCCCGATTTTTTGGTATAGCTACGCCAACAGACAGTACCGCCGGTAAAAAATTGTTTAACGATCTGGCGCAGCAGACCTTAGATACCACACAGCCCGGAAGGTACAATCAGGCAATCATGGATTTCGGGGCGACCCAATGTACGCCGCAATTACCCAATTGTGTACAATGCCCACTACAAGCGGATTGTGTGGCTTTTCAGCAAAAAATGGTAGATAAGTTGCCGGTTAAAACCAAATCCATTGTCAAAAAAGACCGGTTTTTTTATTATCTCGTTCTGCAATATGGCGAGGAAACACTTTTGCAAAAGCGAACTGCAAAAGACATTTGGCAGAATTTGTATGAATTTCCAATGCTGGAATTACCGGCATTCTCGACCGATCTTGATACCGTTCAACAAAGTGCTATATGGCAACAACTTATTGGAAATGAAATCTATACAATAAAGAAAATTTCTAAACCGTATCGTCAGATTCTTACTCACCAGGTCGTAAATGCCATTTTTTTAGAGATCGAATTGCAGGCGGCTCTCCCGGCTTTGGAGGGCGATCTGATCGCCGTTGAGCGAAAAAATTGGCATAAATTTGCCTTTCCCAAAATCATTGATTGTTATTTCCAAGATAAATCCTTATATTTAAACCTACTTTAGATTACTCAATTCTTAATGCAAATTTTTTAGGCAAATCTGTTTCTTGTCTGGATTTTTTTATAAAAAATTTGCAGTTCGGAAACTGAACAAAGCATTTAAACATTATTTATAAAATAGGATAAAAAGAAATGGTCAATCGCGTGATTCTGATTGGAAATCTAGGGCGCGACCCTGAGGTAAGAAGGCTGGAAAACGGAGCAGCGGTGGCAAAATTTGCAGTGGCCACCAATGAAAACTATAAAGATAAAAGTGGCGAGTGGCAAACGCAAACGGAATGGCATGATGTGGTGGTGTGGCGGAATCTTGCGGAGCGGGCGGAAGCAACCCTGAAAAAAGGGATGTCTGTATATGTGGAGGGGAAACTCACCCATCGCACCTGGCAAGATCAGGATGGGAACAATCGCCGTACTACAGAAGTAGTTGCCAGTTATTTTAGAATTTTGGATAAAAGAGATGCTCGACCAGGTGAAGGCAGCAATGGCGGATATTTCCCCAATGCAGCCAACGAGCCTTCTTACATCACCAGTGGAATGCCCACGGAGGTACCCAGTGAAGTAGATGATGATTTACCTTTCTAAACCAAGTTAGTGGCTGGTTTCAATATATGTAAATAATTGAAAATTAGTCACTAATGATAAATGAATCGGCACCAATGATGGCTGCCGGATGGTTGAACTAATTTTTTAAAATTTGGAAACAGACTCGGATAATCCTCCGCCGAAGGTTGTATTACTTTCGTTGATACCCTTCGTCTTTATACAGACGAGCGTATTTGCTGAGGTTGTAGCAATTATCTTCTTGCTAGTGCTATTAGCTCTCTTTGCCGCTGCTAAGGTGGCTATCTTTTCTTTAACTCCCCGTGATCTTATTAAATTATCTGATAAAGCGAAGCCCGCTTATCCCAGGGTGCTTGAGCTGCGTAAAAAGCGGCAGTACCTGGTAAGTACCTTATTGATTTGCAGCAATTTAATTACCATTGGTGTAGTAATCTTGTCGAGTATGCTGATGAATCAGCTTTTTGCCGATCATCTGGCACCACTATGGACGAGCTCGACTACGCAGGCAATTTCAGTAGCGCAGCAAACGGTAAACCCTAGCTGGCTAAAAGTTATTCACTTTTCTATAACGGCTACAGTAGCGGCTTCAACCATTATCATTTTTAATGAATCAGCCCCGCGTTGGTACGTGCCGCGCGATAATATTCGATTTCTGAGTGGATTCGCTAAACCTTTATTGGTATTGATGCGGATTTTTCATCCGTTTAATGTTTTATTACTAAATTCGTCGAAGATCATGGAATTACGGTGGGCAAAGTCAATGCAGGCAAAAAAAACAGTTGGTAACGAAACGATTGACGAAGCCATAGATTTAAACAATCATTCTGAGAAAAACCCAACGGAACAGGAAGTGGACATTTTAAAAAGCGTCTTCAAGTTTAATGACGTGACCGTCCGACAGATTATGACGCCACGTATGGATGTAGTAGCACTCGACCAAAATAGCAGCTACGCCGAAGTGTTGGAAACCATTCGTCAGTCGGGCTACTCTCGCATTCCGGTCTATGACGATGACTTTGATAATATCAAAGGAATCCTATATGTAAAGGATTTGTTGGGATATACGCAGGAAGGCTCAGAATTTGATTGGTATAAACTGGTGCGTACCAATGTATTGTATGTGCCGGAAGCCAAGAAAATCAACGAATTGTTGCGTGAATTTCAGAAACAGCGGATGCACCTCGCAATTGTAGTGGATGAATACGGCGGTAGTGCGGGAATCATTACGCTGGAAGATGTGCTGGAGGAACTCATTGGCGATATCAAAGATGAATTTGATGATGAAGCCGAGGTGCAGTATCGCCAGATTGATGATCATACCTATATTTTTGAAGGAAAAAGTCTCTTGCAGGATGTCTATCGCCTGACGGGGATTGAGTCTGGCACTTTCGATGAGATACGAGGAGAAGCGGATTCGCTGGCAGGATTGATTTTAGCAATGCAAGGTCAGATTCCCAAAAAAGACACGGAACTGGACTATAAAAATTATCATTTCAAAATCCTGGCAGTAAACAAACGCCGTATTGAACAAGTACAGCTAACCATTAAGCAAGCAGCCCAGGAAGTAATCTAATTTAGGATATAAAATATTTTTTCGTGCTTTTTTTGCCCATAAAGCAAAAAAGCCTTACTTTTGTGGCACTTTTTTTGAAAGCATTACCAATTGAGAATAGTTAAAGCGAAATAGGATGAAAAGAACATACCAGCCATCGAGAAAAAAACGCGTGAACAAGCACGGTTTCCGCAGCCGCATGGCAACTAAAAATGGACGTAAAGTATTGGCACGTCGCCGTTCCAGAGGTCGCCACAAGATGTCTGTCTCTGACGAAAGAACGCTGAAGGATTAAATTTATTGATAATTGATTATTGATAATTGTTCAGTTTGAAAATGCAATTATCAATAATCAATAGTCGATAATCCGAACAATTTATTGAATTTTATCTCCCCGCAGGATGCGGAATCGCTTCCGGGCTTCTACTGCAAAGGTACTTGCCGAGTATTCGATAAAAAGCTTTTCGTATAATTCTTTAGCTTTCTCCGTATTATTCAGGTGTGTTTCGTATAGCGCCGCTAGATCAAATAATGCATTATCGGCACGAATGCCCTCTTTGTGCTTGTCGATGATTTGCTGTAACATGACAGCCGTTTGCTCATGATCGCGTTTTTTAGCGTAAATCTTTGATTTCAAGTACAATACATCATCTTCAAGCGAATGATTCGGGAAAGTTTTTTCCAAGCTATCCAGCTTTTGGAAAGCGTCATTAAAACGATTTTGGAAAACCAACATATCTGCTTCGGAGTACATCTTAAGCGCCTGTGCCGATGTGTCTAGTCCTAAATTATCCATGATAAAGACCGACATATCAATTGCATCGTTGGCAATCAATTTTGACGTGGAGGCTTTCAGGATTTCAAACTGTGCCTGTGCCCACTGAAAATCACCAGCATAATACGACAAACGGGCATTGCGGAAACGCGCCTCATGTCCCATAGCATCCTCCTTAAAATCCTTATCTACCTGCGAGTACAGCAAGGTAGCTTCCCACACTTCTCCCTTGATCAGATAATAGTCGCCCAGATTCAATTTGGCTTGGGCCTGCACATTCTTATCCACATTCGGATATTTGATCATTTCATCCAGCAGTACAATGGCTTTGTCTAAGTTGTTGATATACAAGGCTTCCAGCTCTGCCAGCTCTAAAATAATGTTTGCAGTGACGCGGGTGCGCCCAAATTCATTGAGGAAATTCTCATATTCCTGTTTGAGTTGCGTCAGTTCCTGCGGGGTGTATTTGTAGCCTTCTACCAGTTTGCTCCGCTTGGTACGCAGCGATTCCCGCTTGGCATCCAGGTAAAACGTAGATTCCATGCCTTTTTGCACCACGTAGTCATACGCTTCAATTGCCGTGTCGTAGTCTTTGTCATTCGCTGCAATTTCAGCTAATTGAAAAACCCGTCCACCATTTTCTTTGAGGCGGCGGTCAAGCGCACGCACCTGACGCAGGGCATTTTTATAATCTTTGCGCTGAATGAACACCCAAGTGAGCAATTCTACATAGTACAATGCATTCTCATTTTGTTGAATACGATTGTACAATTGCGTTTGTAATTCATCAAAATCTTCAGGCAGAAAATAGCGTTGAAAAATGGTTTGTACCGTTCCCACCCGGTCAGGATTACTAGCCAGCGCATTCAGGTAAGATTCTACCATTTTTTGCGTATCACCTTTACGGCGATAAAGCTCCCCCAAATTATAGGCAAATACATTATTATCCTTTAATAATTGAGCCCCTTTTTCATACGTTTCAATTGCCAGATCGTATTTGGTCAGAATGACAAAAGAATTTGCCAGACGGGTAATGGCGAAAGGATCCTTTGGTAAATTGTCCACCGCCATTTTATACTGTTGTAGCGCATCGTCATCGCGATATTGTCGTTCAAACAACTTGCCGTAGGTAACATACAAATTAATGTTGGCAGGATTCTTTTTCAACTGGCGTTTAATCACTCTTTCGGCATCTTCAAATGCTTGTGTGGAAAGCAAACATTCAATATAGCGCTCGAAGTAGAAATCATTTTCTTCATTGAGGCTGAATAGTTTTTCGTACAGCACGGCTGCTTTCTCGTACTCACCATCCTGAAAATACTGCTGCGCCAGGCGGGCATCCTGACCCAACGCGACTGCGCTTACCGCAACAACCAGCACAGCCAACAATAACAGCTTCCGCATACTATTAAAAAATTTAATAAACTGAAAAATTGGAGATACAATATTTGTAAAAACGCTGCTTTTGTACAAAAGTTGCCTCGCTAAATTACGGGTTTACGGTGTAAACTTCACTTTTCAAAAAGAAAAAACGGCTATACTCCAAACTTTGGAATATAACCGTTTTTTTGAGCAACCGAGTAAGGTATTACTCGAGCTTGAATCTTACCGGCAGGTTGAACTGCACCCGCACCGGGCGTCCGCGCTGTTTACCAGGCGTCCACACCATGCTCTTTTCGTTCATCAGGTTCACCACGCGAAGGGCTTCCTGACCGCACTGACCGCCAATATCGCGTACGACGCGGGCATCCGTTACTTTGCCGTCTTTTTCAACGACGAACGTGATAACCACCATCCCTTCGATATTGTTTTCCCGCGCAATAGCTGGATACTTGATATTTGCATACACAAATTCCAGCATTTTCTTGTCAGCGCAGGCTTTTCGCTCTTCGGTCGTACCCAAGTTTTCACAACCCGGGAAGCGAGGCATCTCTTCTACCACCTTAAAGATTTCCTCCTCTTGTGGTGGAGGGGGCGGAGGTGGTGGAGGGGGAGGCGGCGCTTCTTTCTTTACCGGAGCAGGCGGTGCTTCCACAACTGTTTCTTCGGTAATACTCTGATCGAGAAAATCCGGTTGTTCTTCTTCCTCGATGAGTTCTTCCGGTACCTCCTCGATAACGGGAGGGGGTGGAGGTGGCGGTGGAGGCGGTGGCTCGGCAGTACGAGGCGTTTCTTCTACCTCGATTTCCTCAAGATCTTTGAGCAAGTCATCACCAATGATCACCTGCTTCTCGTATTGAGTCCAACCGAACACCAGTACGGTTAAGCCAAGGGCAATTGCTACACCTACGCTTTGGAAGGTGCCCGTGAGGCTGAATGCATCTACCTCCGGGTACTTATTCCGCACTTCGAGTGCTGGTTCACCACCCCTGCCACGGTACTTCTCCGCTAACTCTCCAGCTGCTTTCTTGGCAAAGTAGCGTTTCATGAAGAAGATGATGCCCAAAATGATTGCCACCATCCCCAGAAACCATAAGCCAAGCGCGGTTGAGCCTACAGAAATATCCATACTGACAAGTTTATTTTATAATAAAAAAAGACACTAAAATACTCATTAAACAACCGGCGGTGTTTGCCGCCATGTCCCACACTTCAAAGTAGCGGTTCGGAAAAAAAACATACTGCACCAGTTCCATCGTCAATCCGTACACTACACCAAACAGGGTACTCCACAATACTGCCTGCCAAAAAGAACGACCGCTTCGCACAAATCCCCAAGTTAACAAGGTTGCCAACACCGCATAAGCCGCGGCATGCCCTAGTTTATCAGGCTCCAGCAAATCCGGTACAAGGTTGGGTGGATTTACCCCTCCAACCGTTGAAAGGATCAGGATAGTAATCCCCCACAGCAAAGCAGGTAAAAAGTTTTTCAAAGGCACTTTCTATTTCATTAGATGCAATTCAGGGTTTTTTTGGTGGGTGGCTTGAAAAAAAATTTACTTTTTTTTACCCCACTAAAGCCTGGTACGCTTCGGCACCCATCAAACCCTCTAGTTCTGCTGCGTCATTGATTTTAATTTTTATAATCCAACCCTCCCCATAAGGCTCGCTGTTCACCAGTTCAGGTTCGTTTTCCAGGCGCTCGTTCACCTCCAAAATAGTGCCCGACACCGGCAGAAAAAGGTCAGACGTGGTTTTCACGGCTTCCACGGTGCCAAACACCTCGCCGGTACTCATGGTCTCACCTACTGTATTTACTTCAACATACACAATTTCCCCAAGTTCACTCTGCGCAAAATCGGTGATGCCAATGCGCGCCGTATTGTCTGCTTCTACAAATATCCACTCGTGTTCTTCCGTGTATTTCAAGTTTGCTGGAAAATTCATAATTTTTGTGGCTTGTCTAAGTGATCGAATAAAATCTTCTTTGGTTAGGAAACTCCCAAAAATAGTGATTTGCCGATAGGTGCAACACATTACCCATCATTTTTTTTTAAATAGTGCCTCACTCTTTTTATAAAAAGTAGAAAGTTGGAATTTTTTACAACGCAAAATCCTCCACTTCCGCCCGGATTCCTGGCTGAATGATCAATCTGGTCGGCAAACTGTACCACCATTGTACATCATAAATGTTTTCTAACAATACACTTTTGTAGTTCAGAACTACAGTCTTGATGTTCAGAACTACCATGCTCGAGTTCTGAACTACTGCTTTGATGTTTTGAACTATAACACTGATGTTCGGAACTAACGCCTGCAAGTTCTGAACTACTTCCGGGATGTTCTGAACTATAATTAATTAGTTCGGAACTACAACCGATTAGTTTGGAACTAAAGCCTTAACGTCTGGAACTTCAGCGTTCAAGTTCTGAACTAATACCTTTTAGTTATAAAA
>JBKBWT010000144.1:0-14904 GCA_046314415.1 Saprospiraceae bacterium
AAGGTTGTTCCCTGGGCGGCACAATACACGGGTCCGCTACTGCTGGCAGTAATGTTTACGGCGGCGGAAGTGGTGGAGGCGCTTTGATTGTCGGTAGCGCGAGCCGTCAATTGATAGCTGCCAAAAGCCGGAATCGTCCAGTTGATCGAATAAGGTGCGGTATTGTCTGTACCAATGGAATTGCCATTGGCAAAAAACTCGACCTGGGCAACACTGCCGTCGGCGTCGGCAGCATTTGCGCTGATGGTAATGGATTGCAGGGAATTGTAGGTTGCTCCGTTTGCCGGGGCGGTAATACTCACGGTCGGGGCTTGATTGGTAGCTGCCACGGCGTAGCTATCGAAGTTGTCCCAGTGGAAAGTATTGCCGGTAAAGCTATTGGAAGCGTAGAGGAACACGAGCCGGTTCACCGCGTTGTTGGGCGTACTGGCATCGGGCTGATCCAATGGCGTAAATGCCAGCCGTTGCCACTGATTTTGCACGGTGGTAAAAGCCTGGTAACGACTATGCCGCCCGGTGGGATAATTGCTGGAGGTAGCGGTGGCGCTGTTTTCCAATTGTAAGAGAATAAGCGTATTCGGGGGCGCATTGGTATAAATATCAATGTAAAATTTATGCTGATTGGTGAAATATTGCGACGCATTGGTGATGGCAGTAGTCGAATATTGCAAGACATCGTACTGCTGACTGGAATTGCGCACGTAGCGCCCGCAAAGCGCAGAATTGTTGACGGTATTGGGTGCGGGGTTAGCCACGTCTTCCGTCAGGGTGCCGGTGGTGGAAATAAAGGTCATGTTTGGTGCCTGATCGAAATTCTCAAAACTGAATGCTTTGGCATAAGCCGGTTCTACTGCAACGTTTAACACAATCTGCCGCGTGTAACAACCGGTCGTAACATTGGCAACAATGTCGCCGCCGGTGTTGCCCCAATTTACACTAATGGTATTGGTACCCTGCCCGGAGGCAATGGTAGCCCCGGCTGGCACCGTCCAACTCACGGTGGAGCCAGCCGGTACATTCTTTAAGGTGTAAACTTCACCCTGTGCCTGATTCGCAACGCTGCGTTTGCCGGTTACATGAGGAAAGTTGCCATTGTAAACCCGTACGTAGTCCACTTCCAGGGTTTGGGGGAAAACGGTGGTGGCGTCTGGATTACCGGGCCAGTTGCCGCCCACCGCCAGATTCAACAAGAAGTGAAACCGCTGATTGAAAGGCCAGTTATACGGCGCTACATCGGCGGATGTCTTGGTCGAGTACAGGTAATCATCTACGTACCAGCGAATGACGCCCGGTTCCCACTCAATAGCAAAGGTGTGGAAGGCATCATTGAAAATGCCGCTGTTGAGGGTATAATTGTTGCCCTGCGACTGGTTGTTGGGGTAAGCGGGACCGTAGTGAATGGTGCCATACGCGCGGTTGGGTTCGCGCCCTACCAGTTCCATGATGTCAATTTCGCCGCTTTGGGGCCAGCTTCCATACACTTCATCGGTCGGCAGCATCCAGAAGGCGGGCCAGATACCTTGTCCGTAGGGCAACTTCATACGCGCTTCGAAGCGTCCGTAGGTCCAGTCGCCTTTATTAATCGTGCGCAAGCGCGCTGAGGTATAACTGCTGCCCCGCACGCGTTCTTTCTTAGCCGTAATTTTCAGCGTACCCCCGGAAACGGTCGCGTTTTCCGACTTATAATATTGCAATTCATTGTTACCCCAGCCGCATAGCCCTATATCGCAGCCGTCGCCGATTTGCGGCGTCCATTTATTCAAATCCAGCGTCGTGCCGCTGAATTCATCCGCCCAGACGAGCGTGGGACACTGCGCAGTGCCTGCCAATGTGGTAATCAGTAGGAAAGAAACGACCATCAGTCTGCTGACTGCGGGATGGTGATGAAGGCGTTGAGCATGAATCATTGGAATATATTTATTTGAGTTTGACAAATACGCAGCGATGACAATGGAAAAATAAATATATATTTCAGAATTTCTTTCTAAAAAAGGTCTTTTTTGTAAAATTTTTGCAAGTAAGTAGCCAATTCTGCCAAATACTGTGCATCTATTGACCAATTCTATGGTAAATTCATGCCCTACAAACCGAAAGTTATCAATCGCTACCCGGTACTTGCCCATTGCAAAGTAACAGCAGCAGCCTGCGAGGTAGCATTTGCCATTTTAAAACTTGCAGACGCCAACTACGGGGCAGAAGTTGTCAACTTCATTATCGTAGCTGCCGATTTATATCGTGTAGATATTAATTGATATGCCGCAGACGCCAACTAATATGCTGTAGTTACCAACTTATATGTTGCAGCCGCCGACAAATATGCAGCATCCGGCAACTTCTTGCCTGCAGCTGCCAACTTCATCGTTGCAGACGGCAACTTATTTAATGCATCTGGCAAGTTCGGGCATGAACTTGCCAACTTCTGCATATTATTTGCCAAGTTCCACGCAGCATCCGGCAACTGCAACGTTGCAGCCGGTGTCTGCGCGATATTTTTTGGCAACTGCGATAAAAAAGGCGAGCGATTCTGTATAGAAAATGAGGCGTGAGGCTAATTTATTCTAGTATTTTAAAATAGTTGCAGCGTATAAAGCATTGCCCAATTCAATAATCGCATCTTTTTTGACCAATACATCCAGCCAGTTGGCAGGAATACCTGCGGGAGTGTATAAAATACCGGCTAATCCACCGGCGATTGCAGCAGTGGTGTCGGTATCGTTGCCTAAGTTGATGGCTGCCAGAATGGTGTCGCGGTAATTGTCGTTGCGGAGCAGCGCCCAGAGGCTGGCTTCCAGGCTGTGAACCACGTAGCCGTCGGATTTAATTGCCGATTCGGGTAAGGTATGAATATCATTTCGCAAGACCCGGTCGAAGTGGGCAAGCTCGGAGGCGGCTATCGCTTGTTTAGCAAAGAAGTCGGCAACTTCTGCCTGGGTGTTGGCATACGCCACATATTTGTCGGCACCTGCGAGTAAAAAGTTGGCAAATCGCAGATAAATAAAGCAAGCCATCGCCGCGCGAATGTGCCCATGCGTGAGTGCCGACACCTGCCAGGTGCGTTCAAACTGCTCTTCCAGCGGTTTTCCCTGCGATACAAATACCAAAGGCAGAATGCGCATCAAGGAGCCGTTGCCATTGGCGTATTCGTCGGCTTCGTAGCGGAGGTATAAGAGCTGTTCTTCCTCTCCATTGGTTAGAATATCCTCTAAAATGCGAATAGACTGGCTAGTGGTGATCCCTATATCAAATACCCTGCCATGGGGTGTCCAAATCTTCGCTTGCGACCAATCGATAAAACGCTGCGCCATGTCGCGCAAATGGTACCCGTACAGCAAGCTCTCTGCCAGGCAGAAGGTCAAGGAAGCATCGTCCGACCAGGTGCCCGGTGGCTGGTGATGCGTGCCATAACCCCGCACATCGGTAACAGGATTGGCTTTCAATGCCTCGCGTGACATAAATTCGACGGGTACTCCGAGCGCGTCGCCGACAGCTAAGCCTAGTAAGGCGGCGGTTATTGGGTTGGACATGGTGTATTTTATTTTGATTATGGAGAAAATTTACTTTTTATCGCTAAATACCATTATAGTTATTGCGTATAGTTGTTAGAATTCAATTTTTCCATTCACAAACAAATCAGAAAATTTATCAAGTAATTTATCTGCATTATCAATTAGCTCACGATTATTTTCACCAAGATCATGAAATACCAGCAATAGTGCAGGATCTTCTATTCGCAAGTCAATATAAATCCCTTCACCTGTTGAAAATTCATCTTTTGCAATACATATAAAACCATCATTAATCAATTCACAACCTGGAAAATATTCTGTCGCTTCTTGTTCAATCACAGCTAAACTGTTCATCTTTATTTTTAAAAGCGGACGTTCATCGAAGGGGAGTTCTTTTAATTTAGGCTGCCCAAAATCATACGGAATGCTGATTATGATTTCAGCAATAGGGTAATGAATTAGCAATTGAAGTAACCATTCAGGTAATAAGTCTCTGATTTCAGGGTTTACATTTTCAATTTCTTCTAATGAAGCTCTTTTTCCCACCTTTTCAATTTGAGGGTAGCGTTGTATAAATGCTTCAATTGATCTTTTGAGTTCAGCAGTCATTTTAAAGTGGATTTTTTTATTTTAGCAAGATTCGATTTTAGCAAAATATATGTCAACTAATATTGCTTTACATCGAATTTTTTCGCAATTTCCGGTGTTTCTTACACAAAAAGAAAGATTATGGATTTAGTGATTCCGGAGCGCGTGTTGGAGCAGGCGCATATTAAGGCAGAAGACTTGCGGGTAGATATTGCCGTGTATCTGTACGACAAAGGCAGACTTACCATGGGGCAAGCGCGCAAGCTAGCCGGGCTTGATCAGTTGAGTTTTCAAAAAGCACTGGCAGAGCGCGATGTTTACATTCGCTACACGATTGAAGATTTGCACACGGATTTAAAAAACCTGGAATCGCTTTAACAAATGATCGTTGTCAGTGATACTTCTGCTATTACCAATTTAATCCAATTAGATAGGCTAGATTTGTTGCATGATTTATTTGGAGAAGTGTTTCTTGCCCTTGCTGTGCAGCGAGAATTGTATCAACTTCCTAATCAAAAAACTATCTTAGAATCCTGTGAATGGATCAAAGTAGAAGCAGTTCAAAACCAATCTTTACTGCAAAAGCTACTGCTTGAATTAGATGAAGGGGAAGCAGCATCTATCGTTTTGGCTATTGAAAAACATGCGGATTATTTGATTATTGATGAAAGCGAAGGCAGAAGAATAGCGCAGGAATGGGATCTAAAAATTACGGGTTTACTAGGTGTTTTAGTTCGCGGAAAAGAAAAAGGGTTGATCACAGCGTTGCGCCCAATCATGGAAGAATTAGTGTCAAAAATAAAATTCCGTATTCATCCTTCTTTATTTAAAGAAATTCTCAAACAAGCCGGAGAGCTTTAAGTTTGTCCCAAACAAACAATGCCAAGCCTCCCGACCTGGCATTATCTGCCTCAGTACTTCTAACTTTGTACCTCCAACTTCCTGTTACACCCTTTTCACCCTCGGCTTCAAATCGGTCAAATCCGCGATTTTTACCGGCTTGCCGCTTTCGATGCTTTTGCGGGCGGCAATGCCAATGAGGATGGACATAGCGCCGTCACGGGTGCCGGCAGCGTGGCGCAGTGGGTCGGGTGCATCGGGGTTGCGGAAGATGCGGTCTTGCAGGATTTTGTCGCCGCCGCCGTGTCCGCTGCGCACTTGCGGGATTTTGATGGATTCGTAGGTGCCGAAGTTGTCCATCGCGATGATTTCGTCGTAAGCTTCGGGTTTTTCTTCCTGCGTTTGCGACATTTCCTGGGCATGGCGCTCGGCTTGGCTGGCAGCGTCGAATTTGCCCTGCTGGAAGGGAATGCCTTCCCAGGAGTCGAGGCGCCCGTTCATGCCGTTGAAGGCGATGCGCCAACCCTCGTAGGGCGAGTAGGTGGTGAGCGAATAGCTGACCTGCACGTCATTGGCATAGCGGATTTGCACCGCCATTTTATCGTAGATGTCAATGTTTTCGCGCCATACGCAGCCATCGCGGAGGTAGCCGTCGTGCTGTTCGTTGGCGACGTACAGTGCCATTAAGGTCTCATCTTTAGTAATGTCCCAGTAGAATTTACAATTGTTTTTATGGGGGCAGGGGCGGCAATGGGTATGGCGGAAGCTATTGTTCTTGCCGTAGTGTTCGAGTTTGCCGTAGGCGAAGACTTCGACAGGGTCGGAGTCAATCCACCAGTTGAGCAGATCGAAGTGGTGCGTGGCTTTGTGCACGAGCAAGGAGCCGCTTTTGTTCTGGAAGGCGTGCCAGCGGCGGAAGTAATCGGCACCGTGGTAAACGTTGAGGTACCAGTGGAAATCGACGGAGGTAATCTTGCCGACGCGCTCCTGTACGAGGAGTTCTTTGAGCTTGGTGAACTGCAAGCCGTAGCGATAGTTGAAGCCGACGATGACTTTGCGCCCGGATTTGCGCTCTGCGTCTAATATTTTCTGACATTTTACTTCGTCGGTGGTAAGTGGCTTCTCGGTGATGACGTCCACGCCCATTTGGAGGGCTTTTACAATAAATTGATCGTGGGTAGAATCTACGGTGGTGACAATGACTACGTCGGGTTTGACGGTTTTTAGCATTTGATCGAAGTCCGTGAAAGTGGAGCATTCGACACCGAGGAATTTTTTCGCCAATGCTACCCGTCCGGGATTGATGTCGCACAAGCCGACGAATTCTACAATGTCGCTGTAATTGTCCAACACCGTTTTGCCCCAGAAGCCCGTGCCGCGTATGCCCGTGCCGACCATGGCGAGGCGCTTTTTGGCGAAAGGAGCCTGCGATACAGCGGCAGTAAGTGGATTAGCAAGTAAAGTACCGGCAGCCGCCATTCCGGTGGTGGCAATAAAATCGCGGCGGTCAAGCGTTGGTTTCATATCATTTGCGTTTTAAGTGTTATATTATATGCTATTTACTGCTTTATTATAATAGAATCAGATTAATATTACCAGCCATTTTTTAAACATGGTACCAGTCTTTGAAATTTCCCAAAATTACCGAATAGATTGTATCTTTTCCCGATTTTAAAAACCTGGTAAGTATGAAAAAACAACACCTATTTCTGGCAATGCTGGCAATGCTTTCGCTGCTCGGTTGCCAACAAAAACAAGACGCTGCCTACGCTTCGGGCACCGACACGGCAGCTTGTAATTATGTGAATTTTAAAACGCCCAGCGAGGTTCAAGTGGCTGGTATTCAACTGATTGAACTGGATAACGGCTACCGCGTGTGGACCAAACGCTTTGGCAATAATGAGACGATGAAAGTGCTGTTGCTGCACGGGGGTCCGGCTATGACGCACGAATACATGGAGTGTTTCGAGAGTTTTTTTCCGCAGGCGAATATCGAATTTTATGAATATGATCAATTGGGATCGTATTATTCGGACCAACCGAAAGATACCTCGCTGTGGACGATTGAGCGCTTCGTGGAGGAAGTGGAGCAGGTGCGTAAGGCGCTGAATCTGACGAAAGATAATTTTTATTTACTTGGTAATAGTTGGGGCGGCTTGCTGGCAATGGAATATGCCTTGAAATATCAGGATAACCTGAAAGGCTTAATTATATGTAATATGACTGCCGATTTTACAAAATATGAAATATATAATCAACAATTGCGCAGCCAGTTGCGCCCAAGTTTACTGGATTCCCTGGAAGTATATGAAGACAAAGGCGATTATTTCAATCCGGCTTATGCCGAAATGGTTTTTAATGAATATTATACCAAACATTTATGCCGTTTGCCCGAATTTCCTGATCCGGTGATGCGCAGTTTTAAACATGTGAATAACGACGTATATGTATATATGCAAGGACCAAGCGAATTTGTGCCGGGCGGCATTCTCAAAGGCTGGAGCGTGTGGGATCGTTTGCGGGAAATCAAGGTACCAACGCTGACGGTGGGCGCTAAATATGATACCATGAATCCGGCGGAAATGGAGGAAATGAGTAAACTTGTGCAAAACGGGCGCTATCTGTATTGCCCCAACGGCAGTCACCTCGCGATGTGGGACGATCAGCAGGTTTTTATGAATGGCGTGATTGATTTTATTAAAGATGTAAATGAAAATCAAGCGGTAAAATAATATCTGCCGAGGGAGGAAGTACTTTAGTCGAAGGTATTTCCTCCTTTTTACACAAATTATTATATTCACGTAATAAAAGCACGTGGCTTATGAAAATTCCTGAATCGCCGCCGGTGCCCCGGATTACGCTGCGTTACATCGGAGAGCAGATTTTGTCGCAGGTCAATTTAGAAAAAGGCTTGGGCTACACGTTCAAGCAATTATTGCTAGCACCGGGGGCAGCCATTCGGGAATATTTATTTGAAGATCGGAGCCGCATGATGCGTCCGCTCCCTCTGGTATTATTACTAACTGCTATTGCTACTTTCCTGTCTTTCAAGTTTTTACCTTTAGAACAAAGCTTTACACAATCACTGAATCCTTCGCTGCAAGCTACCGGATTGCCGGAAGACATGATACCGCTCATTGAGTTATTACGTAAATTGGGCAAGCAATATTTCAATATTATATTAATGAGCAGCATACCCGGCATGGCGCTGGCATCTTATATAATGTTTAAAGATAAGAGATTAAATTATGCCGAGCATTTAATTATTAATATGTATCTATTTAACGTACAGACCCTTCTCTTGATTTTTGCCTTGCCTTTATTAGTAAAATTTATATTTTTATCATTTGTTGTTTTGATAGCCACTTTCATTTATTTTACATACGCTTTTCAGCAAATCTTTCAAATCCAATGGCAGGAAAGTGTATGGAAGGCGGTTTTATTTATCATACTATCCCAACTGGTGCAAAATATTGTGGTAAGTATGGTGGCAGTTATTATATGGATCTTCTTTTTATAAAAAAATTAGCCCCATGTCAATGACACAAGGCTAATTTTATTTAACGGGTTGTAATTTAACGGCGGCGATCCCAATTTAAAAGCTCGTCCTCCAATTGTGCTCTGGTTTTACCCAGGCGGGTTTGCAGACGCCCCATCAATTGATCTTCTTTACCTTCTTCGTACATTAAATCATCATCGGTTAGGTCGCCATAAGTGGATTTAAGCTTTCCTTTAAGCCAATTCCAGTTACCGCGCAGATAATCATTCATTGCAGCCATGATATTATTTATTTATTTAGTTAAGTAATATCAATGCTTTTATTTACTTTAAAGCACTTTATTATTATAATAAATTCTGGGATTTTATAATAAAAAGCATAAGCGAGCAAAATGTTCAGCCATAAAAATACCATCCAAAGTGTGCTATTTACTTTGGATGGCACTCCATTATATTATAATATTACCAAATTCATTTTAAAATCTGCCCGGTGTAGGAGTCGTCTCGGTTTGATCAATCCTGCGCAAACCACCGAAATAATACTGAACACCCACGGAAAAGTCGAAGGCATGCGTGCGGGTATTGGATTCCCGAGTGATGCCATCCAGATTAATATCGCTGTTACTATTGGCAAAATTATATTTTACCAAGGCTTCCAGTGCAAAACCACTGTTGGAAAACACTGTAAAACCAGGTCCAACCCCTACCGTTACAATATTATTATTAATGGTTTGTGATGATCCGGTTGTAGACGTGAACTGGTCGCGAGAGCTGCCGAAGCCCAGGGTCGTGCCCAGGAAAAATGCTTTATCGTCGGAAACTCCAAGATAATAACGGGCAAAAGGACCGAATAGTAAGTTGCTGCTTTCACTACGTTGTTCCGGTGAGTTCGGATTGGTAATATCAGTTTGGGAAGTGGTACGGCTGGCAATGACCTCCATCCCTACCCCAAAGGCGAAATTATTGGCAAAGAAATAACCAATGCCCGGGCTAAAGTTGAGCTGCGTAGAGGAACCACCATCGCCGCTGAATTTGCCGTCGGGACTATTGACATCCACTTCAGAATCAGAAGTAGAAAAACCGATACCCGTACCAATCATAAAATTACCCCTTGATGTGTGTAAAAATGTGCCAGGTGCTTGTTGTTGTGGCGCATCATACGGCGCTACGCTGGGAGCCGTTGTAATAAAGTCTGAGCCATCGGTTTGTGCCCAGGCACTTCCGGTCAGCATTGCCAGCATAACTATCCAAAAAGCTTGCTTCTGTTTCATCATTTGGATTTTTTGTAGTGAGTTAATGGTGATGTAAATATTTATAGCATTATTTTGTATTAAAAATTACACTCATATTATATTGTAAATATCTGATCACATTATTACTATTTTATGGTAATAAGCGTGTTCAAACAATACTTTATTCATTAGGAAACCGGAAAGATTGACCTGGCAAAATCTTCCCTTGCTACCAATTTGTAAGGTAGCCATTCTTGAAAAAAGAGTCCATTAGGTATTAACGCATATGTTAACACCTGTAAATCAAAAATATTAATAGGTGGTGTATGGTATAAATGTAAAAAGTTCGAGTTCCGTAAATGTTCAGCCAATTTCACCATATGATCGGGTATATCATACCTTGAAAAATGTTAAAATAACGCCAGGATATTTTATAAAACCTTTTTTAATGTGTTATTTTTTCAAATTTTAACGCTTTTGGAAAATCTAAGCGCCCCTACCATTCGTAGAATAAGAAAAAGTCAGTGTACACGCTGTTACTACAATGGTATGTAAATACCTCAGCCCGGAATAGAATGGTAGAGCCTCCGCAAGTAAGTACACCGCTTGACCCTTAGTCGAAAGAAGCAAAAACCATTTAATTATTTAACCAAAACCAATAAATCACGATGAAGACTTCCAAAATGTTCTTCGCTGGCGCTATGCTTTTATTCGCTTCCTTATTTTTATTTGCCGCGTGTAATAATGATGACGATGATGACGACAACAATGGTAATGTTCGCTTCGAAATTACCGATGCACCGGTGGATGATCCCAATGTAGAAGGTGTTTTTGTAACAATTGTTGGGCTAGAAGTAGATGGAACCCCCATCACTGATTTTGAAGGTCCCCTGACCTTCAACCTTATGGACTATCGCAATGGCGAAGTCAAAGCTTTGGGGTTTGCCGACCTCAATGCCGGTACCTACAGCGATGTGACTTTGATCATGGATTTTGAAAATGATCAGAATGGCAATGGTCCGGGCGTGTACGTGCAAACCAACGATGGCGTGAAACATGCGCTCAATACCAACAACACGCTGGATTCGGTTATCAACGTAAGTGGCAGCTTTACGGTAGATCAAAACAACAGCCAGGAAGCCGTTGTCATTGACTTTGATTTGCGCAAAGCTATTACCTACAGCACCAGTGGTGATACCTCTGATTACAATTTAGTATCAGATGATGACCTGGATGAAGTAGCGCGTTTGATCACCAAAGAAGATGCCGGTACGATTGAAGGCGATCTTGATGGCGACCTGGCGCAGGGCGGAGATGTTATTGTGGTGTACGCTTATGAAAAAGGTGCTTATAATGTTTCCGAACGCTTGGGTAATGTACCGTTTAAAAATGCCGTTACCAGCGCAGTAGTAGATGGAAATGAGGAGTTTACGTTGAATTTCCTCGAAGAAGGCACTTATGAATTACGTTTTGTAGGATATGAAGATACTAATAATGACGGCAGACTCGATATGCTGGGCACGCTGTTGTTTGATGTACTCGGCGATATCGACCCGGATAATATTACCGTGAAAGCCAGTGAAAGAGTGAATGTTAATCTGGAAGTTACTGGTATTACACCCTTCTAAATAATTGGTTATCATCACAATGGGTTTACCAGACGCAAGGTTTGGTAAACCTTTTTTATTTACCGCATAATAAATATAAAATTAGCGGATCATATCATGTTATTATCAATAGGATAATGCGAACTGCTGATTTAACTGTGCCACGCCATTTTTTAAAATTTCCAGGCATAAATCAATTTCTTTTAAATGCGTCCGAAAACTCAGCACCGCCAGGCGAATCCAGAATACGCCATCGATGGTAGTTGATGATAAAAATACCCGCCCGTCCTGCAAAACATATTTTAATAATTGCTCATTAAAAACATTGGCGTCGCCGTGCTCTGGCACATAGCGATAAATGGCAATGGAAAGGTCAGGATAAGGACCAACTTCAAACCCTTGTTCCTGTATTTTATCATAAAAATAACGGCACAACAGGATTTTTTCTTCCAGCGCTGCTTTAAAAGGCTGTAAACCAAATAGATGCAGCGGCATCCACAAGCGCAAACCCCGAAAATGTTTGGTCAGCTCCGGTGAAAGATCAGCCGGGGAGAGTTCTTCGGCAATTTTAAGTGCATCCTGCATATAATTTGCCACATAATGATGCGATGTAAAGACCGCTTCTACATTTTTTATTAATATCACGCCGATGCCAAATGGTAAAAATAAGCCTTTATGCGGGTCAACTGCCACAGAATCAGCACGTTCGATGCCTTTAAATTTGGATTTATATTCATCTACCAATATAAAAAAACCACCATACGCCGCATCTACATGATACCATAGCTCATATTCTTGGGCGACATCCGCCATTTCATTTAGTGGGTCCATTGCGCCAGTATCGGTTGTGCCCGCCGAACCAACCACCAAAAACGGCTTGAATCCATTTATTATATCTTGATTAATAATATTACGCAATGCTATTACATCCATTCTAAAGTGCGCATCCATCGGCACATAGCGCAGTTGCGCTTCGCCTAAACCGGCGATTCTCAAGGCTTTTTGTACACAATGATGCGTTTGTTTAGTTAAGTAAATAACTGCGTTTTCAACATCTTTCGAGCGAATATTTTTAAAATCACGCGCCGTGGTAATCGCAATCAAATTAGCAATAGAACCACCGGAAGTTAAATTGCCCAACGCTGTCGAAGGATAGCCAATCATTCGGCACAACCAGCGGATTAACTGGTTTTCCATGCGTACGGAGCCCGGGCTGCTGAAGAAAATGCCGGCGTATTTATTACTCACCGCTGCTAAATAATCGCCCAATGCCGAAGGGTAAACGCCCCCACCCGGAATATACCCCAAATGCCCGCCCGATGCGGAGTTGATGCCGACACGCTCTAAATGTTGATCCAGCAAATGTAATAACTGTGTAATATCTTTGGGCTCGTTTGTAATATCAAACTCCGAAAGCGTTTTGTTATTAGTGCCGGTATAATCATAAGCTTTGCGTTCAGGAAGATCATTTAAAAAATCCTCGGCATGTTGTTGCACTTGTTGGTGCCAGTTGCGGCGCTGATCGGCAGAAGGCTCCAACCTACGAGCCTCATTTTCAAGCTCTTGTAATCGTTCAAGCATGGCATTTTGTATTAGGGCAACGAATTTAACGGTTTACCACGAAATCTCCTTTTTATCGCGAAAAAACTTACCCGTTAAATTTGCCGGTGCTTCCGTTGCCAGCCACACCGGTGTTTCAGCGCCTTTTTCCACCGAGCGCGAAGCATGGGGTCCGCCCATATCCGTGCGCACCCAACCGGGACAGACCGCATTTACCACTACGCCTTTTGCCTTTAAGGCATGCGCCAGTTGGCAGGTTACCGCATTTAAAGCGGTTTTGGAAATACTGTAAACCGGCGCATAGTTGCCCATGCCGCCACAAATCGCCCCGGCTCCACTTGATACATTAACAACCCGGCTACCCGAATGTAATAAAGGTGCAAATATTTGTGTTACTAATAAAGGACCGATCGTATTAATAGCCAAGGTTTTATGAATATCTTCCAGGCTGGTTTGTAATAAAGGTGCGCCTTCATCTAATAAAATCCCGGCATTATTTACTAAAACATCCAACTTATTTACTTGATCTTTTAAATTCTCATACGCAGCGCTTATGCTGGCTGCATCGGCAACATCAATGGCTAGGAAACCTACGTGAATATCATGTTGTTGAAAATCAGCAACCACCTCCCGACTACTCGCCTCGCTACGCGCACCGATAAAAACCTGAAAGCCCCGTTTGCCCAATTGCCAGGCAATTTCTTTGCCAATCCCCCGATTGGCGCCGGTGATAAGTGCGGTTGGCATGTTATTTACTTTTGTAAAAATAACAATATTATATTCGGGCAGGTTCAGCCACAATTTAATCAGCGTGCTTACCAAATGATAATAAGTCTATGATTCAGTATAAAGAATCAGAGCGATTTTATACCGAAAGATTTATTCACTAAATATAATATTAATTAAAGATCAAGTATTTTACGTCCAGATAACCAATGATTTAAAACCAATCAAGCTCCCATCATCGGCGACGCCTACTACGTACACCGGATGCTGGGGCGGCACATCTTCATGATAATCTTCACCCAATACGATTACTGTATTTTGTCGCAAATGATCTTTCATAAGATGCACCAGCGTGGTCGCTTTCGCGTCCAATTCAAAAGAATAATGCTGGGCAATAAATTTTATAAAATGCTCCTCCGCCGGCACAAAGCGGGCAACGGCATCTTTAGGGTCTTCCGCATTCAGTTTCAATGCCTTAGCAAAAGAATCCGGGGTCAGTTCCACCACATTCGCCGCAATATGTACGGCTTCGAGCGGCTGGCTACCTTCCGAGCCTAAATCGTCAAAAAAAAGATCAGGTGTAAGTTCCTGAATCTGAGTGAATAATTCAACAGGGCTTTTATATTCCATACCTGAAGCAGCGCGTTTAAGTTGAAAAGCCAGCGCCAGCGGGTCTTCGCCCAATGCCTTGATTGCATTGGTTTCCTGCAAGGACAAGCCGCCGGGTGCCAGTTCAAATTGGGTAATAATTTTTTCCTGAATAAATTTTTCGCCACGTGCCAGCAAATCGCGGGTAATACGCATATTGCGCTGATCTTCCTCCCGCAAAAAACGGTAAAAAGCTTCCAGCAACGTCCGTTCATTGCCCGTTTTATCCTCAATAATGCGATTAAAATCCTGGCGACTCAATTGCCCGTCAGAACCCGCAGCGGCACGCATTTCCTGCGCTGCCTGATGAAGCGTATTGAGTAAATCTTGCACCGTAAGGCGAGGCATAGATTTGGGTTTAAAAGGTTTTGGGTTGATTGGATTAAATTCGTAATAAAGATAAATCAAAAATGAATTCAGACAGCACATTTTCGCCACTTAATTGTGCATCAAATCCTTTTATTTCCGTCGTTGAGCCATCGGCACGATAAATCCAGGCTTTTCCTTTTTCCGGATCAATGAGCCAGCCAAGCTGAACGCCATTTTCGATCCATTCTTCCATTTTAGCCTTTAAATCTTTTAACTGAGATTACGCAGGTAAAAAATTAGGAAAAAAAAGTTCTTTGACAGTTACGACCTTTGGAGGATGAAATTTCCAGCTACTTTCGAGTTGTATGTGGACTATTTGATAGCCAACCA
>JBKBWT010000145.1:0-14192 GCA_046314415.1 Saprospiraceae bacterium
CTTAAAATATGGTGATGCCTACCAATCTCAAAAAGTGATGACTGCCGCGTCGCTCTTTGGCGAGGCACAATCGGAGGTGATGCTGGCAGAGCCGAACATTCCCGATTGTAACGCTTGGTCGCTGCTCGAAAAACTCGAAAAAGAACGCGAAGTAACGGGTATTTACATTTCCGGGCACCCATTAGATGATTATAAAGTGGAAATTGAAAATTTTGTGACCTGCTCGCTCGATCAGATTGACGAGCACAAGAACAAGCCACAAATCAACCTTGCCGGGCTGGTGCTCAAAGCCCGCCACATGGTGAGTAAAAATGGCAATGGCTGGGGCATCTTTGAAATCCGCGATTATAATGGCTCGATCGAATTTAAGCTCTTTGGCGAAGACTACCAAAAATTCAAGCACCTGCTCGAAGAAGGCAAAGCCCTGTTTTTGAAAGGCGCGTTCCAGCGGGGCTGGGGCGAGAATGCCGATCTGGAATTCAAACCCAAGGAAGTCAAGCTACTCGAAGGCTTGGGCGAAACCCTTACGCAATCTATTACGCTCAAAGTACAAGTGGATACCCTCACGCCTGATCTCGTGCAGCAACTCGATGACCTCTGCAAACGCTACAAAGGGCAACACCGCCTCAAGATGGAACTATTCGACAATACGCAGCGCCTCAAACTCAACATGGCCGCCCGTGAACGCAAAGTACTGGCTAACAATGATTTCGTAGCGGAATTGGTGAAAATGGGCGTAGAGTATCGGTTGAATTAAATTTTTTATAAAGCGAATTTTTAAATAAAAAACGTACTTATTTTACATAATAAGCACAGACTTAATAATATAAAATTTCTCCCTAATTCCTTGATTTTCCTGGCTTTAATGTTAAAGTAATTTTAACTTTAGGGGATTTACACCTGATAAAATGGACTTTTTGTATTTTTTACCCTAACTTAGCGGCTTTAAATTCATTAGATCACTATTTCCATGAATCCAAGCATGAACGCAGAATTAAAAGCAGCTTTCAATGAGAAAGGAGAAAAGATAAGTCCGGTGCTGCCTGCTGGTATGAAAAACTTTCTGATTGACATTGATGGAACAATCTGCGACGATATTCCAAACGAAGAGCCGGAGCGCATGGCAACTTGCCTGCCTTACCCGGACGCGCTGCGTATCCTCAATAAATGGTACGAAGAGGGGCATGTTATTACTTTCTTCACTTCCAGAACGGAAGCGCACCGCATTGTGACGGAAGAATGGCTGATTAAGCACGGCTTTAAATACCACGCTATTTTATTTGGTAAACCGCGCGGCGGCAATTATCACTGGATTGACAATCACATTGTAAAAGCTACCCGCTTTAAAGGAAAGTTTACGGATTTAGTCGTGGATACCCGCGAAATTGAAGTATTCGAAGAGTAATTATTGAGATATGAAATATGAGATATGAAGTACGAAATTTGAGATATGAAATATGAGCCTTAAAACATATTTCACATTTCAAATTTCGTATTTCACATCTTTTCAAATTTTTCTCGCCAATAAGTCACGCAAGGCTGGCTCCAGCCGTGGAAAGCGAAATTCAAAACCCGCCTGTTCGATTTTCTCCGAAGTCACTCGGGTACTAAATAAAATGGTGTCGGCCATTTCTCCGAAAATAAGGCGCAGCATAAAGCCGGGTACCGGCATTACTAATGCGGGTTTGCCACTAGCTTTTGCCAATGTTTTAGTCAGGTCTTTATTGGTTTCGGGATTGGGTGCGACGGCATTGTAAAATCCGCTTAATTGTTCATTTTCAATGGCAAATAAAAACATCCGGCACAAATCATCAATATGAATCCAGGAGTACCACTGCCCGCCGTTACCAAAGTAAGTCGCCATAAAAAAGCGCAGCGGAATCAACATTTTTTCTAAAGCACCACCTTGGGTGGACATCACCACGCCGATGCGCAGCGCCACCGTGCGAATGCCCGTCACCGTTGCTTCTTCAATTGCTTTTTCCCATTCCAGGCAACTTTCAGTGAGAAAACCCTTGCCCGGTTCATCCGATTCGTGCAGGAGACGGTCGCCCCGATTGCCATAATAACCAACTGCAGCGCTCGAAATAAAGGCTTGTGGTTGCTTTTCTGATTGTTGTAAAGCTTTGATTAACAAGCGCGTACTATCCACCCGACTAGCAATAATGCGCTTTTTGCGCGCCGGAGTCCAGCGTCCATCAGCAATCCCCTCCCCTGCCAGATTAATAATAATATCCGCGCGTTCTACCGCCGCCTGGTCGATGGTGCCTTGCTGCAAATCCCAGCCAAACCTTGGAAATTCGGCATTTGGATTAGGTGTGCGGCTGAGGTGTTGTACCGTATAACCCCGCTCACGTAATAATTCACTCAAGCGTTTGCCAACTAAGCCTGACCCGCCACCGATGAGAACCGTTTTCATATAATGATACCTGTATTAATAATCTTGTAAAAATTGTAAGCCTAACAAACCGTACCGGGCTTGGTTCAGCTTTTTTAAAATCTACTCGCCTGAAAACTGTATCTTTTCGCTTTATTTTACATTTTAAACCCGACTCATGCTGAAAACGGCATATTTCGACTAAATAAAATGCGTACATTACAGCATAAATTTTTCATTGCTTTCACAAAATCCGTTAATTTAGAACGCGTTTCTCATTCGTTGGCAGCTATTCGATACCCTGCTAACCAACAAAATAGTATCAAGAATTAACCTTTGTCCATTAAATTTCACAACCAAAACTCAAAACGACCCATGAATCGCTTACAATCGCTATTTTTATTGGCTTTACTGGGATTATTGACTTTCACGGCTTGCAAAACTGATCCACAAAAAGAAAATGTCGCTTACAAAAGAACTGCAAATGAGGTGTTAGTGCGCCTGCGTGCGGAGCCAGACCGCCTTAACCCTGTTCTGACTACCAATGCTTATGCCCGTCAGATTTCCGACCAGATTTTTCAATACCTGATTACCGTTGATCCGCAAACATTTGAATTTATTCCGCTGTTGGCAAAAGCACTGCCAACCACAACCGATATTACCGAGGGTCCTAACAAAGGTGGCGTGGCTTATACCTTTGAAATACACGACGCCGCTGTGTGGGACAATGGCAGCCCCGTCACCGGCAATGATTTTGCGTTCACGGTGAAATCTGTGCTCAACCCCTTGGTACAAGCGCAGCGCATCCGCCCGTATTTTGAATTTATCAAAGATGTTCAGATTGATCCGGCAAATCCGAAGAAATTCACCGTGCTGACGAATGAAAAATACATTCTGGGCATGGAAGCTATTGGGAGCACCGTACCGGTACTGCCGGAGTATATTTTCGATGCCAAGGGCTTGCTGAAAAACATCAGCATCGGCGAGCTGAGTGACACAAGCAAAGTAGCGAAACTGGCAGAAAGCAATCAAAATCTGAAGCAATTTGCCGATGAATTCAACGCCACGGAGGCTTCGCGCGAAAAGAGTTATTTGGTTGGCTCGGGTCCTTATCGCTTTGAAGAATGGCAAACCGGACAAAAAGTACGCCTAGTGAAAAAAGAAAACTGGTGGGGCGATAAACTCGCAAAAGATTTTCCAGGATTAACAGCCTTGCCACAACGTCTTGATTATCAAATACTTCCTGAACCAGCAACCGTCTTGGCAGCTATTCGCTCGGAGGAATTGGATGCCACTCCCGACATTGACGCAAAGGATTTTGATGAGCTACGCAACGATGCTGCCATGAAAGCAGTATATAATTTCTCAACCGAAACGCAATTGGCTTACGCTTGCCTTTACGTTAATAATCAAAATCCGAAACTTTCTGATAAACGGGTACGCCGTGCGATTGCACATGCCATTAATGTGGACGAAATTATTAAAACCGTATATAATGGTTACGGAGAAAGAATTGCCGTTCCGCTCCTTCCTTCCTTTAGTTATTATGATAAATCTTTAAAACCTGTTGAATTTTATATTCAAAAAGCCAAGGATTTATTAGCCGAAGCAGGTTGGAAAGATTCCAATAACAATGGTACGGTGGATAAAAATCTCAACGGTGAATTGACGGAATTAAACCTTACCTGCACAGTTGCTGCAACTAACGAAACTGGTAAAAGTACGCTGTTGCTGGCACAAGGCACGCTCAAGCAAGCCGGTATCAATCTGGAAATTGTGCCCAAAGAATTTACCGTGATGATGGACGACGTGCGCAAGGATAACTTTGAACTCGCCAGCGGTGCCCGCACGCTCTCACCCACTGTGTGGGACCCCACCCAGGACTGGCTTGCTGATAATTATAATAATTTCCAGAATGCACAGGCTGCCAAAATCATTGAGCAAATCCGCGTTACTTTGGATGCTAACAAACGCAACGAATTATATAAGCAACTGCAAAATATTATATATGAGGAACAACCGGCTATTTTTGTCTTTGCACCGGCACAGCGCATTGCAATCCACAAGCGTTTCGATGTAAAAACGACCTCTTTAACGCCTGGTTTCTTCCCCAATAGTTTTGTTATAAATCTTGATGTAGAAAATTAATAATATACACTGTGCTAATCTGTTGGTATATGAATATCAGCAGATTAGCACATTAGCTCTGAAGGAATTCCTTTGGAACAAATCGGCAGATTATGCTGCGTTATTTACTCAAACGAATATTCATTTTTATTCCAACGCTCCTTGTTATATCTCTACTGGCGTTTGGACTGAGCAAGGTGGCACCCGGCGACCCGGTAGAAATGCTGCTGCGCAACGAGGCAGTCGGCGATATACGCAATCGGGAGCGGGTGTATAATGAAACGGCGCATTTTCTGGGACTCGATAAACCTCCTTTTTATTTTGCCCTGACCTCAGCGGCGTATCCTGATACCTTATATCAAATTGTGGATAAAGACCGGCGCGAAATGTTACAAAAACTCATTGCTCAATACGGCAATTGGGAATACATCAGCGTTTATTACCAACAAATTAAAAGATTGGAATTATTATTATATACCCTGCCAGATTCGATTTCTTTTCAGGAATTAAGTCTGATGCGAAGTAATGTAAAAGATTTATATCTGCAACATAAAGATAATCAAATCTTTAGCATCTTCAATCGCATTGAACAATCACTCGCTAAAGACCTGAATCTCGCCCTCTTCGCCGAACATGCGTTTTCCGCATTACGCGATAGTTATATGGATGTAAAAGAATTGGCGACACCGCACCGACTTATGATACCCGATGTAAAATGGTACGGTTTTGATAATCAATATCATAATTGGTTGATTCATTTTATAAAAGGTGATTTCGGCACGGCTTATACCGACGGTCGCCCAGTGGCGCACAAGATCAACGACGCGCTGTTTTGGACCTTGATTATCAATGGAATAGCTATTTTAATCGCTTATTTACTGGCAATTCCGCTGGGCGTTTTTTCGGCAGTACGCAAGGATACATTCTGGGATCGTTTTGTCACCGTTAGCTTATTTATATTATATTCTTTGCCGGTTTTCTGGATTGCCACGATGTTACAAGTATTTTTCACAACCGGTACTTATCAGATGGATTTTTTTCCGTCCTACGGTATCGGCGACCTCAATGCATCCGACTCGCTCTGGACTCAATTTACCTTACGCGCATCCCATTTAATACTACCTATATTTTGCATAACTTACGGCTCACTCGCCTTTATTTCCCGGCAAATGCGGGGCGGCATGCTTGACGTATTACAACAAGATTATATTCGTACTGCCCGTGCCAAAGGCTTGGGAAGCCGCGCCATTATTTGGAAACACGCCTTTCGCAATGCGCTATTTCCGATTATTACCTTGTTTGCTTCGGTGTTTCCTGCAGCGTTTGCCGGTTCGGTCGTTATTGAAGTGATTTATAATATTCCCGGCATGGGAAAATTAACTATTGACGCCATTAACGGGCGCGATTGGCCCATTGTTTACACCGTTCTGATGATATCCGCCATTCTAACCATGATCGGTATTTTAATTGCTGATATATTATATGCATTATTAGACCCCCGTGTTACATTTAGTAAAAAGTAAACATTTGCCTTTGTTATTACCTAAAATATTATAATTCGCAAATTAGCTCAATGGCAAAAAAACGCTATAAACGCACTTTCAAAAAGCACCAATCGCCACAGCCGGGCTTGCCGCCAGGGGCGCGCATTTTTATTGGCGAGCAAAAAATTGAGCACCCCAAAATTACTTTGATTCAATATAATGAATCACAATTCCTTGAAAAACAGTCGCTTGGAGGCATTCCAATTGCAGAATCCGGCAATTTTTTAAACTGGTATGATGTAAAAGGCTTACATGATGTAATGCTGGTGGATCAGCTTGGTAAGCAACATCAGGTGCATGGCTTGGTCTTGGAGGATATTTTGGATACGCAGCAGCGCCCCAAATTTGAAGAATATGATAATGGTATTTTTATCACTTTACAAGCCCTTACTTTTGACCGCGAAGCTCAGGAAATTCATGTAGAACACATTGCTATTTATGCTGGTCCGAATTTTGTTTTGTCCTTTCAGGAAAAAGATGATGATACTTTTGCACCCGTGCGCGAACGCCTGCGCAATAGCAGCGGTAGAATTCGCCAGCGCCAGAGTGATTATTTAGCCTATGCGCTCGCCGACAGCGTGGTAGATCATTATTTTATTATATTGGATCAAATTCAGGAAGTTATTGAATCATTAGAAGAAGAAATATTATACAATCCGAATAATTGGAGTAAAAGTAAAATCCACCAACTCAAATTACAAATGCTTGCCCTGCGTAAAGCGGTGATGCCCTTGCGCGAAGCGGTCAATTGGTTTGCCAAAAGTGAGTGCGTCATTGTACAACAAAGCACCGAAGTTTTTACCCGTGATTTATATGATCATATTGTACAAGTGATTGATATTGTGGAGACTTATCGTGATATTTTAAATGGATTATACGATCTTTATTTATCGGAGATCAGCTACCGCACCAATAATGTAATGCGTGTACTCACGATTATTTCCACGATTTTTATGCCACTTACCTTTATCGTCGGCGTGTACGGGATGAATTTTGAATTTATGCCGGAGCTAAAATGGCGCTATGGCTATTACTTCGTTTGGGGATTTATGGTCGTCATGGTTATCACCATGCTCATCTTTTTCCGACGTAAAAAGTGGTTATAATATTTATATTTTAAATTACTTCATTATTCATTCTTTAATTATTTCATAACAACCAATTATTCAACAATATTTAACATGTTTAATATCAAAACTTTATATCGTTTTCTTTCGCCTAAATTTCAAAAATTATTTCTGGAATACCCGGTTGATTTTAAGCCCCGTTACGGACATGGCCAGCCTCCACATCCCGAATTATATGATATTATTAATAAAAACCGGGATCTTTATCAGGCACATTTACAAGATGCTTTAACCCATACCGCTGTTTTTCAGCAAATTAAAAAAACGCAAAGCGATCCTCAACAGCCTTTCTGGATAAATGGATTTTTACCCGGACTGGATATTATCATGTTATACACCCTTTTGGTTAAATATCATCCCGGACGTTATGTAGAAATTGGTTCTGGCAATTCCACCAAAGTTGCGTATAAAGCTAAAAATGAGCAGCATTTAAATACTAAAATTATTTCAATTGATCCGATGCCCCGCGCAGAAATTGATCAATTAGCCGATCAGGTGGTCCGAAAACCATTTGAAAATATCGATTTTAATTTTTTATACAGTTTAGAAGAAAATGATATATTATTTGTAGATAATTCGCATCGTATCCTGCCCAATTCCGATGCAATGGTCTTTTTTATGGAAGTACTGCCCCGCCTGAAGCCGGGCGTGATCGTCCACATTCATGATATTTATTTACCTTATGATTATCCGCAATTTATGTGTGACCGTTTTTACTCAGAACAATACGGATTGGCAATCTACTTATTGGCAAATGCTGACAAGTATAAACCTTTGATGCCGAACTATTTTGTATCGGAAGATTCAGATTTAGCGAATATATTGACCCCAATTTGGCAACACGATCATCTACAGGGTGTAGAACGGCACGGCGGTTCTTTCTGGTTAAAAGTAATGTAATAATGTTAATTTCCCCGATAGATGTGGCATATTTTTGAAATATGCCACATCTAAATATAATAAAACTCGAAATTATTTATTGAAAATATCGGTTATTATACGCTTTCATATCATCTTTTAGCCAATACATATCAAGCCCTTTCGCCCGAATGAGTAGTTCATCGATAAAAACGGTCGGATGTTTGATTTCTTTACATTCCAGCTCCAGCCGCACGCGATTGTCAGGGTTGTCCATGTTTATTTCAAACTCCATCAAACCCCAGCCATTGTTATCCAAACATTTTAAATCAAAACGCGCCGCATTATGCGCAATCAGCCATTCTTTACCATTTTTATTAATTTCCCAGCCCTTTAAATTCAGGCGCGGATACTGATCTTCACCCATGTACACCCACACATTACACACATTATTTTTAGCTGGTAATTTTCCTTCCCAGAACGGTACTGCCCGCTTCACCGGCGCTTCGAGCGCACCCGTACCCCGATATAATTTACTCGATTTTTTATCATCAAAATCCAATAAAATGTAATGTTTTGTCGAATCTGATAACCAAACATTATTTTTCTGTGCGTATAATTTCCCTTCGGTTGCCCAATGCCAGCCGTTGCGTAAGTCTTCCATCCAGCGTTCATGCGCCTTGTCGAAACCTTCCACCGGAAATTCCCGGATTTCTATCTGATCATTTCCATATAATGTTTTTCCCTGCGCCATCAAATAACCCAGCTGCGGCGTTTTTGCAGACTCACCCCGCTCGATAATCATCAATAAAGGCTTCTGGCTCGGTAATGTTTTCGGAAAATCAGTTTTTCGGTAGGGTTCCAGTGCAATGGGCGCCTTGTGAATCGTTTGTGAAAAGGAGGTTCGGCTTAAATAACTTCCCATACTCGGCAAGCCATAATGCAGCCCCGGCAGCAGGGTCATGCGTAATAAATTTCCACCATATTCAAACCCAAAGTTCTCAGAACCAACCAGATAGAACGGAATCGGCAACACCGCCTGATAGCGGCTAAGGTCAATATCCTTGAACCAATAATCGGCACTTTTTTCAAATTTATGCTTGCTCAGGATGTCTTCGCGATAGTATCCCGCCGGTGCAAGTTTACAGGTTTGATACGCTTCTTTTAATACAATTTCAATAGAAATTAAAAAAAGAAACGCTGTAAATAATGTTAATGGCTTTTTATTAAAATAATGATATAAAATGTAAGCAGCGAGGATATTCCAACCATAATAAAAAATCCAGCTAAAGCGCCCCAAGCCGCGAAATTGGCGGAAAGGTCCGGTATAATCGAGCAGCCAGCCCAGTCCCGGAATAATAAATGGCAAGCCCAATGCAAATAATAAAATGGCAATTACCGTGGGCGAAAGCGTTTGTAAGTAAATATTTTCACTAAATGGCAGGAAAGGTTGTTTAAATTTATTCCGTATCCAGCGTACCAATAATGTAATAAAAATAACGGCGGCAACGGTACCTATAAAGGCGGAATTCTCCATGGACGCATTTCGAATATCTATAATATTACTATCAATCCAGGCACCTACGGGCAGCCGGGCATTGAGGAAAATGCCTTCCCACAAAGCGCGATAGCCGATGAATCCTTCCGGTACTGCCGGACGATCGGTAACGGTGTCGCCCCAACGCACCCAAAATTGTAATAATATAAAGGGAAATATTACTTGCAGTGCATAATGCGGCGCTAGTGTGCGTACTTTTTGCCAGCTAAAATCACGCCATACAGAGAAAAAGAAATAAGCAGTTATTAATACCGCTGCTAAACCAAAGTAATAAAAATGTAATTGTGCAGCAATTAATATTAAAAATGTGATAATAATACTCCAAAGCCAGCGTCTTTTCTCTTCAAATAAAAATAATAAATATAATAATGCGGGCACGATAAAAGCATGCGCCAGCGCATAATGTCCGCCCATGCGTTCCACCTGCGGTGATAAAAAGGTAATGCCAATCGCCATCACAACGCTGTACCAAATCGGTAACTCTAATTTACTCAATATCAGATATAAAAATATGCTACATAATAACAATGAAAATAGCATACTCAGGTTGATGATCGCCGAGGTCGCATTAGAAATATCTACAATATTATGACTGATAAAACGAATGGTATTCGCCAGAATAGGCTGACAATCCGTAAATAATACATGTTCCCCGTAAGGATAATTCATGCCCTGATAGTGCAAATAAGTAGAGTCATATTTTACATGATAAATAACCGTAGCATAATTTTTAAATCCATCGCCGTGAATATTAAAAAAAGTAGTACTGGGATAATCTATATAGGGTTGAAAACGTAAATAAATCAGTACACAAGTTAATATAATTAATATTACTAAACCTTTGGTACGAGCCTTCATATAGTTATATCTTGTGATCTAAAGAGCGATTTATCCGGTGATTTGATAATACCAGATCACCCGCTCACCAGCTAAATTTATCGTTTAAAAAGTCCATATTTTAAAATGCAATAAATTGCCCGAAAACCATCGCGCCAGCCGATTTTCTTGCCTTCTTCGTAGGTTCTGCCGTAATAAGAAATGCCCACTTCATAAATCCGAATCTTGGGAATACGGGCAATTTTAGCCGTGACTTCCGGCTCAAAGCCAAACCGTTTTTCGCGTAAATCCAGGCTTTTTATGATATCCGTTTTAAATAATTTATAACAGGTTTCCATATCCGTTAAATTCAGATCAGTAAATAAATTGGATAAAAACGTTAAAAATTTATTCCCGATCGAATGCCAGAAAAATAAAATACGATGTGGCTTTCCGCCCATAAAACGCGAACCATATACTACGTCGGCAAAGCCCGTCAATATTGGCTTCAGGAGTAAATTATACTCCGCCGGATCGTACTCCAGATCGGCATCCTGAATGATGACACACTCGCCCGTCGCCTGCCGGATGCCCGTATGTAACGCTGCGCCTTTACCTTTATTTACTTCATGTTTGAAATAACAAATATTTAGTTCGGGGTAAGTATTTTTATATTGTACTATAGCCGCTTCAGTATTGTCTTTTGAACAATCATTCACGATAATCACTTCTTTTTCAATATCTTGCACTAGTTGAACTGCCCTGATTTTGTCCAGAATGAGGTGAATGGTGGCACCCTCATTATAAGCAGGTATAATAATAGATATTTTTTTAATATTCATGCAATATAGCGAATTCAATCCCTATTTATAGATTATTCAATATCAAAAAGTTCTACTTTTAAATCATCCATTTGCGCCGGTTTATCTCCTCCTGAATTCCTGAATAGGACGACCGCTGTATCAAACGTTTTTTCCGGCAATTTTACATCTATAAAAACAGTTTTTGTTTCCATATCATTTAATAAACGTTGTAAGCGAATGACATTTTCTTTTACAACCTGACCTTGATGATAAAATTGTACGACCATTTGTGTCATGCGCCACACATCCCATTCTTTTTGCTCAATATGTACGGTAGCCGTTGCGCGCAGCCATTTTGCCCCGGTTTTTGCAATCGGAATGACGTAATTATTAGTAACTTGTTTGGTTTGATTTACATATTCAGAAAAGTTGCCATTTATCGCCGGAAGGTGTTGATTTAGTGTAGAATCTGTATCAAAATTATTTTCATAAATCAGCTTTACATTCGTCCGTTCGCCCCGCATTACTTCATGCGTATCATAATATTTTACAATATCCGGGTCAACTTTATATTTTAATAACACCTGCCAAAAGTAAGCCTTGGTCATATCATAAGGTGCAATCAACCCGCCCCGGTGCGCCTGATGCGTCCACCAGATATTATAATAACAAAATAAAGCAAAGATGCTATATAAGAAGTATTTTGTATATTTTTTTGTTTGAATACTTTCGATGAAAGCCGCGAAAGGAAAGGCGAGTACGGGGTAACTTTGAATCATTGCTCGTCCGCCGTACCACCAGATGGACCAGGACACAACGATGTAAGTATTGAGTAGAATAAATAAAATAATCGGTATTATATTTTCTTTACGTTTGATAAATGGAATGAAGCCAATAAAAGCAAAAAGCATCATCGGCGTATAAACCAGCCAGCCGCAGCGGTAGCTGATGAGGTACTGCCGAATATGCGGGCGCAGCCAGTCAAAGCCTTGATCCTGATAGCTATATACCAGCCAGTCGCCGGATACATATTTCCAATACGCCAACTGAATAAAGCCGATTGCACCGGTAATAACGGCTGCCAATATATAATAAGGTAAATGTTTTTGTATAAAATTCAGCCGCTCGATTATCACATTTTTATTAAGGGTGGAAATACCCCATAATAAAGGCAGCAATGCCGCAATAATTTCGGTAGGACGAGTAAGCGCCATGATGCCCAGGCAAGCGCCTATCATAATAGCATAATAATAAGACGGTTTTTTATAAAAATGATGGGTATGATACATTAAAATGGCGTACCAAGTAAATAACCAGCTATGTGTCATGCCAACGTCAATGGCGGCAAAGTTTAAATAATTGGTACCCAGCACATATAATAATAATACCAGGGCGACCGTATCATCTTTATAATATAATAATAATAGTTTGCGAAAAAACCAAAGCCCTAATAAGGCAAACAACATGCCCCCCAGTTGAATAGCGAATTGATAAGGCGCTGAAAATCCGTCTCTTGCGTAGCCCAAAGGCTGTGCCAGTGCGTCGGCGACTAAAAAAAATGGCAAGTATTGCAATGCCATACCGCCGGAATATTTCATTACATAATTATCCTTATACTTAAAAGCGTGCATAAAAGATGGCACCGGATAATATTGTTGTAATATTTGCTCGCTAAATTTTACCTGTTTAAGGTCTTTGTAAATAAAAATAGCCGGCAAATACCAGTAATAACCGGCAACATCCCAGCTAATGGTGGCTTCGGTGCGTGCTTGCTTCCATTTAGGATAGTAAAAGAAAGACACACCAATCATAAATAAGGCGGCGAAAGTATATGCAATTAGCGATTTCATAAGGGTTTGTTACGCTGTACCGGGTGATACCGATGGCGGGTATCGCGTCAAAGGTAAGCACTTTAGACGGGAATTCGAGCAGGCACAAAATTAACTTTTTCATTTGCCAACCGATGACTAAAGTTTCACGTAAACTATTTTGTTGAACCTTTGTTTCAACTTTCCAACGTAGAAATAGTGTGTGCGACGGAGTGACCAAGTGACCGGAAGACAAGAAAATATACCATATAAAAACCTAATTATCAACATTTTATAACTTAATCCCATATACCGTCCTGCATTATACCGATAAACCATTTTTTACCCTTAACTTTGCAATGCATATCAAATGGCTTATAGCAATCAAATTGTGGAAGATTATACAATAATTCCGACACCCGAAGAGGATCCTACGGCTGCTGCGCGTAAGCGGGATCACATTGAGTTGGCTTTTCGTTCGCAGGTAGAACGAAGTGAACTGGATCGGCGTTTTTACTATGAGCCTTTGTTGGCGGCGCATCCACAGCGCGGAAGTTTGAAGCCGTTTTTATTCTTGAATAAAACTTTTCGCGTGCCGCTCTGGGTGTCAAGTATGACGGGCGGAACGGAATGGGCGCACACCATCAATCACAATCTGGCGCAGGCCTGCCGCGATTTTGGCATGGGCATGGGCTTAGGCTCATGTCGCTCCTTGTTATACAGTGATGAAACGCTGGCGGATTTTGATGTACGAGCAGCAATAGGAGATGAATTGCCGCTTTACGCGAATTTAGGCATTGCCCAAATTGAACAGTTGATAGAAAAAGGCGAATTGTATCGGGTTGAAAATCTGATCGATAAATTACAGGCAAATGGATTAATCATTCATGTGAACCCCTTGCAAGAATGGCTACAGCCCGAGGGCGACCGCTTTACCAAATCGCCATTACGAACGATCAGCACTTTTCTGGAGAAAATGCAGCTATCGGTGATTGTGAAAGAAGTGGGGCAAGGCATGGGCTACGAAAGTTTGAAAGCCTTATTTCAGCTACCTTTGGAAGCGGTGGATTTTGCGGCGAGCGGCGGTACGAATTTTGCAAAATTAGAATTACTGCGCAGCGATACCACTAAACAACAGATTTTCAATCAGTTAGCTCATGTCGGGCACAGCGCC
>JBKBWT010000145.1:14202-14871 GCA_046314415.1 Saprospiraceae bacterium
GCATTTACCAACGACCTTGCGGCGGATTTGGGAGATAAAATGTTGACGAAGCAAGTTATTATTTCGGGGGGGATTCAGCATTTTCTGGATGGTTATTACTTAATAAATAAAGTGCAAGTGCCCGCTGTATATGGGCAGGCGTCGGGTTTTCTGAAACACGCACGCGGGACGTATGAAGCATTATACGAATATGTGGACGCACAAGTACAAGGGCTGGAATTGGCAAACGCGTTTTTGAAGGTTCGTTAGTGCCATGATTATTATGATATATTTATGCGTATTTTGCTAAATAATATCATAAGTTGCGTAAAAATCAGGGTATTATTATATAAATGTAACAAATTGGATGTCTGGAATCTGACGTCTGGCAGCAAATGAAGAAGACAATAAGCGGCTTTTCAAAATTAAGCAAAAGCGACAAAATCCGCTGGATCGCGGAACATTTCACAACAGAACCAACCGAAACAGAACGGACACTCACCGGATTCTGGCATCAAGATATTGATTTACAGCGTATTATAGATGGCTTTAGTGAAAATACCATCTCCAATTTTCCCCTACCCTATGGCATTGCACCCAATTTTGTGATCAACGGTAAGCCCTACGCGGTGCCGATGGTCATTGAAGAAAGTTCGGTAGTGGCAGCAGCAGCCAGTGCGGCAAAGTACT
>JBKBWT010000146.1:0-14858 GCA_046314415.1 Saprospiraceae bacterium
TACTGTTCCTACCGCCCTAGGTCCACTGGTAATTTGGGGTACACCAATCCTGAACGCAGGAGGTTCGCCGATCACGGATGCCAATGGCACCGTTTTAAAAGATACTTTACTGCGCCAAGTAAATAATACTTTCTTTACCTGGTGGGCGAAAGAAACCTATTTCACCTGCTATGATATTGGTGATACAGTGAAGGTGGAATTGCTGGCAGTGGATGGCTTAGGCACGGTTGAAAGTTATTACAACCGCAAAGCCAACGGCAACATTGCGTGGGGTGTCGTTGTACCGGAAGACAAAACCCCACCAAGTTGCAAACCGCCGGTATCCCTCACCATTCCTTGCACTGATCCGCGGGTCCGTTACGAGGATGCCTTCACCTGCGCCGATAGCGTCTTACTGGAAGAACTGTTTGGTGCATTCACGACCGAGGATAATTGTGGCGCCCAAATGGTGTGTGTGGATGTGAAAGACACCCGCAACAACTGCGGTACCGGATTTATTATTCGCAGCTATCGTGCAGAGGATAGCAATGGTAAATCTTCCGGTATTTGCACGCAAACCATCACAGTGACACCGGTTCACGATTATATCATTGGTTTTCCGTCCGATAAAACTGGGGCTTGCGCTCAGGTGCTCGATACCTGCATTTACATTCAGGAGAATGCCTGTGATTTGCTGGCAATCAGTGTGAAAGACTTGAAGTTTGAGGCTTCCGGCGACGAGTGTTACAAAATTGAGCGGACGTTCAAGGTAATCAACTGGTGCGAATACGATGGCGTTTCGGATCCTTACGTGGTTAGCCGCGATGTAGATGGCGATGGGAATCCGGGCGATGAGGATATTTGGGTGATCCGTCGCCCCAGCCGCGTATTCCTCGATAGAGCCGGCGCTGCTTCTGCTAATTGGGTACAAGACTTGTGTGCAAAGTCCGTAAACTTACCAAGTGAAACCGATGCCAATCCTTCGGCGAATACCGAAGGCAAGCTGACACCGCCAACGGATGAATTCCCCGAAGCGCCCTGGAATGGTACTAACCCAAGAGGTGCCTGGGATTGGGCCGATGTATTCTCGTTTAGCAATGGTGGAACCAATGACGACAGCAGCAGCGACGACGATAAAATCTACGCACCGGGGCAGCGGGCACGTACGCCGGGTAATCTGACGAATTACTCGACTGGCTACTGGCAATATACGCAATATATCAAGGTGTACGATGATGTCGATCCGGTGGTGACTTTCACAGAGCAGACCTTCTGTAGCTATGCTTCCGATGTACAGAATAATTGCCCGGCACCAGCCGATGTAATTTTCAACATCACAGAGGAATGTACGCCCGACAATCTGTCGATCAAGGTTTTCCTGGATGCTTTTAGCAATGGCGTGATTGATGCTGACAATACGTTGCCAAACAATGCCCTGAAAGCAAACTTCGGTGCTACGGTGACGTATGTAGATTCTACCGGGGTAGTCACAATTAAAGGTGGCGCTTATCCTTTAGGCGAGCACTTGTTTGAAGTACACGTAGTGGATGGTTGCGGTAATGCTACCGTTGCCAGAATTCCTTTCACCATGCTGGATTGTAAGGCGCCCTCGCCTATTTGTATCAATGGCTTGGCGGTTGAACTCATGCCGGTTATTCCCAATGCGGATGTGGACGGTGATGGCGACACGGATACGGGTGCTTTTGTAGTGTGGGCGAAAGATTTCCTGGCGAGCAGCCAGCCTGCTGACTGTTCCGATCCGGTGAAGTACGCGCTTTACCGTGCCGATGATCCAAGACTGGCGGATAGCACTTTTGTACCGGATACGGCGCACACGTTTGTAACGTTGACCTGTGGGGACTTCAGCACTCAAACAGATAGCGTAAGAGGTCCGGGCGGTGCCGTACTGGTGCGGGTTTATGCTATTGAAACACCAAGATCTGCTCAGGATTCGATTCATAATTTTGATTATTGCGAAACCTACGTGCTGGTGCAAAACAATTTGAATACGGCTTGTACCAGCGATTTGAATCCAGGTGTCATTGCCGGGGTAATTAAAACCGAGGAAAACAAGACTGTAAAAGGCGTAACGGTACAGTTGAGCGGTCAGTCTTCGCAGTTGGTTACTACTAGCAATCCTGGCAAATATGGCTTTGCAAATCTGCAAGAGAATTACGATTACACGGTAACACCGCTGAAAGACAAAGACTTCCTCAACGGCGTCAGTACGTTCGACCTGGTGCTGATCAGCAAGCATATCCTCGGTGTGCAGGTGCTGGGCAGTCCTTACAAACTCATTGCGGCGGATGTTAACAATTCGAAGTCCATTACCACACTTGACCTGATTCAATTGCGTAAAGTGATTTTGGGTATTAGCACCGAGTTTAGCAATAATACCAGCTGGCGTTTCGTAGCAGAAAATTATGCGTTCCCGGTTCCGACCAATCCTTGGACTGAGCCCTTCCCGGAGATTACCAGCATCAATGATTTGCAGGGCGCTATGAATGATGTCAATTTCGTAGCCATCAAAGTCGGCGATGTTAATGCCAATGCCGTTGCGAACAGCCTCGACGAGGTGGAAGTACGCGATCGGAAGCAGACCTTCTTCTTCGAGGTCGAAAATCAATCCCTGAAAGCTGGCAATGAATATCGGGTGGCTTTCCGCGTCGGCGATCTGGCTAAGATTCAGGGTTACCAGGGCGCGCTCACGTTCGACGCCCAGGTTTTAGAACTGGTGGACATTGAAGGTGGCATTGCGAATACCGACAATTTTGGCTTGCGCTTTGTAAAAGAAGGCATTATTACCACCAGCTGGAATGTGCCGGGCGCGGCGGCAATTGCTGAGAAAGACGCGGTGCTCTTCACCCTGGTATTCCGTACCAGGAAGAACGCTGAGTTGAGTAACTTGTTGAGTGTGAGCAGTTATTACACCGCAGCCGAAGCGTACGATCAGGAAGGGGAATTGCTGAATGTAGGCATTCAGTTCTCCAATGGCGTGATTGCCGGGGGTGAATTTGCCTTGCTGCAAAACGTGCCGAACCCCTTCAAAGGGCGCACGGAGATTGGTTTCCACCTGCCTTTCGCGGGCGATGCCACGCTGACCCTGACGGATATGACGGGTAAAACGATCAAACAGATTCGTGGCAACTACGTGAAAGGGTTTAACCAGATTTTACTGAATGCTGCCGAATTGCCGAGCGGCGTCTTGTTCTACACGCTGCAAAGCGGTCCGTACATTGCTACGCGTCAGATGATCATTATCAAGTAAATTGTATTTGTACAAATATTGATTTTCAAAAGGTTGGGGTATAGAAAATATACTCCAGCCTTTTTTTATTGCTCCGAGCCTATCTTTATTAAAAATAAGGGGTTGGATGCGCTGATACCCAAATTAGATTATAAAAGAGTCCAATTGGATGCTCCAATACTCAAATTGGATTATAAAAGAGTCCAATTGGATTATATAAGAGTCGAATTCGGTTCTCTGATACCCAAATTGGATTCTCCATACTCAAATTGGATTATAAAAGAATCGAATTGGATTCTCCGATACTCGAGTTGGATTATAAAAGAGTCGAATTGGATTCTCTGATACCCAAATTGGATTATAAAAGAATCAAATTAGGTTCTCTGGTAATCAAATTGGATTATAAAAGAATCCAATTCGGTTCTCCGATACTCAAATTGGATTGTAAAAGAGTCCAATTGGATGCTCCGATACTCGAATTAGATTATAAAAGAGTCAAATTAGGTTCTCCGATAATCAAATTGGATTATAAAAGCGTCGAATGGGTATGACTTAAAAAAAAAGGCAGCCCCCTTACGAAGGCTGCCAATGAAATTGTTTTCAAATCGGTTTTGAGTAGTCTTACTGTTTAATAAACTTCACGCTTTGGGTCTGTCCCGCTGTTTGCAGGCGCAACAGGTACATGCCCGCCGGTAAATTGTTAGTAGTAAATGGAATATTATTCTTACCCGCCTGGGCGCTGTCGCGTTGGGTTTGCAGCAGTTTGCCCTCCAGGCTGAAAATCTGCAACAAGTAACTACCGCCCACCATCGTGTTGAATTCGAGCATGGCTTCACCTTTCACCGGATTGGGGTAGAGCTTGAGGTCGCGCAATACTTTTACATCATCCACATCGGTCAAATTAACCCGGTACTCCGGATTGCCCGTGAAGTTTTGGTTACCCAGATTCAGCACCGCGCGGAAGGTATTGGTACAGCCATTACGGGTGGTAATCGTCAGCGTGATTTCGTAAATACCTTTAGCGCCGTAGGTGTGCAGCGGTGCAAATTCGGCGCTGGTGGTTCCGTCGCCAAAATCCCATTTGAATTCAGTAGCATCGGGAGATGACATATTGCGGAACGCCACTTGCAGCGAATCTACAAACAGCACGGGCAGGAACAGCGCATTGCAATTGTTTTCGTAAACCGCATTCGGATCAATAAAGAGTACCATGCTTGTAGTATTCACACAATCGCCGGCGCGCATGGTGAGCCGCACGAAGAATACGCCGTTGTAGGCATAGGTATGAACAGGGTCGCGCTCGGTGCTCGTGTAGCCATCGCCAAAATCCCATTGCCAGGAATCGGCATTGCCATTAGACAAGTTGCGGAAAGTAATCTTGTTCGGATGGCTCTCATCCTGCCGGAAGAGGAAAGCCGCCTGACACATGGAACTACCCACGATATTGCCACCAGCTACATATACCGAGCGGGTTGTAATGGCGTAGCAGCCGGTAGAGGCAACAATGCTCAGGGTTACATTGTACAAGCCGCCGCGTCGGTAGGTGTGTACCGGATTCTGCTGGTCGCTGACATTGCCATCGCCGAAATCCCATTTCCAATTGGTAACGGTCCCTTCGAGGGTTCGGGTAAGGGATTGGAAAGCCACCGTCAAAGACAAACTATCGCGCATGCTGAAATTGAAAGACGCTGCGCATTGGGTGTTCGGGTCACCACCTTCATTTCCATTGCAACGAATCAATTGGGCATCGCTATAGCCAGCGCAAGCCGCAAAGCATGGATTGGAGAAGGTAATGGTATCGCCATTGGGTCCAAGGACGCAGACCGGGGCATAGTACAAAGGACATACGCAGTCGCTCGTGTCGCGTTCGCAAGGCACGAAATCACGCTCGGTAAAGCCGTAGCATTTGGCAACACAGGCATTAGGGAATTCTTTTATATAACCGTCCACTTTGACACAAACCGGATCGAGGTTAAGCGGGCAGGCGCAATCATTCCTGCGACCGCAACGGAACCAATCCCTTTCGGTAAAGCCTTTACAACGGGCAAAGCAAGGATTGTCAAACGTCAGCGTATCGCCATTTACTACAACGCATACCGGATCATAATATTCCGGACAGACGCAACTGCTTGAATCACAGGCTACAATGTCGGTTTCTTTAAAACCATTACATAACGCTTCGCATTTGCTATTATAACGTATAATATTGCCATCAGCTAAGCGGACACACACGGGGTCAATCACCGGCGGGCAAATGCAATCATTGGGGCGGCATTGGAAAAGTTGTTCGGGATTATAACCTTCGCACACGGCAAAGCAACGGTTGGTGAAAGTCAGGGTATCACCATTCGGACCAATGGCACAAACGGGTTCAAGGATTTTGGGACAATTGCAACCTGTGGTATCACAGGGAACTAAATCGGTTATTGCGTAGCCGGCGCACTTCGCTTCGCAGGCATTGCCAAATTGCTGGATGGTGCCATCCGCAGTTTTTACACAAACCGGATCATATACAGCCGGACAACCGCAACCGCCTGGGCGACAGTCGAATATGTCTTCCGGGGAGTAACCGGCACAATAAGCGAAGCATTTATTGGAGAAAGTAAGGGTATCGCCATTGGCACTAATGACGCAAACGGGTTCATAATATTCCGGGCAGAAACAACCACCGGTCGTATCGCACTGTACAAAATCACTTTCTTGGAATCCGGCACATTTAGCGCGACAAGCGTTGCCATAAGTGAGCGTGTCGCCATTCACGACGACGCAAACCGGTACATATTCATCCGTCGGGCAATCGCAGGTGTCTCTTTGACATTCTACAAAATCACGTTCGGTGTAACCTTTGCAAGCTGCTTCGCAGGCATTGCCAAATTCTAGGATCGTACCATCCGCTGTTCGCACGCATACCGGGGCATACACTGCCGGGCAAACACAGGTGCTGTCTATACAATTGCCGATTTCAAATTCGCTGTAGCCGGCACAAATTGCCAGGCATTTATTAGGAAAAGTAATGATGGCACCTTGTTCATTCTTGACACATACCGGCAGGTACTCGCGGGTACAGTTGCAACTGCTGGAATCTGTTACGTAAACACTGGCGCGGAAAGCCGCCGTACACAAGGTACTATCGCGCAAGCGGGAAGTGATAGTGAGTGAAACTATATAAACCCCGTTTCGGGCGTAGGTATGCCGGGGATTTTGTTCATTGCTTGTGGTAGCATCCCCAAAGTCCCAAGCCCATTTGATAATCGGCGTATTCGCGTAAGATAAGTCCTTGAAAAGGATGGTTTTAGGATCGTTTTCGGCTGGCTTGTGGGTAAAAAATGATTGACAGGTTTGGGGTGGGGGCGGTGGGTTAACGTTTTGACAAAGGGTAAAATTGACATTTCTAAAAACCAGACTATCTGTCGAAACCGCCAGTATCCTGGACAAGATTTGTCCGGTGCAAATGTCACGTACCTCAACCGCTGCTTTAACATAGCCGGTTGGCGGTATAAATAAAGGCACAGAGACACGATAATGCCCTTCAGCATCGGTGTTAACGGTGCGAACGCCGTCCTCGGTGTAGAAATTAACCGGAACACTGCGCGCCGGGTTGCCTTCGCTGCCGTAAAACACGCGCCCCGCGATTTCCACCGTTCGGTTTTGCGCACCCAACAGACTCAGGCAACAGACCATCAGGAGTGTGAATAATGCTTTCATACAATGTTGCATTTTTGGAATTGTTTTCAATTAATTTTTGAATTAGGTAAATGAAAATGGTATTTGGTGTAATGGATGTTATCGAATTATTACTTTTTGTATCATAATGCCCCTTTCGGTGTAAATTTTTATAATAATAATACCCGGAGCTTCCTCATAGAAGGATAAACCTAGTGAGTAGGCTTTGTCCAATTGCCGGTAACCGAGTCGTTGTCCTTGTAAATTGAGGATTTCTACCTGTTGAATTGCCACCGCTGATTTGATGTGGAGGATGTCGGAAGTCGGATTCGGAAAAATTTGAATCAATTGTGATAAAGGTACTTCATCGGTGTGAACCGCTCTTGCCGAGTCATAAATGATGATAGCCGCCTCGCTACCAGCCGTCGCTACGTCCTGGAAATTACCATCGACCATTTTGATATACTGTGCGCGAATGCGGGTTTGAATGCTGTCGCGGGTCAACAGTGCAATCAGGTCATCCTCGATCACACCGCGCAACTTGGCTATTTTTCCGCTGCCTTGCACCGGATTTCGCCCAAAGCGGGTCAGCGCTACATCGAGCCGATTATTGGAGGGAATTTGGAAAGAAAATAAGTCACTACTCAGTCCGAGCCAGGAACTATCCAACTCAAGCGTAACGGCTTTGAAAATTTGGGGATCGTATTCCAGGGAAAAAGCAATGCCATTGACACTCCGAATCGAACTACCGCGAGGTCCTTCCAGAAAAACCGGAATTTCAAAAATAGCGCCCTCCGTAAAAGCTTGACCGCGCAGCAAGTCGCCCAGGCGCAATTGCGGATCAAATCCTGCTGCCCCGCTCATGGGTATAATCGGTTGAGGATTAAGCCGTTTGCTGCCAAAATTGCGATAAACCGTCAAAAAATCGCCAAAATCTACCAAGCCATTTCCGTCCGTATCGGCATATGCAAAATTCACCCCATCCGGGAAAAGCCGCGTCCACAGCAAAGGTGCCGCTGCCTCTGTATAATCCACCGTCGTATCCGGGCGCAGCGGACCCACACTGCCATAAGCATAGCCAATGTATAAAATATCAAAATGATTGACCGTGCCGTCGTTGTTGGCGTCGCCGGGATAGACCTGTGCCTGCGCACTTTGTGTACCGACAAAGAACAGCAAGAGCGAAAGGAGTTTTAACCAAAATGGGCTTTGTTTTTGCATTGCCAGCTACGTTTCATGGGTTTTGACAGGCTCAAAAGTACAGGAGGTTGGGTTACTTTGCAATTACATTTTTAAGCATTTATCAGAAAAAAATAACTAAATTATTTGAGATTATTTTAATTAAATAACTGATTTTCAGTTAATTTTAACTGTAAAATCTATAAATTTTATCAGAAAAGTTTAGCTGCTTATTCGGAAAAATCAAATTAAATTTGTACGATAAATGACGCAATTAAATGGAAAACAGTAAGCTTCTGCTCTTGCTAAAAACGTTTAGCGCCACCGAGTTGCGCGCATTCAAGGATTTTGTCGAGTCGCCGTATTTTAATAAAAATGAAGAGCTGATTCGACTGAATGCTTATCTGAAAAAGCAAGCTGCCAAAGGCTTTCCGGGCACAAAATTACAGCGAAAGGCAGTGTACGCGGCGGTATATCCGGGTGAATCATATGATGAAAAAAAATTAAATTATGCGCTTAGTCTGCTGTTAAAACTTGCCGAGCGATTTGTGGCGATCCAAGGTTTTGAAAATTGGGGAATAGTGCCTGATTATCAAGTGCTTACCACTTATTCCGAACGGCATTTGCCCAAAAATTACGACTATATTTTTCAGCAGGCGAGTGCCAATGTTGAGGTGCTTCCTTACCGGAATGACGATTATTATTTTCAGCATTACTTGCTGGCGGATGTTGCTGATGCGCATTTTTCGGCTAAAAACGAGCGCCGTTTTGATCCGGCTTTGCAGCAAGCAGCGGATTGTTTTGATATTTATTACATGGCTAAAAAATTAAGATTTCTTTGTAATATGCTTGATAGGCAGAAATTTATATCAACAAAATACAATTTATATTATATTGATGAAATAAAAATGATGTTGACAAAAAGGGATTGGAGTGCAGTGCCGCCGATTGCCGTTTATTATCAATTATTATTACTATTAACAGAGAAAGAGCCACTTATTTACTTTAATAATTTTCGCCAATTGTTAAAAGCTTATATCCAATTATTTCCACTGGCGGAAGCGCGTGAGTTGTATCGCTTCGCTATTAATTTTTACATTCAGCAGATTAGGGTAGGGGAGAAGCAATTTGCCCAGGATTTGATGGCATTGTACCGCGAAGGAATTGATAATCAAGTGCTTCTGGAGAAAGGACAACTTTCGCCCTGGACTTTTAAAAATATGGTAAAACTAGGTTTGGGCTTGCGCCAATACGATTGGGTGGAGCAGTTTGTAACGGAATTCAGCGCTAAATTAGACGCCGACAAACGCCAGGATGCGTATCATTTTAATCTGGCAGATTTGTATTACCATAAAAAAGATCTTACTAAAACTTTATTTCATTTGAATCAGGTAGAATTTTCTGACATTTCTTACCACATTGGAGCCAAATCGATGTTATTAAAAATCTATTATGAAACCCCGGAAACGGAAGCATTTTTATCGCTGATTGCCACCTTCCGCGTATTCTTGCAGCGCAACAAAAGTGTACCTAAAGAAGTGAAAATGCCGTATTTAAACTTTGTAAATTTATTGCATGAGTTGTTCCGGCACGGGAAAACACGTTGGGATACTTTGCGCGAAAAAATAGAACAAACGCCGATGCTAACCGAACGAAGCTGGCTGAAAGAACAACTGGAAAAATTAAAACCACAGCGTTAATAAGGATTATTTATTGATAATGGACGATTGATTATTTTATAATAATTATGATGCCGATATAATATTAATATTTTTATAAATAAGTAAATTATTAACGCTGTAGTTTTTATCTATGCTTTTATAGCGGCAATACCCGGCAATTCCTTGCCTTCAAAAAATTCGAGCATCGCGCCACCGCCGGTAGAAACGTAGCTCATGTCATCCGCCAAGCCCATGTCATTGACGGCTGCTACCGAATCACCACCTCCTACAAGCGAGAAAGCCCCGATTTTAGTGGCTTCAGCAATAGCATTAGCGATGGAACGCGTGCCATTGGCAAAATTTTCCATTTCAAATACCCCCATCGGACCATTCCAAAGGATCGTTTTGGAGTGCATAATGACCTTGCTGAAGTCTGCAACTGCCCGTTCGCCAATGTCTAAGCCCATCCAGCCGTTGGGAATGTCATCGCTTTCCGCAAATTGAATATTCGCATCATTGGAAAAATTATCGGCAATCACCGAGTCATTGGGCAATAACAGCGCCACCCCTTTTGCTCTGGCTTTTTCGATCAATTGTTTGGCAGTATCCAGGCGATCTTCTTCTACCAGCGATTTACCGACGTTGCCACCCAGGGCTTTGAAAAAGGTGTAAGCCATTGCGCCACCGATAATCAGATTGTCCACCAAATCGAGCATGCGCTCAATGATGAGAATCTTGTCAGAAACTTTGGCGCCGCCAAGGATCGCCGTAAGCGGACGTTCGGGGTTGTCGAGTACTTTATTGGCATTATCCACTTCGCTTTGCATCAGGTAGCCAAAACCTTTGGCATCTGCGGGAAAATATTTGGCAATAACGGCGGTAGAAGCATGCGCCCGGTGCGCGGTGCCAAAGGCATCGTTGATATAGATGTCGCCCAATTTTGCCAATTGTTTGGAAAAATCCTCGTCGCCTTTCTCTTCACCGGGGTAAAAACGCGTATTTTCCAATAAGAGCACTTCGCCAGGTTGGAGGGCAGCAGCGGCTGTTTCCGCGACTTCGCCGATGGTTTCTTCGCTGAATTTAATTTCCCGACCCAGCAATTGGCTCAGGTGTGGAATGATGTGTTTCAAAGTCGTTCCCTCGCGGTCGAGCGTACCGTCTTTCTTCTGCGGACGCCCCATGTGCGACATCAGAATGACCGAGCCGCCGTCTTCCAGCACTTTTTTAATGGTGGGGATAGCTGCGCGAATGCGTGTATCATCGGTTATTTGGAAGCTCTTGTCGAGCGGCACATTAAAGTCCACCCGCATGAGTACTTTTTTATTTTGGAAATTGAAGTTCATAATTATTAGTTTGAAGGTTTGGAAGTTTGGCGTTCAAAAGTTAAAATACGCGGTATAAATTTAGAAGTACGATTGTTAAAGATTGGTTTTATTTGGAAACGTGTACCCGCGTGAGGGATAGAAGCGATACCGACAGCCCCTCGACCAGCCCCCTTAATCCCCCCAAGGGGAAAGGCTAAGCAGGTAAGGGATGGAGGTAAAGCGGATAGCCCGACCCGCAGGGGCACGCCCAAAATAAATATGAAAATTGAAAGTGGAGATGTGAAAATTGAAAGGTTCATATTTCTTATTTCACATCTCCTATTTCACATCTGTTTAGACGCGCAATGCCAGGTCAGCCAAACGAGCGGAGTAGCCAGCTTCGTTGTCGTACCAGCCAACGACTTTCACCATGTTGCCGATGACCATCGTCAGTTTGCTGTCGAAAATGCAAGAGTGTGGATTGCCGACGATATCCGCCGATACAATTTCATCTTCGGTATATTCGAGAATGCCTTTCATGGCACCTTCTGAAACCGCTTTGTAAGCAGCATTGATTTCCTGAACGGTAGCTGTTTTGCGAACGATGGCGGTAAAATCCGTCACCGAACCCGTCGGCGTAGGTACACGCATAGCGTTGCCATTGAGTTTGCCTTTAAGGTGTGGCAACACCAAACCCACCGCTTTAGCCGCACCGGTAGAAGTCGGCACAATCGAGAGAGCAGCAGCGCGGGCGCGGCGCAGGTCCTTATGCGGAGCGTCCTGGAGGTTTTGGTCAGCCGTATAAGCGTGAATGGTGGTCATAAAGCCCATATCAATGCCCAGCAATTCGTCGAGTACTTTCACCATTGGTGCCAGGCAGTTGGTGGTACAGGAAGCATTGGAATAAATGGATTCCCCGGCAACGATTTTGTCATCATTTACACCCAGTACGATGGTGGGCATTTCGCCGGTAGCCGGTGCCGAAATCACTACTTTTTTAGCGCCAGCTTGCAGGTGTAAGCCCGCTTTTTCTTTGTCGGTAAAGCGACCGGTACATTCCAGGACGATGTCAACGCCCAGGTCGCCCCAGGGTAATTTCGCAGGTTCTTTTTCAGCAAGGCCGTGAATTGCCTTACCATTGACGATGATATTTTTGTCGTCGGAAGTGACGGTGCCGTTGAATTTGCCGTGAACCGAATCATATTTCAGCAAATGTGCCAGCGTAGCATTGTCAGTCAGGTCATTGATAGCGACTACTTCTACGTCGGGATTGTTGATCAGATTGCGGAAGGTAAGACGACCGATCCGTCCAAAGCCGTTGATAGCGATTTTTTTTGCCATGGCTTAAATTACAATTAAGGGTTATTAAAAATTTGAGATGAGTGCCGAAGGAATCCCTTCGGAGAAATGAGAAATTCGAAAATAGCTGTTGTTCAAGGCTTTTTATATTTCAAATTTCAAATTTCGGATCTTGTCAAAACTTAGTGTAAAAATAACAATAATTGAATTATTCCTATGTATGGAACAATTTTTCTTTCCAGCTTGTTAAGACGAGTGCGAAGATAATGGCAGAAAACGGTTGAAAAAAAAGAATCATCAGAAGAAAAATTTTTTTTGCAAAAAAGTTTTACAGAATTCCGAAAGAAACTATCTTTGCCTCGCTTTTAAAGAAAGCACGTCAACAAGCTGGTCCGTTCGTCTAGGGGTTCGGACGCATCCCTTTCACGGATGAAACACGGGTTCGATTCCCGTACGGACTGCCAAAGCGAATCACGAGTAAATTGTGGTTCGCTTTTTTTGTTTTATTCCAATGCATTTTATCTGCTTTCTTTTCCATTCTACCGTTGCTTTTGTCTATATTAACCCGCTAATCAAGCCTCCAATCATTTTATGAGCCAAGTAAATACCAAGGCTGGACGCACTACAACCGCGCCTGCCGTTTCTACACTGGTAAGAGGAACAAATTACCTGCTGGCAATTGCCATTGATGAATATGTACATTATTCCAAACTTGGCAATTGTGTGAAAGACTTAATGGATATTAAAGCTGAATTACTCGCAAAATATGATTTTGAAGAGGAAAATATCCGCTTTATTGTCAATGAGGAGGCGACCGAGCGCAATATTTTAAGGGCTTTAGATGATTTTTATAAAAAAATAGGTGAAAATGACAGCTTTACGCTGATGTACTCCGGACACGGAGAAAACCTGGCAGATCGCGATATTGGTTGTCTGATTCCGGTGGATGCTAAAGATGAGTACGATTTTGTGGATTTGACAGCGATTAAAAACCGCCTGGATTCTTTCAAAGCCAAGCATATTTTTGTCGTATTTGATTCCTGCTTTTCGGGTTTGATTTTGACCCAGCGTTCTACCCGAACCAATCTTCCTGAAAATTATCCCTCCCGCTTTGCTTTGACCTCTGGTAGAAATAGTCCCGTAAGTGATGGCTTTAAAGGCAAGAATAGCCCATTTGCCGAGGCTTTTTTAACCAAGCTACGCGATAATACGGAAAAACTTGGGGCAGTAGCACTTGCGCAGTCGGTTTTAGACTTTTTCCGGGAGATGGGTACCGACGACCAGCAATTGCCGGATTTTGGTGTTATCAATAACAGTGCAGTGTATCGGGGACAATACTATTTTTATCCCAGGAATTACGAGGAAACACTGGAAAGTCAGCGTCAGGAAATCAATCAATTGCAATCAGCACTCGATACCATCGAACAACAAAAGGAGGAGTTGGAACAACAAAAAGAAGAGCTCGCTGCTTCGTTGCGTTTTGCTAAATCGCAGACCTTGGCGGCGAAAGCTTTGGTGATGAAGAACAAAAATCCAACTTTGGCATTGCGCGTGGCAGAGGCAGGTTATAAACTTTATGTCAATAAGGAAACGGCGGATGCGCTTTATGAAGTACTAAAAGACCCTACTGTTGCTTTTTACCAAAAAAGGATCAGGATTAACGAGGCTGCAGATTGGCGAATTATGAGATTCTCGCCGGAGGGTAATACCATTTTTACCAGCAGTTATGACAATACCAGTTTTTTATGGGATTTGCAAGGCAATTGTTTGCAGGAGTTTAAAGAATTTCCGGCCGAAATTTATGCGATGACGTTTGCCCCGGATGGAAAACATATCCTTACCGGCGATGTGGAAGGAAGAACCATTCTGTGGGATTTGCAAGGCAATCGCTTACAGGAGTTTAAAGGAAAAGACCAGTATGCTGTATGTGTGGCAGTTTCGCCCAATGGCAATTTTATCCTGAACGATGGAGAAGAAGGGCTGGCTATCCTTTGGGATTTGCAGGGCAGTCCAGTGTTGAAATGGAAGGCACATTCGCGGGGCATCTCTGCCATGGCGTTCTCGCCCGATGGTCAGGTTATAATTACCGGAAGTCCTCATGGCGCTATGACGTTGTGGGATTTAAAGGGTACGGCATTGCAGCAATTCAAAGGACATACGGATCGTATTGCTGCGTTGACTTTTTCACCAGATGGACAGACTATTCTCTCCGGCAGTGATGATCAGACGGCTATTTTGTGGGATTTGCAAGGCAATCCCTCAAAATATTTAAAGGGACATCAGGGATTTATTAGGTCTGTTGTTTTCTCTCCTGATGGAAAATCCGTGCTTACCGGCAGTTATGACCAAACCGCCAGGGTGTGGGATTTGGAAGGGAATTGTTTGGGCATATTAAGCGGGCATGATTTACCAATCTTGGCGATTACTTTTTCTATTCACGGCAAATGTATTCTCACCGGTAGCGATGATAAAACCATCATTTGTTGGGATGCCCAGGGTAATCGGCTTCAGCATTTTAGCGGCGAT
>JBKBWT010000147.1:0-14814 GCA_046314415.1 Saprospiraceae bacterium
TACTATTGTTCGGCCACGTTGATTCCGCTGGCAAATTTGAAATTTGGCTCCCGCATGTACGATGTACAGCAACAAAAACCCGCCTTGCGCCTGGATGAGGGCATTTTTAATGACGATTTTCAGGGTTTTTCGATTCATATTGGTAAAAAAGGTGGCGATGGCAAAACCATTAAGGATGTGCTGATTTACGATCAAAGTGAAAATGCGAAGGGCGGTTACAGCCAGATCACGGCGAAGGAAGGGCAAATGTTTATGGCGGAAGGCGGTAAGTACTTCATTATGAACCTGAAAGATGGCTACCAATACATCGAAGTAGCGCCAGGCGGCGTAACGAGCGGTGGCGGCAAATACCCCTTCGTGCGCACTTCGTTCAAACAGTGGACAAAGGTGTTTGATATGGGCGAGTTTTCGCTGAGCCGTACCAATGAGGAATTATTTACCAGCAATAAATCCATGATGAGTATTCCTCAACTGGCGAAAGCCGTGGATTCAATGGATTTACGACTGGAAGACCGCCGCAAGGCGCTGTCAGATCAAGTAAGGACCTATTTTTCTTTTTTACCGGAAGATAGTTTAGTGTTACGATATGAATTAACGGATGTAAATTCTGCCAAGGATTCTACCCGTAAACCACTGTGGCTTCACGTGGATGATTCTATCGCTTTACAAAGTCAACTCCAACAGGATCAACCAGTTGCAAAAGATTCTGCTAAGACTTCCCAACATTCGCTGGCGAACACTTATCGACGTTTGAAGGGCAACATTGACCCTCAGACCGGTGAAACCTTGAAGGTGCAAGCGGTGGACAACCTGCACTCCGAATTGGCGAAGACATCCACAGAAAAAACTGATTCACCGATTACTACAAATATAAAAAACGCTACATTTGAAGGACCATTAGCGCCAGATACCATTAAAAATTTCATTGAAATGTTTCCGGCGGAAAAAAGGCTGGGTTATTATGACCGTGCCAAAACATTTGTGTTGAGCGTGCAAAATCAAGCCGAATCCACGGTGCGCTCGCTCGATGCCATGAAAGAAACCCAAGTGAAATACGCTTATGAAATGTGGACGAAGTACAGTATTGCTGCCGTGTGCATTATTTTTGTTTTCATTGGGGCACCAATGGGCGCTATTGTACGCAAAGGAGGCTTTGGCTATCCGATTTTAATTTCCATTATATTTTTTATGTTATTTGTGATACTCACCATTTTTTGTCGCAAAATTGCCGAAGCATTTGTATTGCCGCCTATTGGCGCCGCCTGGGTGCCCGCAGCCGTGCTTTTTCCAATTGGACTAATTTTAACACTCAAAGCCATGAACGATTCGAGCCTTAATCTCGTAGAAGGAATAACATTCATAAGAGAACGATTCAAAAAACGAAAGGCAAGCGTATGATGAACTATTTGAGTCGGCTGATGTGGCAAAACCGTTGGTTTTTTGCCAGTTTTGTACTGTTTTTAATAGTAGCCGGCATTATATTAATTTTTACGAATCACGGTGATGAAATTTATTTTTTTAGTAATAATCGCACTTATTATACCGATGTTTTCTTTCGTGCCTTTACCAATGTTGGCGACGGTTCTATTTTTGTGCTAGCATTTATCATATTATTATTCTGGCGTTACCGCACGGCGGCAACCATATTTTTACTCGGTATTTCGGTTTTTCTTACCTCGGCTTCCACCAAAAGAATTTTTTCCGAACCGCGACCGTATCGTTATTTTGAAGAACGCAATCTATTAGATAAAATCACTTTCGTAGAAGGCGTGCACATCGTAAAAGGCACGACCAGTCTGCCTTCCGGGCATACGATGGTAGCGTTTGCTTTTTTTACTTTTCTGGCGCTGGTGCTGCCGCAAAAAAAATGGATCGGATTTTTATTATTCGTAGCCGCCCTGTTGGTAGGCATTTCCCGTATGTACCTGGTACAGCATTTTCTCAGCGATGTGTACTTGGGCTCCATTACTGGTGTAATGCTGGCGATCATTTTTCATTTTGTACATAGTCGGTATTTTAATTATCCCTGGGCAGATCAGGCATTATTACCAAAGAAAAAAACCTTACCCGAAGTTTAATTTTTCACCGCTCAATAGTCGCATGGATCGCTAAATTGTGTATCTTTGAATAATACAATGTTGATACCCTAGATTTTATGCAATAATAAGATTGTCTATTTATCGCTTCCGTAAATTTATTACATCTACGAGCAGTATTATATCCCTTTATAATGAATTAAATATTTAATATCATATAAAATATATTAATCATTTATTCATTTCCAAAACCTGATTACCCATGAAAACCAACCCTAAGAAAGTGAGGATTCTCTCCATTGACGGCGGCGGTATTCGCGGCATTATTCCAGCGATTGTTCTGAACTACATCGAAAAGTGTATTCGCAGCAACATTAAGACGCGAGTACAAGAACATGTCAAAAAGGCATTTTCGGAAGCATCACTCGACGATTTTTTAGAGAACAATGTTCGCATCAGCCATTTTTTTGACCTGGTAGCGGGCACCAGTACCGGCGGCATCCTTACCTGTCTTTATCTCTGCCCTCCACCACAGCAAAATGATGCTGCGCCTCAATTGCGCAAGGCTTCGGAAGTCATTGAATTGTACGAAAAATTTGGTGGCGAGGTCTTTTCCAATCCTTTGTGGCACCGCTTATCAAGCGGCTTTGGCTACACCGATCCCAAGTATAATAGTGAACCTTTTGAAAACATTACCGCGCAATTCTTTGGCGACCGCCGATTAAGTGAATTGGTAAAACCTTGTCTGGTAACGGCTTATGATATTGAAGATCGTAAAGCAGTGCTTTTCACCAGTAACGATGCCCGGCAGAAAAACCAAAGTGAAACCAAAGATTTTTATGTGCGCGACGTGGCAAGGGCAACCTCCGCTGCGCCTACTTATTTCAAACCGACCCGCGTTCGGAATATATTGGGCGCACCGTTCGATTTGATTGACGGGGGCTTGTACGCCAACAATCCTGCGCTTTGCGCTTATGCCGAAGCTCGGAAAATCAATTTTTCAAAGTTTGATAATTATAAGAAAGATCAGCCCTCGGCGGAAGATATGCTGATTGTTTCGTTGGGTACGGGTTCGGTCAAGTCGCCTTATCATTATGAAAAAATGGAAGGGGCTGGGGCAATTGGCTGGATTGAGCCGGTGATCGATATTTTAATGTCGAGTAATTCGGAAACAATTGATTACATTGTAAAACAGCTGTACGAAACTTTACAACCCGCTGATTGTCAAGACTATTATCGACTCGAGCCGGCACTCCTCAATGCGGAATCGGCAATGGACAATGCTGCACCGGAAAACATTAAAAACCTGAAATCCGACGCCTACGAATTTATCAGCCGAAATGTGCCGATTATTGATGCCATCGCTGAAAAATTATTATGCAATGGTAATGAAATGGAAAGTCTAATGGAGCAATTTGAAATGCAATTATAATAAAAGTCAGAATATTATAAAATTCAGGTAATTTTTATGTAATTATTATACCCAAAGAGATTACCCTTGCAATCTTCTGATGGCAATCGCCAGGTCGTTCTTGACCAGCGTAAGGGGTACGCACAGTATTTGGTCATCGCCGGAAACTGCCTGAGAAGCCTCTTGCACTTTACCCGACTGCGTGTCCCACGTCGTCACCTGAAAAGTACCGGCATACTGAATTGGCAATTGCAATTTGGTTATAATTGATTGATTATCAATTTCCGACACTTTATCTTTTTGCTTGGTATCATTGCGCAACAACCAAATTAAAGCTTGATGTTCATCACCACAGGCAAAAACATGCACTTGCGGGTTAGAACTTTTCACCTCCTCATTCCAGTTGCGGCGCTTAAAAATCTTCCAGTCCAGCAATGGAAGAAACTGATGGAGTGCACGCTGGGCTTCGCGCATACCGGGCGTAAGCGAATGCGGATGCCGATTGGGCCAGCGCATGCCGCCACCTGCGCCGCCGGAAGCGAGGTGTGCCCACTGAATATGCCTAAAGTATTCATTATCAAATGCTTCGGGCAAGGTTTTTTTCTTGTCTTTAAATGTATGGATGGGTCCGTGTTCGCTATCGAAAAAAGGGCGATTATCCTGAATTTCGGCTAAAGCCTGACGCACCAGCCGACCAACCGAAACCGCCGCATCTACAGTGTTTTTAGGGTTATTAATAGTGCCGTGTTCATAAAAATGGCTGTTGGCAAATTGCAAGTGTGGATGCCGAAAAATGATCTCCCCTATTCGCTTGTCTTCGTCCAACACCGGACCAAACACAGAAACAGTTTGCAAATGCGCCCGTCCATATAATGTTATTTCTTTATGATGTAAAAATTGGCTGATATCATTAATAAAATCATTAAAAACTTCGGAAGAATTGCCCGCATGTGCCGGATGAATTTCATTCCACAAGTCCCAGGCAAACAATGCCCCACTGCCTCCCCAACGCTCCGTCACAAACGCCAGCCGCGCCTTAATCGCAGCGCGTGTATCGGCGCACAACAGCCACTGATTTCTTGCAGCGCAAGGACCTGTATTTTGTTGATTATAAGGATGTTTTGCCCAGCGAATCCACATCCAAAAGGTATCAAATGGCGTGAGTAAAATACGCAAACCATATTGCTCACAGAGCGCAAACATATCATCCCACAGCTGCACCATGTTAGGCGCAAACGTTCCTGCCGGTTTTTCAAAATAGCGATGCTCGCCGTGGCAATATTCCAGCATTAAACGCATGCAAGTAACGCCATGATTTACAAGCATTTGCAAATAGTTTTCGACCGCCTCCAAATTTTTCCGACGAAATAATCCCGCCAGATCGGGCCAAGTGATGGCATCATTTTGTCCAATCGGCATCCAGGTTTCACCCTGTTCGGTGACGAAGTAGGGCGATTCCGGGGAGACTTGTATCCAAGGTAATGCATTATTTTGCAAGCGACTCAGGGTCAGCGATCTGTTTGTGGTAGTCATAAGCCAGGATAGAACTGGAAAGGTCGGGAGAAGTTTAGGGCAAAACCACAATTTTTCACAATATCATATCATATTAATTGGAAAGTTTATAACTTTTGGCTTGTCTATAATAAATTAGCATCATATTAGAATGGAATGAATCTTGTGTAATATCTTAGCGCCTGAATATAATATTAATTAAATTTTAAAAGTAAATAACCTATTTTAATCCTGGTAAAATATGAAAAAAGGCTTACTACTTGCAATTATACTGACTATCAGCCAGTTAGGCATTGCACAAAATGTACCGGTTGATCGTGCCAATTTTGAACTCGCCGCCCGGTTTTCGCCGGAAAAGATTAAAAAAATGGTGTTTTCCACCAGCGTTGACCCACATTGGCTCAAGAACAGCGACCGCTTTTGGTACGAATATAAAACCAGTGAGGGCACTTTTTATTACCTGGTAGATCCGGCGAAACGCAGTAAACGCGCCCTTTTTGACAATGTAAAGCTGGCAGCTGAAATGTCGCGCCTGACCAAAGACCCGTTTGATGCGCAAAATTTGAATCTTGAAAAATTAAAATTCGCCAAGTTTGAAACGGTCGTGCAATTTGAAGTAAAAAGTAAACTGGTTGAAGAGGAAGAACAAAATGAAGAAGAAGAGGTGGGCGAGCAACAGCAGCAAAAGGAACGTAATAAAAAGCCCAAAATGGTAAAAAAAACCTGGTATTTTGAGTACGATATTACACGCGACCAGTTAAAATTATTAGAAGATTATAAAAAACCTAAAGCAAATCCTGAGTGGGCAGCGGTATCGCCAAATGAAGAATATGTGCTTTTTGCACGCAATCACAATTTGTACTGGATGGATAAAGCCAATTATGAAAAAGCTAAAAAAAATGAAAAAGACAGTACAATTGTTGAAAATCAGCTCACTACAGATGGTATAGAATTTTATAGTTATGAACGCGGTAATCGCGGTGAAACCAATGCCGACATTGAAAAGAATAAGGACAAGCGCAAACCCGTAAGCGTGACTTGGTCGCACGACAGCCAAAAATTTGCTTTGATTAAAACCGATGAGCGCAAAGTAAAAGATCTGTGGGTGATTAATGCCGTTGCCGAGCCGCGCCCAACTTTGGAGACGTATAAATATCATATGCCCGGTGAAAAAGAAGCGCCACAATATGATATGCTGGTATTTGATTTTGTAAATAAAAAACAGATGCGTATTGCCGCCGACACCTTTAAAGATCAGGCAATCAGCATTTTACGCTTCCCGGAAATTAAAAAGAATCGCGATGACGAATTAAAACCGGCGCTTTGGCTTTCTAAATCCAGTGATAAATTTTATTTCACGCGTACCAGCCGCGACCTGAAACGCATTGATGTTTGCGTAGCCGATTTGAAAACGGGCGCCGTGAAAACCTTGATTGAAGAGCGTTTGAACACTTATGCCGAAACGCGCAGCCTGGGTTTGGTGAATGATGGCAAAGAACTGATTCACTGGTCGGAACGCGACGGCTGGGCGCATTTTTATTTATATGATGAAAATGGTAAATTAAAAAATCAAATTACCTCCGGTCCGTTCCATTGTGAGGATATCGAAGCGATTGATGCACAAAATCGGGTGTTATATTTCACTGCCAATGGCAAGGAAGTAAATGAAGACCCCTATTATTTACATTTATACCGCATTAATTTTGATGGCACCGGCTTAAAATTACTAAATAAAGGCGATTTTAATTATAATGTAAATGGCAATGATGTCGGTAGTTTTTTTGTAAATAATTATTCGCGGGTGAATACGATTCCAAAATCCGATTTAATTGATAATCAAGGCAATAAAATTTTAGATTTGGAGACCGCTGATTTCACGCAACTCTTCGCTTCCGGTTATCAATTTCCTGAACCTTTCAAAGTAAAAGCCGATGATGGCGTCACGGATTTATACGGCGTTATGTATAAACCCTTTGATTTTGATACTACTAAGCAATATCCAATTTTAGCATATGTTTATCCGGGACCGCAAACGGAATCCGTGAATAAAGCTTTTTCGGCGAATATGGATCGCACCGATCGCATGGCACAGCCCGGTTTTATTGTGATTACCATCGGCAATCGCGGTGGTCATCCGGCACGCTCCAAGTGGTATCATAATTATGGATATAATAATTTGCGTGATTATGGATTAGCCGATAAAAAAGCGGCAATTGAGCAATTGGCGGCGCGGCATAAATTCATCGACCTCAATAAAGTCGGCATTTTTGGGCACTCCGGCGGCGGTTTTATGTCAACGGCGGCAATGCTCGTATATCCTGACTTTTTTAAAGTGGCGGTGTCTTCGGCGGGCAATCATGAAAATAATATTTACAATCGCTGGTGGAGTGAAAAACACGATGGCGTAAAAGAAATCAAAGATGAGAAGGGCAATATTACATTCGAATATGATATTGATAAAAATACCGAACTCGCTAAAAACCTGAAAGGCAAGCTGTTACTCTGCACCGGTGATATTGATAATAATGTGCATCCCGCCAACACGATACGCATGGCGAATGCTTTAATTAAAGCGAATAAGCGCTTCGATTTTTTCCTGTTTCCGGGGCAGCGGCATGGCTTTGGTGATATGAATGAATATTTTTATTGGTTGCGCGCTGAATATTTTGTCAAACATTTAATCGGCGACGAGCGTACGGGCGCAGATATGATGGAATTGAATAATGAAAAACCGATGAATAATAAGAGAAATTAGGAAATTATAATATTGGGAAATTAAGAAATTGCGAATGTGCTGCGCTTATTAAGGTGTGGCACATTTTTTTATTATTACAAAATCGCGTAGTTTATGTAAAATTGACACATTGGCACAACTTGTCCCGAATTATCGGGATTACATTAAATCGTTGTTAAATAATTCTTAATGCGCCAACCTTTTAAAAATCCCTACCGTCTTTCTGTTCATCCAAAGCGTCAAAGGACACGGCAACATCAAGGATTCGCCAGTAAATGTTAAGTTTTTTTTGCGAACAAACCAAAAGATCATTTGCACGCGTATCTTTTTAGGAAAATCGCATTCTTAATAAAAAGGCGGACTGAAATTTTCAGTCGAATTCCATTAAACGTTGGTCGGTTTTATTCGTCAAAAAGAAGCAGCTAACGGAATTTTGTACTGAAAATTGGTGTTAAAAGCTGAACAAAAACATTAACAATACTTTAAAAATAAATAAGCAACATCCGAAGCAGAAAGCAAGTTATTACAGTAACATTTTGACCAAGAAACGAAAACAATCTTTAAAACACCATTAAAACATATCCAAAATGAACATCCGACAAATCAAATTAGCCTTAACTGTTGCGCTAATGAACGCTCAAAACGAAAACGCCCTGAATCTCGTGAAAGAACTCATGTTGAGCTTTAAGGAAGTGGGCAGATTTATTGGCTCAAAGGTGATCAAAAACTCGCCTCTCAATCCGAGCCATACGCAACAAACCTACACCTTGCAGTTTGAAAACTGCCGACTGGATTTGGAATTGGTTTCCAACCGCCAGACGAACAGTCAATACGTACAACGATTCCAACTAAGATAATTTTTCCATGTACATATCCAACAATAGGTGTGGCGGATCGTCCTTCGAGATGATCCGCCATTTTTGATTTGAATGTGTCGGATTAAAGAATTTCTGACATCACACTTTATTCCAACTTTCCAATATTCCACTTTCCAATATTCCACCTTTCCACCACTCCCCTCCCCGCTTAACATTCATTTTACAAATCATTTCCTATTCGTCGAAAATCATTTCCATTTGTGCTAAACAATTGGTAAACTTGACCTTTATAACAACGTATCGGGTACAATACCGACCTCATTCACTCATTCCACCAATTTAACTGATAATCAATTCATTATTGAAATATTTATGTACAACTATTTTGTAAATACATTTACAATCAACAAAATACCTGGACATGAATAAAACCTGAGGAACCATATAACTTGACAGGGTGGTAATGCGCTGCACGCCTCGCCTTTTCAGCGCAAAGACAACCAGTTATTACCGCGATTTTAAGATAGTGAATAAGATTATTTATTATTATAATTAAAATTAACTCTGGATATCATGTTACATCCAAAGACTGAATTACGTTTCATTAGTCCGGAGGTCGGCTACGGGGTATTTGCTACCGAGTTTATTCCGCAAGGTACGATTACGTACATCAAGGACAGCCTGGAAATGGAAGTTTCTCCCACTGCATACCTGCTTCACCCACCGGCGATGCAGGAAGTCATCGAAAAATATTCTTACATCGATGAGCGCGGTTATCGCATTGTAAGTTGGGATTTTGCGAAATATATTAATCACTGCTGTAATTGCAACAGCATGAGCACGGGCTACGGATTTGAAATTGCTATTCGGGATATTCAGGCTGGTGAAGAAATCACCGACGAATACGGCATCTTTAATCTAACCGAATCTATGGAATTAATCTGCAATAAAGGCTTGTGTAGGAAGATGTTACGTCCGGAAGATTTTGATAATTTATATCCTGAGTGGGATAAAAAATTGCAGCTGGCACTGGCAAATTTTCAGGCAGTCGAGCAGCCCTTGGCTGATTTTATAGATGAGCCGACGCGCAAAGCACTCTATGCCTATTTTAAAGACGCAACGCAATACCGCTCGGTATATGCACTGAAATATCATAAAGCTAGTAATGGTGCCGCGGTGAATGCCGCTAAAGAAGTAAGCCGTTAGTACATTGCGGCATTTTGTATAAAAAACAGGGTATGATATTGCAATATTATCCCCTGTTTTTTATTGCATTATTACATCTACTTACATTTACATACGACGCACATCTTAAATATAACAGACTATTTTCCAATTTATTACAACATCTTACTTCCGGCATCTAAATTATTATTTTAGTGCAAGTGAAACTTTATATAATATTTTGATGTTTAAACATTGTTTTGTATGTTTGCTGTCTGGCAACATAAATCTGGGCAGGATGAATCGGAAATTATTTATCAAAACTTTTTTGACGGGTATCACAAGTATGGCATCACTAAATGAATTGAGAAAACTGAGCGACTCCTTGGGCGAGCAGGACGAACGCATGCCCGTGCTGTTCGTCGGGCACGGCTCGCCGATGAATGGCATTGAAGACAATGAATTCAGCCAACGCTGGCAGGAAATGGGCAAAACCATCCCCACGCCCAGTGCAGTGCTCTGTATATCAGCACATTGGCTCACACGCGGCACGCATATCACCGCTATGAACCAACCCAAAACCATTCATGATTTTGGTGGATTTCCGCCCGAATTATTTGCCGTGCAATACCCCGCACCTGGTAATCCGCAATTGGCAAAAGAAACAGCGGCTTTGATTCAAAAAACGCCTGTCGGGCTGGATCACGACTGGGGTTTGGATCATGGCACCTGGACCATTGTTCGTCATATGTATCCAAATGCTAATATCCCTGTATTACAATTAAGCATCGATTATTATCAAACGCCGGAATATCATTATGAATTAGCCAAAGCATTACAAACTTTACGTAAAAAGGGCGTACTTATGATGGGCAGTGGTAATATGGTGCATAATTTGCGAATTTTGAACTGGCAGCAGCCCGAAACCGGATTTGATTGGGCAATCGAACTCAATGAAATTTTTAAAAAGCATATCATGGATGATAATCATGATGCGCTGATTCATTATAAAAAACTCGGCAAAGCCGCTGAATTAGCCATTCCAACACCCGATCATTATTATCCATTATTATATACCCTGGGCTTAAAAGATAAAAAAGATGAAGTTTCCTTCTTTAATGATAAAGCCGTAATGGGCTCTATTACAATGACTTCGGTGAAATTTGCTTAAAGCATTCCGATTTCAAAATAATTTTATAAATTGGGCGATCCTTTATAAAAAACACCGCTATGAAAAGAAGAATCGCCCAATTACTCCTTTTGAGTTTTATTCACTTTACTGCGAAACATTATATTATTGCACAAAATATTACCCTTCAGGATTTAAATAATATTGTTACTTTATCTAATCCTAAAATGTCACCCGACGGAAAATCTGCCATCTTTATGGCTACGCACCGGGATTATGATAACAATCGCCACAACCAAGAATTAATACATATTAATCTGGAAACCAGTACTTTAAAGACATTAGTAAAAGGAGAAATTACTGATATGGACTGGTCGCCGGATGGTAAAATATTGCTTACGTTGTAAATAACCTGAGAACCAAACAAATTAATATTATATCAAGCGCTAGCGGCGACACGCTCCAGATTATTCGCAGCGCGATGGGCATCCAACGTTTTGCCTGGAGTCCGGATGGGCGTCAAATCGCATTCATTGCCCCGCAGGAAACACCTGAAAAACCGGATTCCACTCGTTTTAACAATGCTTTTGAAGTCGGCAGCAACGGTTATTTAGTCGATCGGGCACCGCTGCGCAGCGTACTTTGGCTGGTGGATGTAATGGATTTGTCGAGAAATATCATAAGTCCCGATTCTATTACATTGGCAACAGGTTTATACATATCCGATTTATCCTGGTCGCCCGATGGGCAAGCCATCGCTTTTACGGGCTTTGCGTCGGCTTATTCCGGCGATTCGGATTTATCTAAAAATTACATTCTAAATATTGCTAATAAAACCGTGCATCCGGCAACGGCGCATCAAATGCAGGAAACCGCGCCGCTCTTCGCTCCTGACGGCAAATGGCTGGCTTATTCTTACCCGCGCGAGGGTGTGCCCGCCAATCAGAATGAGCTACATATGGTAGATGTAAAAAGCGGAAAAAGCATTAACATTAGTCGTAATATTGACCGTGAAGTAAATGATTTTCACTGGCTGAATAATGAAAACATAATACTAAGCGTGCAGGATGGGGTAAAATCCGGGCTTTGGTTACAAAAAGTAAATGAAAATGGCAAAAAACTAGCATTAGGTAATATCGCCGGTATCAATTACTTCGACGTACATCCCAGCGGTAGCATGATTTTGATTGGTCGGGAACCCAATCGTCCCGATGAATTATATTATAAAAGTAATGTAAATGCTGTCCCTAAGAAGTTAACCGATTATAATAAAAATATTACAAACTTAAAATTGGGCAAGCGCGAAGGCTTTACCTGGCAAAGCACCAAGGGATTTCAACCGGACGGTGTACTGACCTACCCGCCTGATTTTGATGTAAATAAAAAGTATCCTTTAGTTTTATATATTCATGGTGGACCGACTGCGGCTTCGGGCATCGGATTTGAATTTTTACCATATTATATGGCGAGTAAAGGTTGGATTGTTTTTCAACCGAATTATCGTGGTAGTAATAATTTGGGCAATGCGTTTCAAAGTGCCATTGCCAACGATGCAGCGGAGGGTCCGGGTGAAGATATTATGACAGGGGTTAATGCCTTAAAACAAAAATCTTACATAGATTCCAATAAAATTGCGGTTTCCGGCTGGTCTTACGGTGGCTGGATGACCGCCTGGATGATCGGGCGCTACCCGGATGAGTGGGTTGCCGCGATGGCGGGCGCGGCGCCGGTGGATTATACCGATATGTACAGCCTGAGCGATCTGAATCGAATGTTGCGCCATGCTATCACCGATTCGCCTTACAAAAAAGATAATTTGAAAGCCGCTTATGAACAATCACCAATTACATATTTCCCTAATATTATTACCCCAACTTTAATCATGTCAAAAACGGCAGATGCCCGCGTGAGTATTACGGGCTCCTATAAATTGTATAACGCCTTGCGTGACAATGGAATAGATGTGCAATTTATTGCTTATCCGGGGCCAGGGCATTTTCCGTCCGATCCGGTGAACGCGCTGGATGTGTACAAACGCTGGACAGCTTGGCTCGAAAAATATTTAGTTGTGCCCAAGCCTTAGCCGCCCATCCATTGCTTAAAATGACCGGCACGTTCATTGCTGATAATCAGTTGCTCTGCGGTAGCCGGCTGTAAATAAACGTGCAATCTGCCTTTAAAATAAGGCTGCACTTCGGCAATGCTGTTAATAGAAATTAAAAATTTGCGATTCGCGCGAAAAAATTGATGTGGATGTAATAACTGCTCAAGCTGTTCCAACGTATAATCCAATATAAACGCCTGATTTTGAACTGTTTTCAAAAACACAACGCCGTCTTCGGCATAAAAATAAGCGATGTCTTCCGTCGGAATGGTTTTAATTTTTTGCCCGTTTTTTACTAAAAACCGATCTTTATAAGCCTTGGGTTGTAATAAACCAATCAATTTTTGATAATCAAATGATGCAGTACTAAATGTTTTTTTCAGCTGCTGATACTTTTCCAAAGCTTGCGCCAATCGCTCCGGCGTGATGGGTTTTAATAAATATGCAATACTATTCACTTCAAAAGCTTTCAATGCATACTCATCATAAGCGGTGGTAAATATCACCGGACAATTAATCATAATTTGCCGAAAAATATCAAAACCATTACTATCCGCTAAATGAATATCCAAAAAAAGTAAATCTGGCTGCCCCTCGCTTTGTAGCCATTGCACGGTTTCGCTCACGGTTTCCAGCGTTGCCAGGATTTCAATGGCAGGATCGTGTGCAAGTAGCAGTTTAGTAAGTTTTTGCGCTGCTAAATATTCGTCTTCTACGATGATTACTTTCATGCTTCCGCTTGTAATAAAGGAACCTGAACCATAAAAAAATCGCTTGTTTCCATGATATGAATATCCAATTCGGATAAATAACGATACCGTCGCCGGATATTTTCCAAGCCCGTTTTACCAGTATTCGCGGTATCACTGCGGCGTTGCAACTTATTTTTCACCCATAAATTATGATATTCAGTGTAAATATCCAGTTGTAAAGGTAAATGCGCGCTCAAAACATTATGCTTTACCGCGTTTTCTACTAATAATTGTAAAGTTAATGGTGGCAAATATAAAGATTGCGCTGCCGGATCGATTTGTAAACAAACCTGTAAATTATCGCCAAACCGTTTTTTTAATAAATAAAGATACGCTTCCAAAAACTCCAGTTCTTCCTGTAAAAGAACGAGTTCTGTATTGCGATTTTTTAAAACATAACGGTAGGTTTCCGCTAACTTATTAACATAATCTTTCGCTAAATCGGGCGTTTCGTCAATTAATTCCGTCAGAATATTTAAACTATTAAATAAAAAATGTGGGCTGATCTGATGTTTTAATGAATTTAATTCTGCCTGAATGCTTTCTTTTTGTAATTGCTCGGCGCGTAGCGCTTCCTGCTTCCATTTCTCAACAAAAAACAGGCTCATTTGCACGGAATAAACCAAAAAAGTAATAATCACAATACCTAAACTCGTGACCAGCACATGTTTATAAGAAACGGTATCATTTTGCGGCATATACCAAATGAGGAAATGCTTCAATATGATATAAAATGGTTCAAATATTAACAGGTTAATGCATAAAAATAGCCCTAACTGTATAAAAAACCGCCGCCAGCCCCGTTCTTTCCAACTCAAATACCGATCCAGCCGCCGGTGTAATATTATTCCGATAGACCATATGATATAAAATACCCCGCAAAAAACCAAAAGGGCTGCCCACGAAAACTGTTCAGCTTCAAATTGACTCATGATATGGACGATGCCAAACATCGCCAAGCCAATGATTGCCGGAAGCACCCATCGTAGCCAGCCTTTTTCAAGCATGAATTCTAATTTGTATAGGACACTGATTAACTGAGATTACGCAGGTAAAAAATTAGGAAAAAAAAGTTCTTTGACAGTTACGACCTTTGGAGGATGAAATTTCCAGCTACTTTCGAGTTGTATGTGGACTATTTGATAGCCAACCAG
>JBKBWT010000148.1:0-9969 GCA_046314415.1 Saprospiraceae bacterium
ATAGCTTTATAATGTAGGCTCATGCTCCTTTTTTTACCCCAAATTTAATCAACTTTGATTTTCAACTATTTACATGGACGCAACTCTATTATTAATTAAGGTTACTAATGATTCTGATTTTACCAGAGCTTGGGATATTTATGAAGAAATAAAAAGCAAGTATAAAAAAATTGACATACTTCCATACAATTACCTCATGTTTAAGGCAACAACGGAAGATGATTGTAAAAAGATATTTGGAGAGTTAATTAGTTACGAAGCTATTAGAAGCACCGATCATAAAAAGAAAGAAGAAAAACATTATTTTATATTATATTACATTAATAGAGCAAAACCAAACAATAGAGTTCCTGATTTGAACAGCGCAATTGAAATGTATAATCACTACAAAAACGAGGGTGGAATTCCTAATTTTGATATTTTTAATACATTTTTGATGCATTTCACTGAATATAGTCAGCAAACTAAAATAGTTGAATTAATAAATTCAGAGAGCCTAGCGCTTTCAAACAAACAAATTACAGATTTTATTACTAGATTCAATGATGAAAAACACGCTTCTGACTTTTTGCGGAATTTAAAAAATAAAGGTAGTAAATTTAGTGATCAAGTTTTTATTTGTCTTTTTGAGACATATCCCCGCGAATCTGATGATGATATTCATAGTTGGTTGTTAGATTTCAATCATGAGTTCAAACAAAAAATAAGTATTCCCCTAAAAGAAATCATATTATACTATGCTAGAGATAAAAAATCTATTGTTGATAAGATTGCATATTTGAACCAACAGCTTGAGAAAGTTCAATCTTAATTCCTTAGTTCTTTAGTTTGAAAACAACTTTTCCAGTGCTGGTTTTAACTGCTTTGCCCATTGCTGCACGGTTGCTTTATTTACTTCCCCCAAATCCCCCACTCTACCCAGTACCGGCACGCCGCTGCGCTGCTGAATGATGGATTCGGTGGTAGGATGCTCGTCGCCATTAAAAATGATGCCGGCGATGGGAATGTTTCGATGTTGTAAAGCCTCAATGCTGAGTAAAGTATGATTGATGCTGCCGAGATAATGCCGTGAAATGAGTAAGACCGGCAATTTTACATGCTGAATTAAATCTATGATATAATCTTTATCATTCAGGGGAACCAGTAAGCCACCCGCGCCTTCCACCACTAAGAAGTTTTGGGTGTTTGGGAGTTTGATGTTGGGTAGTTCGATTCGTATTCCGTCAATTTCAGCGGCGGCGTGGGGCGACATGGGGGTGTGCAGGCGATACGTTTCAGGGTGAATGCGGGTACGTGCATTGCTGATCCAACGCTGAATTTTCATGGAGTCGGAGTTATCCAGATCTCCGGATTGAATGGGTTTCCAATAGTCGGCTTGGAGCGCTTCGGTCAGAATCGCTGCGATGACGGTTTTGCCTACGTCGGTGCCAATGCCGGTTATAAATATGCCTTTTTTCATAGATGCCAGATTTTTTGATGCCAGATGCCAGACTTCCCTCACGGCTTTTTTACAACGAAACAAGTTAACCACGTGAGATTTTCACTTCTAGCAGCCCTTATGATTTAATTTTTTACCACGGAGGGCACAAAGTTACACAGAATATGATGTAATGTAATTATTTATAAAATTGGTTAATGCTGTAATTTCTGATGGTTTATTAAACGCGTGGATGCAAATGCGCAGGCGCTCCTGCCCCTGGGGTACGGTAGGATGCAGAATGGGGCGCACGTCGAATCCGGCGGCTTGCACGGCTTGGGCGAAGGCTTTGACGCGGTCGTTGCCTTGCCAGATGAGGCATTGAATGGGACTTTGGCTAGGGACAAAATAAGCTGAAGCGGTGACTGAAAGTGACTGTAAAAATAGCTGAATATTTTGATGTAAATTTTTAAGCGCCGAATTATTTAGTAAATTATTATACGCATGATCAATACTTTGTAACGTATGCTCCGGTGGCGCGGTGGTGTAAATAAACGGTCGGGAAAAATTAATTAAATAATTTCGTAAAGTAGCAGACCCAACTACAATCGCGCCGTGACTACCAATGGCTTTGCCAAAGGTATAAATGCGCGCCCAGACTTTGTTCTGCAAGTTGAGTTCAACGGTCAGTCCTTCGCCGTGTGGTCCACAAACGCCGGTGGAATGGGCTTCATCTACTATTATATACGCATCATAATGCTTAGCAATATTACATATTTCCATTAAGGGGGCGGCATCACCATCCATGGAGTAAATGCTTTCAATGATGATAAAAATGCGCCCTACAGCGTTTTTTAATTTTTTTTGTAAATCATTTACATCATTATGATAGAAGGAATAAGCTTTAGCCGGGGAGAGGCGAATGCCATCACGGATCGAAGCATGCGATAGAGCATCGTATAAAATCGTATCATGACGCGTAGCGATGCAGGATAAAAGCCCAAGATTGGCAGCATAACCCGACGTAAATAACAAGCCGGCTTCGGCGTGGTGAAAACGGGCAATTTTTTGTTCGAGTGCTTCGGCAAAAGCCGTATTCCCCGAAATCAGGCGCGAGCCGGTAGAGCCGGGCTTACCTATAAAATTCTGATTTTCAGCAGTTTTGGCAAAGCCAAGGTAATCATTAGAACAGAAATCAATCAGATCGTGGGCAGCCGGGAGGCTACGGAGGGCATTTTGTGCCTGGCGTTGGTCGAGTTGCACTTGTAAGAAATCGTCCTGCATACCAAGCAGTAAGTAATACTTTATTAAAATAATATCATTAGGACGACATATTTTATAATATATCGCCCTAATATTTATTCACCCATGTCCATATTATGGAAAATATTAATCACGTCTTCGTCTTCTTCCATTTTTTCAATCAGCTTGATCACATCTTCCACCTGCTCATCCGACAGTTCTTTTGTATGCGTGGGAATGCGCACCAACTCTGAGTTTTCGACTTCGATGCCGCGTTCTTCGAGCGCTTTTTGCAGGGTGCCGTAGTCGGCAAAATTGGTGTAAAGCACCAGCATATCTTCTTCGCGGCGCATTTCGTCCAAGCCAAAATCAATCAGTTCCAATTCCAATTCTTCCGGATCCCGTCCTTCAGCTTTGATTTTGAAAATGCCCTTGCGCACAAACATAAATTCCACTGAGCCGGATGTACCGAGCGAACCGCCGTATTTAGAGAACACGTGGCGCACGTTGGCTACGGTGCGGTTGGTATTGTTGGTGGCAGTTTCCACCATTACCGCTACGCCATGCGGTGCATACCCTTCATATACGATTTCATCATAATTTTCGGCATCTTTGGACAAGGCTTTTTTGATGGCATTCTCCACATTTGCCTTTGGCATATTGGCTACCTTGGCATTTTGCATTGCCAGGCGCAGACGCGCGTTGTAGTTGGGGTCGCCGCCGCCCTCCCGTACCGCAATAGCAATTTCCCGACCAATCTTCGTAAAGGTCTTTGCCATATTCGCCCAGCGCTTCATTTTGCGCTCTTTGCGATATTCAAATGCACGTCCCATGTGTATCAAAATTTTGCGGATGCAAAAATAGAGTTCCCATTGCAAAGTTTCACATGATTTTGATAAAAATCATTGAAAATCCATCTTCCCCGGAGCAATTTGCGGGCTGTTCATATAATCTTAAATCGATGAAACTCCTGTTTACGAGCATTTTGTTGCTGTTTGCTTTTGATGTGGTCGCCCAATCTGATACCGCCAGTTTATTGTCATTAAATGAAAACCGACTGGAAATCAGTCGTTTACACGCTTGTATTTTAGGAAGCTGGGCAATTTTAAATATTACCGTCAGCGGTTATTTGACCTGGAAATTGTACGATGGTGAACCGGAGTCTTTTCATCATATGAATGCAGCTTTCAATCTGGTAAATTTTGTAATTGCCTGGGCAATGCTGTATACCGTGACGCATAGCGACCCCGCGCAATTTGATCTGGCGAGCACCGTAGCCAAACATTATACCGCACAAAAGTTATTAATGCTTAATATCGGGCTGGATATCATTTATGCTTTGACCGGCTTTTTATTATATCGGCATAGTAAAGTGGTCGAAAAATTTGATTTTATGTGGAGCGGCTTTGGTAAATCCCTGATTATTCAAGGCTTATTTTTATTGCTATTAGATACCACCATGAGCTTCATTCATGCTTCTTATAATGCTGATTTACAGCAAATTTTAAAACAGGTAATGCTACCCTGACATCCATTAAATATTATAATTTGATTATAATATTATTTAAAAATAAAATTCAATTTACCACCCTAACACCATAACACAAAAACACCATAACACTAAAACACCAGACTATCCCTCCTAAGGTCGCACGTTTACCTCTTTGATTAAAAAAATATATGTAGGAAAGTGATCGCTGTAACCCCCGATATAATTTGTGCCCACAAAAGTGCGCAGCGGATAGCCTTTGAATTGCCCGGTTTGCTGACTCATGTAGGCTTTATTATGCACTTGTGCCTGATAAAACTGATAGCCGCCCGCCTTAGGATTAATCAATCCATATGAAATGATAATCTGATCGAACAAACTCCAGGAATCCTGATAAGCCAGCGTACCGATGCCTTTTTTATAAAAATCGTACATGGTATTGTACAAACCGCCTTTTTCCACTTGCTCTTTCTTGCCTTTGGCATCCAAAATAGTGCGAACGCTGGGGCTGGTCGGGTCATCATTCAAATCGCCCATCAGGACAATTTTGGCGTTGGGATCGACCTTCGTAAGCGAATCAACGATGTCTTTACAAATGGTAGCCGCCAGATTGCGCAAAGGTTGTGACGCCGCCTCCCCGCCGCTGCGCGAGGGCCAGTGATTCACCAAAATATGCATAGGCTCACCATCATACAAGCCCGAAACGAACAGAATATCCCGGGTAAAATCATTGTTTGGCAGGGGTACCGGCACCGAGCGGCTGGCTGTTACCTTGAAATATTTGGGTTGGTAAATCAGCGCTACGTCAATGCCGCGTTCATCGGGCGATTCGTAATGGACAATTTGATAATTGCGACTTTTCAGCTTCGGATGGTTGATAAAATCCTCCAGCGGTTTACGCGTTTCCAGCTCGGCAATGCCCAAAATAGCGACTCCATCGGGGGTTATTTCAGTGCCCAATTCGGCAACCACCCGGGCGAGTTTGTCCAATTTGTCCACATAAATTTCGGTATTGTAACGATAACTACCCTGCGGGGTAAAATCCTGATCGTTGACATGAGGCGCATCCAACGTATCAAACAGGTTTTCAAAATTGTAAAAACCAATGCAGCCAACCTGAAAATTTCGTGATGATTGTGCCCAACTCAGCAAAGGCAAGGCAAAAATAAAGAGCAGAACCAAAGCGCGTTTCATAGTATAGATTGAATTACACGGGTAAAATTAGCAATTACCCGCCGCTTCAACGTTTTTTAACTAAAAATTATTCCATTTGCTGCCTCAGAAATGCATCAGATGATGAAAGTTTTTATGTATCTTTGCCGCCAATAAAATGTTAGGCATCACTTTCTGTGTGACTTCTACCCTGACAGCCTTGTCATGAGCGTTTGAGAGAACATTCCTTCGGTTTTATGAGGGAATTATCTATCCCGGTATGATTCTCCCCCCTCCATCCCACAGCCTATAATGTTGTTGGGTTTGGTATTATTATTGCTATAAAATAGAACTAAATCAGCGGCACCCATGATGAATCAAAGCAATTCTCGGTTTATGTTCTGCTTTGCCAAGCTTTGCGCAGTTTTTCTGGCATTGGCAGTCCATTCGATTGCTTATACTCAAAATACACCCGCTGCAAAAATCACTCTTTCGGCAACGACGAACCGACAACCCGCCAAAGGACGGGATACCATTCGTTATCAGGCGGAAATCAGTAATATAGGCGATACGGCTATTTTTAATATGATGGTGGGTCGCACCGGCGATCCCAATACCACCCTGATTCCCGGCAGTTTTCAAAGTACGCCGGTGGCTATCCCCGCAGCTTTCCCGACTATTTTAGAAGATCAATCGGTTTCGTTGGTATTAAACGGTGTTGACCCGGATGGTGATAAATTGGATTTCGTGCTGGTGCAAAACACGCAAAATGGTGTGTTGGGTGGAATCACCTCATTATCAAACACTTCCGCGAGTATTCAGTATCAGCCTAATCCTGATTTTTCAGGTAATGACCAATTCACTTTTTTCGTGCTGGATAATGATGGTAATCGTGATACTTCGGCAATCCTGTTGTCGATTTTACCGGTAAATGATGCGCCTAGTTTTAGCGGCGGTGCTGATGTGACCGTATTGGAAGATGCCGGTCAGCAAACGCTGGCGAATTGGGCGACTAATCTGAATGCCGGTAATATGAATGAGGTCGATCAGGTTCTGATTTTTAATATACTCAATAATGATAATGTTGACTTATTTGCGGCGCTTCCCAGCGTGAATCCCGAAGGAACGCTTACATTTACCGGCAAAGAAAATACCGCAGGAACCGCCACCCTGGTCTTGAATATACAAGATAATGGCGGAACGGATAACGGTGGGGTAAATACTTCGGCACCAGATACCCTGATGATTAACATTTTGCCAGTGAATGATGCGCCTGCATTTACGAAAGGCAATAATATTATTATAAAAACAGATACTACTTTGCAAACTTTTGCCAACTGGGCAACCGCTATCAGTGCCGGACCGGCGGATGAACAAAGTCAGACTTTAACTTTTATAATCGAATCAAATGATAATCCGTCATTATTTGAAATAGCGCCGCAAATTTCTGCTGATGGCACACTGACTTTTAAAGCAGCACCGGAGGCGGTAGGGGTCGCCAATATCAGTATTCGACTAAAAGATGACGGCGGTGTTGAAAATAATGGCATAGATTTATCTAATATTCATACTTTTTCTATTACTTTGGAAATGTAAGATTTATATAAAAATTGCTCATTTGTTGTCTGAAGATTACGCTATTTTATACGATAGGTATTAATATTGAAAATCGGGCTTAATTTAATATCAGAATGCCATTTTTCAATATTTTTTGCCCTTTGAACAAACGACGACCTAAATATGAAAAGCCTAAAATTCCTAAGTCTTTGGGTAATTCCTGCTATGCTATTGTGGTGGGAAGTAGTAAAGCCCCGGCAAGTATCAACAACGGAGGCATTGGCATGTCCTGAATTGGCTTGTATTGACACCGTAAATGTCCGTTTGGACGATGCCTGCCAATTAAGGCTTCAGCCACAGATGGTGGTAGCGCCCGACCTTGATCCTGCCTGCGTGGCGGATTTGCAGGTCGAAGTTTTTTATCAAAATCAGTCCATCGGCGTTACAATTCCTGCTAATTACGTCGGTCAATTTTTAACTTATAAACTCACCAATACGCGCACGGGTAAGTTCTGTTGGGGACATGTGCGCGTGGAGGACAAGACTGCACCCACCCTTACTTGCCCGGAAAATACCGGCTCGGTCGTCAATACTGCCTATGCTAATATCCTAAACGGCACTTTAGAAGATACCGATCTGGCTTTTAATCGCCGGGATTTCACCTGCTGGTTATCGGCGCAAACGCCCCAGCAAGGTCAATATTATTATGATACCATTGAATTTAAAGTAGCGAAAGACGGCATTTATACTTTTGTTTTATTACATGATTTTGTAAAATCTGATATTGCCACCGGCGCTATCTTCCAAGGCAGTTTTGTACCGGAATTACCCTGCCAGAATATCGTTGCTTTCACGGAGGGTCGGGATGCGATCACCAATGGTCAGGTGCTGGGCGACTGGTGGAATGATCTTCCTTTTATTCAGCAACGGGTGCCTTGGCTCAACCAAAACTTGCCGCCATTCATTCGCATGGAATTGGAATTAAAGCAAAATCAAACGTATTATCTCGTTACCACTTCTCTGCAACCGGAAGACACCGGCAATTATGCGTGGATTGTATTTCGGGATGAACTAACCCAGCAGCCCAATACCGAGATTTTAAAGGGCAAAACGGTGAATGAATTGCCCTGGATTACCCACCTCGTTTGTGATGATCTGGATCGTATAAAATTGCCTGCTAATGCTTGCTACCGCACGGACCGAGAAGGTAATATCATTTCCATCAGCAATGATTTACGTAAAGTATTGCAATTGACGGGCTTCCCGCATAAAGGTAATTCCTGGTTTACGCGGGGTGCTTCGGTGAGCGATAATTGCGGTGGAGAGGTAACAATTTGTGTGGGCGATCAGGTGCAACTTAGTTATGGCACTTGTGATTCGACTCTGGTAAAGCGTACTTTCGTAGCAACCGATGCTCAAGGCAATGGTACGCTTTGCACCCAGACCATTACCGTTCGTAAACCAAAAATTCAGGATGTCGTTCTACCTAACTTTATTGATTACATCGAATGTGATGAGGAATTTCCATTGGATTCACTCGGCTATCCGCATCCTTCGGTTACAGGTTATCCTTTTGTACGTACGGCTTTCGGGTTGAAAGATTTAAACATAAAATTGTGTAATCTGGCAGCTACTTACCAGAATACCTCCAGAGTTGATATTTGTGATAATGCTTATACATTTATCCGGGAATGGACGATTTATGACTGGTGTAACCCCGGTAGCACCCTGATTTACAAACAGTTAATTAAAGTAGGCGATTTTACACCGCCCGAAGCCACCTGCCAGTGGGATGAGGAGGAATGCCCCTTGGTTTTCTCGACCGGACCTTTTGCCTGTACGGCTACCATTACCATTCTTGCACCAGATACAGTGACAGATAATTGTTCCAATTGGCAAATTGACGTAGATGTAGTCGTAGTTAGTCAGACACCTGTTTACGGCCCCGACGGCGCAATCGAAGATTATCATACGGAAGAAATTGTAATTGCAAGAAATAAAAAACCAGGAGATATTGTCAATGGATTGCCACGCGGGGTGCATTATTTCCGGTACCGAATCACCGATGATTGCCGCAATACCCGATTCCTGTACTGTGAATTTGAAGTGTTGGATTTGAGCGAGCCGATTGCGATCTGCAATGACCTTTTGAACGTTTCAATTGGCACCGAAGCGCCCATTACCAAAGTTTTTGCAGCCGATATTGATGAGGGTAGTTTTGATAACTGCTCGAATATCAAAGTGCAGGTGCGCCGGGTGGTAGCCGAAGATTGTATTGATGATTATGAATATTATGTAACGGAGTATGGGGATGAACCGGAGGAAGATGATGGTGGAAATCCCATCGACGAACCGCCTCTACCGGACGGTGATGAAGGCGGGGGTGATGGCGAAAATCCTATTGAAGAACCCCCAATACCTATTGACGGTGGCGGCGGCGGCGACGAGGAGGAAAACGATAGTCTGTACCGCAGCGATTGGGCTGATTTTGTTTACCTTACCTGCTGCGATGTAGGAAAAACTGTGCGCATTGAAATGCGGGTTTGGGATGACGCAGATGGAAATGGCATTCCGGGAGAATGGGAAAATGTGGATTATTGCGGCAGGGAGATTAAAGATAATTACAATATATGCTGGCTGGATGTGTTGGTAGAGGATAAATCAAAGCCTGTATGCAAGCCGCCCCTTGATATTACAATCGCTTGTACCGATAGTTTGGTGCGCTATGAATCTGCCTTTACTTGTGAAGACAGCCTTTTACTCAATCAGCGATTTGGTGAATTTATTGCGGTGGATAATTGCGGCGCGAATATTATATGCAGTGCAGTGCTGGATGAACGTGATAATTGTGGTGTTGGTAAAATTACGCGTATTTATTACGCCGAAGACGCAGCAGGCAATCGTTCTGCACCGTGTCAACAGGTTATCACCGTTACAAAAACGCATAATTACGAGATCAAGTTTCCGGCGGATGTAAGCGGTAATTGTAAAGTACTATTGGATACCCTGCTGGAAACCCAAAATCTGGCTTGTGACTTGCTGGCAGTGGCAGTAAAAGACGAACGACTCCTTCCCACCGGAGGTGAATGTTTTAAAATACAACGAACGTTTA
>JBKBWT010000148.1:9979-14725 GCA_046314415.1 Saprospiraceae bacterium
GTTTAAAGTTATTAACTGGTGTGAATACGATGGTATTTCCGACCCGATTATTATCAGTCGCGATGAAGATTGTGATGGTAATCCCGGCGATGAGCCCGTTTACGTACTGCGCCGCCCTGGTGCGGGCAATGAGCGCCCTGCTTTTATAGACCGTAATAATAATGAACGAGACCGCATCCCGGCAGAAGGCAATAAAGGCAGAACCTGCGACGGCAGAACGAATCCACCAGGCTATTGGCGTACTAGCAATTCTACGGGTTACTGGCAGTACACCCAAATGTTGAAGGTATTTGATGATACCCCACCCCAGCTTTATTTAAGTTCGACGGACGTTTTTTGCATCGAAAATAACACTTGCAGCAACGAAATTACCATCCCATTTACGGTGGATGAAGAATGTGCCTTTGAAAATATTCAGTTTCAAGTTGTGATTGATTATTATAATGATAGTGTAGATCAAAAAGTAATCAACGGTCCGCGCATTCGTGGGGAATACCCTAAATATCGCTATGTCGATTCCTTCCCCATTGGCGAGCATATCATTGAAATTCGCGTTAAAGACGGTTGCGGCAATTACAATACTGCCCGTACCAGAGTTCGCTTGGAGGATTGCAAAGCCCCTTCGCCGGTCTGTATCAATGGTTTAGCCGCTGAATTAATGCCCGTGCGTCCGGCTCGGGATGTGGATGGCGACAGTATTCCCGATGCAGCCGCTAATTTAATCTGGGCAACCGATTTTATTGTCCGGGAACTGGAGGATTGTACCGGTCCGGTGACGTATTCGATCAGCCGACTTGGGGAAATTCCGCGCCGCAACCAAACGAGCCTGTTAATTACCTGCGAAGATGCCGGTCAGAGTTTACCGGTTGCCATTTATGCCTGGGATAATGCCAATAATCCGCGCAGCGTACAACCCGATGGCACGGAGGGCGGTCCGAATTATGATTATTGCATAACCTACGTGTTGGTACAGGATAATTTATTAAACTGTGAAAGTTCTGACAGCAACAGCATGCCGATTGCCGGTAAAATTACCACCGAATATAATGTTCCGGTGCCCGGCGTAAATGTGCGGGTGCAAAACGGCGCCAACCAATTGACGCAAACCAACGCCCAAGGTTTTTATGCTGCGGTGGCTAATATTGCCAATGGCAACCCTTCAGTTGAGATCATTCCTGATTTGAATGAAAATCATATTCAGGGCGTTTCCACTTTTGATATTATTTTGATAACCAAACATATTTTAGGATCACAGTTATTGGATTCGCCTTATAAAATTATTGCCGCTGATGCCAATAACTCAGAGAGTGTCAGCCTCTTAGATGTGATTCAATTACGTAAATTGATCCTGGGCGTTGATACGCGCTTTAGCAAAAATACCAGCTGGCGCTTTGTAGAAAAAGCTTTCCAGTTTCCGCAACCACGCAATCCTTGGGCAACGCCTTTCCCTGAAAAAATGCGGATGGACGCGCACACCCAACCAGGTATGCGGAACGCTGATTTCATCGCCATCAAAATCGGAGATGTCAATCCAGCCCCGGCTAATAATGTTCGGAATTTACCGACAACACCATTCCAATTGGCAGTAGCAGATCAGTCTTTAGAGCCAGGAAAAACGTATAAAGTGCATTTCTCAGCGGATTTGAAACAAATAGAAGGATATCAATTCACGTTGCAATTCCAACCCGACATGCTGGAACTCCTTGACATTGAATACGGTGTGACGCAAGCCGAGCATTTTGGCTGGCGCTACCTGGAACAAGGACAAATCACTACCAGTTGGAATGCAGCGGGTAAAACGAATTTCGACGGCGAGCAAATTTTATTTACTTTGACTTTCAACAGCAAAACAAGCGGTAAACTGAAAGAGTACCTTGCCATTCAGTCGCGCCCGACGCTGGCAGAAGCTTATAATAATCAAGGTGAAATACAGGCAATCCAACTTTCGTTCAAGGCGCCGCTAACTTTACATACGCCCTTTACGTTGTATCAAAATAAACCCAATCCATTTAGTAATGATACTAAAATCGGGTTTTATATGCGTGAAGCGGCAACGGCGCGCTTACAAATTTATAGTACGGATGGACGCGTAATTAAAACAGTGGCTGGTTTTTATAATAATGGCTACCAGGAAATTATTATTTCCAAGCAGGATTTACATGGTGCCGGCGTGTATTATTACACATTAGAAGTAAATGGCTGGAAAGAAACACGTAAAATGTTATTGCATTAAAATATAATTACTTCAATAAGTGTGGCACATTTTGTAAATGTGCCACACTCAAATATCAAAAAAATTCCGGTTAGTATCTAACATTTCATTTGTTGCCCCGTTGTATAATAACAACAGATTTACCAAGCGAAAACTTTACATCATGGCAAAGTATTCGAAGAAAGCACAAGAACATATCGAAGAAACGATGCATCGATGGAAAGCAGGAAAGCTGAAAGGCAGAGATGGCAAACCGGTGGAAAGCCAGGAACAGGCACTCGCCATTGCGATTTCTGAAGCACGCGAAAAAGGATACAAAGTACCCGATGAAGACGAATCGTCGGATAGTAAAGAATAGCATTGGTAAAATTGAGTGAGTTGGTGAATGTAGTATTCATAAGTTATTTGAAATTTCTTTTATAATACTTTGAAATTGAAAGGATAAGTGATGCAATTAATTTTAATATTATTTGTAGATCATAATTATATCTTTTTATTTTAGTATTAATAGATCACTTTCTTAGTGCCTATTGCACTTAAAACTTAGTAATGTCACTTATCCATTAATATAGTTAATCAATTAATTAATGCGATTCTTACACATTACTACCTATATTTCAATAACTTATTGAATTTCTGTGCTTACCGACTTGCTCAATTTATCCAATCACATTGTTGTTAACCCAAAAATCAAATCACATGGCTACGACTGTAAATGAAACTGTGAAAGACCTGGTAATTATTAATCATGATCGTTATCAGGGTTATAAAAAAGCCGCCGAAGAAACGAAAGATGCTGACCTCAAATCATTGTTTACTTTACTTAGTACTCAGAGCCTCGAGTACGCACAAGACCTGAAACAACACCTGGATGCTGAAGATGCCGCAGACCTTGATCTGGAAGATACCAAGTTAAGTGGTAAATTATATCGGGTTTACATGGATTTAAAATCCGCTATAACCGGTCGGGATCGCAAAGCCATTTTATCTTCTTGTGAATATGGCGAAGATGTCGCACTTCAACATTATAACGAAGCGATGGAAGACCTGCATGATGGCAATGGTTATTCAGCAGACGTGATCGATAAGATTCATAAGCAATATGCGGAAATCAAGCAAGCCCACGATCGGGTAAAATTGATGCGGGATAGTTTGTAAAATCGGCAGTCAAAATCTCTTTTTGCAGATTTTTCCCTGGCTATTCATAACTACTAACAACCCGGATGCGTAAGTTTTCTGCCGTAGCAGAAGGAGAGGTAGTCGTAATAAAGTAGGGTATGAAGTACGAGTGCGCGTATCTATCAAGCGGAAGTCAGTAAAACCGGGAAAAGCAAAAGGAAGATTTTTTCCATATAAAGTGGACGGAGATGTCGCCTTCATCACACGAAGGTGGCATCTTTTGTTTTTATACAAATGATGATTTCATATCTCACATCTCAAATTTCATATCTGCATATAATTAATCTTCCAACTCTCCTCCTTCAAAGTTCGTTTGCGCCACGTATATAGTAACGACGCCAACGATGATCATAACAAGTCGCATCACAAAACCAAACAGGGGTCCGGGTGCATCAATCCACGTCAAAAACGCCAGATTCAAGCCTACCAGGCTCAAAATAAGCGCCAAAAAACCAGTGCCTGCCAGCAGAAAGCCAACCAAAGTAATCCATCCTCTGTTCTTAACCATATTTGCATTGCTTTTTTGGGACAACATTGCCCATTGAGAAAAGTTTTTTGCAAACGAATTTATCTTTTATTCGTGCAAAAGTATCTTATTTTGGCGAAACTTTGCTTTGATCCGTCGTGTTTGAATTTTGTTGCAATCATATTACTCATATAATATGGAAAATTAGCAACATCCGTATACAGTTTTTAATCAAGTAGTAAGAAGGCTCAAATCGTTCATACAACCTGTTCCCATGATTAAACTGATTGAATGCCCCCGCGATGCCATGCAAGGATTAAAAGATTTTATCCCTACGGAATCAAAAGTGGCTTATATGAACCAATTGCTGAAAGTTGGTTTTGACACCCTTGATTTTGGTAGCTTCGTATCGCCCAAGGCAATTCCACAAATGCGCGACACTGCGGAGGTATTACAAAAGCTGGATCTGAGCAATACACATACAAAGTTATTAGCAATTGTTGCCAATCGGCGAGGTGCCGAAGACGCAGCGGCATTCGACGAAATTGCTTATCTTGGCTATCCTTTTTCGGTATCCGAAACGTTTCAACTGCGCAATACTAACGCGACTATCGAAGAATCCCTGGAACGGGTCGAGGAAATTCAATCCATTTGCGTGCAGTCGGGCAAGGCGCTCGTATTGTACATTTCAATGGGATTTGGCAATCCGTACGGTGATCCCTGGAATGTGGGCATTGTACAAAACTGGGTGGACCAATTGGCACAGATGGGCATTACCATTTTTCAATTGTCGGATACCATCGGCGTAGCAACCCCCGAAAGCATCAGCTATTTGTTTGAACATTTGATTCCAGCTTACCCCAGGCTGGAAATCGGCGCGCATTTTCAT
>JBKBWT010000149.1:0-14709 GCA_046314415.1 Saprospiraceae bacterium
CAGCGCACGATTGGTCCCGAATGTTCCGGCTCCACCCTGCTCGATGTTTCCAATATGAAAGCAGGCGACTTTGCAGGATTAAGCTTATTACAAAAAAATTATGGTTTAGTCGGCGTGAAAGTAAATAACAGCGGTAAATTTATTACAATGGTTAGCGCCTCAACAGGCAAACCCCTTGAAATACAAAGCCTTCCGTTATTACAAAACACGGTTTATTTTAAAGCCGAATGTAATTTTAAAGACCGGGCGGACATCGCTCATTTCTTTTACAGTTTGGATGGTCAATCTTGGACGCCTATTGGTGAGCCGCTGAAAATGCCTTACACCATTCCTCATTTTATGGGCTACCGCTTTGGCTTATTTAATTATGCGACTCAAAATACAGGTGGATATGCTGATTTTGATTATTTCCGAATAGAAGATAAAATTACGTCATTGAAGTAATAATAAGAATAAATTTTGCAGTATAATACATATTCTGTTGATAATTAAAGGTTAATTTTTTTTAAAAATAAATAATATTATGTATATTTTAAAAAGTTAAAATGATAGCATAATAAATAAATTGTTACAACTTTTTTATTGATTTTGATAGAATAAAATAATAAAGCAATAATTATTTAAAAATATTAAAATGCCGATTATGAGTAAAATATATATTAAATATTTTGTATTGATATTAGCCGTATTCATCTTGGTGGATACCGTAAAAGCACAAGAAGCAGCTTCCAGAATGGTGGAAGACGGCGGAACCGGAAAGTACAGCGCCATCATGCTTTCTGACAAAACCCTGCCGACGCATACGATATTCCGACCCAAAGACCTGCGTGTTTTTGGCAAGAAAAACAAGTTGCCCATCATTGCCTGGGGGAACGGTGCTTGTGCCAATTCTCCCTGGGAACACGTCAACTTCCTAAATGAAGTAGCGTCACATGGTTTTCTGGTGATTGCTATCGGACCGATGCCAAAGGAAGGCGAGCGAGGCGGAGGGGAGCGGTCAAAATCGGCTCAACTACTGGATGCCATTGATTGGGCAATTGCTCAAAACAAGGATAAAAAAAGCCCGTATTATAAAAAGATTGATGTTAAAAATATCGCCGTAAGTGGCATGTCATGCGGTGGTTTGCAAACGCTTGAAGTCGCACCTGATCCGCGCGTTACCACAGCCGTCGTGTGCAACAGCGGGATTCTGGGTAATCCGGGAAGCGGTATGCCTGGCATGCCTAGCCTCGTGAAAGATCAGCTCCAGAAATTACATACACCTACGCTCTATATTTTGGGGGGCGAATCGGATATTGCTTATAATAATGGAATGGACGATTATAAGCGCATTAATCATGTGCCGGTTTTTGTTGCCAATATGGATGTCGGGCACGGCGGAACTTATCGGCAGCCTCATGGCGGTGCGTTTGCTAAAGTGGCTACGGCTTGGTACTTGTGGCAATTGAAAGGCGACAAGGAAGCATCGAAAATGTTTACTGGGAATGATTGTGGTTTGTGTAAGGACCCTAACTGGAAATTTGAATCCAAAAACCAGTAATTACTTTCATTTCTTTATTTACATAATGTAATATTAAAAAAATAGCAATAAAAAGTAGTAAAATCCATATGATAAAACGGCATTTTCTGCTTCTGGGAATGTTATTTTTCCTTTATATAAATAATTCTTTTTCGCAGAATCCCTTCATTACCAATCAGTTCACCGCTGATCCTTCCGCGCGTGTTTTTGGCGACCGGGTTTATGTGTATCCTTCACATGATATTCTGGCTACGGAGGGCAAAGGTCGGGTAAATTGGTTTTGTATGGAAGATTATCATGTGTTTTCCTCTGATAATCTGATAGATTGGACGGATCACGGCATGATTGTGACCCAAAATGAAGTGCCCTGGGTGCGCCCCGACAGCTACAGCATGTGGGCACCCGATTGCATTGAAAGAAATGGTAAATATTATTTTTATTTTCCCACCGCTCCAAAAGATACGGCGGCGTATGGCAGAGGTTTTACCATTGGCGTAGCGGTTGCCGATAAACCAGAAGGACCTTACACGCCCGAACCGACGCCCATCAAAGGCGTGCGCGGCATTGATCCCAATGTTTTTATTGATAAAGATGGGCAGGCTTATTTATATTGGTCGGCGGGCAATATTTATGGTGCGAAGCTGAAAGACAATATGTTAGAGTTGGCTTCAAAAGTTGATACCTTGAAAGAACTGCCTACCAAAGGCTTGAAGGAAGGTCCTTTCCTGTTTGAACGAAACGGGATTTATTATTTGACTTATCCACATGTGGAAAATAAAATTGAAAGATTAGAATATGCGATTAGTGATAATCCGCTGGGACCCTTTAAAGTAACGGGCGTTATTATGGACGAATCGCCGACCGGTTGTTGGACGAATCATCATTCTATGATACAATATAAAGATCAGTGGTATTTATTTTATCATCATAATGATTTTTCACCACAATTTGATAAAGCCCGCTCCATTCGCGTCGATAGTTTATTTTTAAATGCGGATGGCACCATTCAAAAAGTTATTCCAACTTTGAGAGGCGTCGGCTTAAGTCCTGCCGATAAAGCAATTCAAATAGACCGCTACAGCGCCATCAGCGAAAAGGGCGCTTCTATTACATTTCTGGATACGCTGGATAAATTTAAAGGCTGGAAAACAATATTGGATACCGCAGGTGCCTGGGTGCAGTATAACAGTTTTGATTTTGGAAATAAGCTACTTAAAAACCTGTCTGTCAATGCATTATCTGTAACGGGCGGCACGGTGCAAATTCGCGCTAACAGCAAAACGGGTCCGTTCATCGCCGATGTAAAAATCCCCAAACGAAACGACTGGAAAGTGACCAAAGCCCCGGTAAAAAAGGTGCAAAAAGGCATTCGACATCTTTTTATTACAATGAAAGATAATAAACCGGTGGAAATCGATTGGATTAGTTTTGGTAATTGATCAATATTGGAAATAGATTTGCTAAATCTTTAAGATTTAGTAAATCTTTATATCAATTTGATTTTTGAATAGCTTTATATTATCACATCATGAGGATGTTATTCATTTTTATAACAATAATTGCTGGTAATCTTGTTGTTACAAATGCACAAGATCGTTTATATTATAATAAATTTTCACTTGGTGATGTAATTTTATTGGACGGTCCTTTTAAACATGCCCGTGATCTCAATATTCAAACGCTGTTGCAATATGATGTAGATCGTTTATTGGAGCCTTACCGCACCGCCGCCGGATTGACGCCAAAAGGCGCTCGTTATAAGAATTGGGAAGGATTGGACGGGCATGTCGGCGGGCATTATGTAACGGCGATGGCAATGAATTATGCAGCGACCGGAAATAATGAATGTAAAAAGCGGTTGGATTATATCATATCGGAGTTAAAAGCTTGTCAAGACGCTAATGCAATGAATCATCCTTCCTGGGGCTTCGGCTATCTGGGTGGCGTGCCAAAAAGTGATACGATTTGGGCGACTTTGAAAAATGGCGATTTTCGGGCGTATCGGGCGGCGTGGGTGCCCTGGTATAATGTGCATAAAATGTACGCCGGACTGCGCGATGCCTGGATGTACGCGGGTAATGAAGATGCAAAAGTAATGTTTTTAAAATTTTGCAATTGGGGAATAAATATTACATCGGCGCTTTCTGAGGCGCAAATGCAATCGATGCTGGACACGGAGCATGGCGGGATGAATGAGATTTTTGCCGATGCGTATCAAATGACGGGTGATGAAAAATATTTAGTGGCGGCGAAGCGCTTTTCGCATCAGATGTTACTCAATCCAATGTCGGAAGGGAAGGATAATCTCGACAATAAGCATGCGAATACGCAAGTACCAAAAGTGATTGGTTTTCAGCGGATTGCAGCGTTATCAAAAGATGAAAAATACGCTCGTGCTGCTCAGTTTTTTTGGCAAACGGTGACCGGCAATCGTAGCCTGGCATTTGGCGGCAACAGCCGGCGAGAGCATTTTCCCAGTGTTGCTTCCTGCGAAGATTTTATTTTGGAGGCGGAAGGTCCGGAGTCTTGCAATTCTTATAATATGCTGAAGCTGAGTGAGGATTTATTTCAATCCAATCCTTCTGCGCAGTACGCCGATTATTATGAAAGGACATTATATAATCATATTTTATCTACACAACATCCTGAGCATGGGGGGTATGTGTATTTCACGCCGGCGCGTCCGCGTCATTACCGGGTTTACTCTTCGCCCAATCAAGCCATGTGGTGCTGTGTGGGTAGTGGCATGGAAAATCATGGAAAATATAATGAATTTATTTACACACATCAAAATGATTCGCTGTTTTTAAATCTTTTTATTGCATCTGAATTAAATTGGAAGGATAAAGGTTTGAAAATCAGGCAAGAAACCAAGTTTCCGTATGAGGAAAAAACCAAATTAATTATTACCGAAGGCACTGCAAATATTACATTAATGATTCGCTATCCCTCCTGGGTGAACGCAGGCGCATTGCAAATAAAAGTGAATAACAAAAATATTACGTATCAAAATACACCTGCTTCTTACATTGCCATTAAGCGGAATTGGAAAAAAGGAGACGTTGTTGAAATTTCGCTGCCGATGCACACCCATATTGAAAATTTACCAAATGTACCTGAATATGTTGCATTTATGCATGGTCCGATTCTGCTAAGCGCAAAAACAGGGACCGAAAATCTGCGTGGATTAGTGGCAGATGATAGTCGTTGGGGGCATATTGCAAGCGGTCAAAAATTGCCATTGGATCAGGCACCGATTATAATTGAAGATAATATTACATCAATTGTTAAAAAATTAAAACCTGTAAAAGGCAAGCCATTAAACTTTACGGCATCAAAAATTAAAATGATTAATCCTGTTAATGTAACATTTGAACCATTTTATAATATTCATGATTCGCGTTATATGATGTATTGGATGGCGTTGAGTAGCACAGATTATCAATCTTATGTGGATTCCATTGCAAACCTGGAAAAAGCCAAATTATTATTACAACAACGAACGGTGGATTTTGTCGCGACCGGCGAACAACAACCTGAGGCAGATCACGCCATGCAAAATGCGCAGTCACGCAGCGGTACTTTTCAGGATGAATTTTGGCGAGATGCCAGCAACGGCGGGTATTTCAGCTATCAATTGGCGAGCAATGGGGAAACTGATCTGACGCTGCGCGTGCGCTACTGGGGTGCGGAATGGGGCAGTCGAAAATTTGATATTTACATCGATGAGGCGAAATTAATCAGCGAAGATAACACGGGCAGATGGAATCAATCCAAATTTCATGATATAGCATATAAAATTCCTAACACGATGTTACAAGGCAAGCAACATATCAGGGTAAAATTTCAGGCATTGCCACAGAATACGGCTGGAGCGGTTTATTATATTCGATTGATAAGGGAATAGCATATAGCATAATCAGGTTGTTTAAAAAATATAATTAAAAAATTAATGAAATCGATTTCATAAAATCCTGTTTAATGTTTATATTTGCTTGTGCGGCAGGGTGTTGTTGAGGGTTGATAGAGCGCAGCATTGACTTAAGTTTTGCAATAGACTTGGTTTCATACATTTAAATTTTGAGTGAAAGGCGTGATATTCGAAGATAATAATTTCGGGAATGTCATGCCTTTCCTATTTTCGATCCGTTCTATTTGTCAAAGTAGTTTCCGGAGATGATTTTAATCTTGTTACCAATACAGCGCCATTATTAACCCCCGTGAAAAAACGTTGCTCATCCAGCCAATAAGATTTGCGGGTATCGCCCGGTAAGTTTAAGCCGGATTTTTCATTGGATACTACCTGAAAAGTCCCGTCCCCATTGCCTTTGAGCAGTATGCCTCTGGAGGCGTCCTGCCTGCCCATGTGCGCTTCGTTGGGATAAAAATTGCCGGTTACCAGCGCATCCAATTTACCATCTCCATCAAAATCTTTGACTAAAAAGCCAAAAATAGGGGAGCGTTGTGCTTCCAGTGGCAGTGGTTGGAGTACAAATTTGCCTTTTCCTTGATTTTCAGCATAGCAACTGCGCAGTTCTTTCGCTTGTAGTTGCACGGCATCTTTTCGATCGTTGTTCGATAAAAGATCGTTAAAAGTCGCTTTGCCATAGTCTGCGTAGCGGATATATTTCTTGCGGAACTGCACCATTTGTTGAATCAGCACATCGCGCGGGGGAGCAGGCACGCTGATACCTTGTAAATAGTGCCCCATGATGGGATCGACTTTGCCATTTTGATTGAAATCTTTGGCGACCATTTGCACCGGCTCTTCCTTAGATGCGTGGTAAAACGTATTCAAACCTTCATTACCCAGCAATAAATCTTCGTCGCCGTCGCCATCAAAATCAGCAGCGGTCAAGGTATTCCACCAGCCTTCGGAATCAGGTAAGGTTTCAACGGTAAATTTTCCATTCTGATTTTTTAAATTGGTCAAAGGCATCCATTCGCCCACCAGGAGTAAATCTTGGTCTTTATCCTCATCAACATCCAACGCCAGAGCATCGCACACCATTCCAAAGTCCTTTAAAAATGGGGCAACGGTTGAACTGACATCAGCAAATTTTCCATTATTATTTTTTAAAATATAACTGGAAGCGGGTAGGGGATAAGCGCCAGGGATTTGCCGACCGCCCAGAAACAAATCCAAATCGCCATCTGCATCAAAATCAAAAGGATAAGCTTTTTGACAACTGAGTTTTATATTGGGAAAAGTTGGAGAAAGGCTGAAATTGGCTTGACCATCATTGAGCCAAAGCTGCGGCTGACCTAGCTTAGCATCATTCGATTGCTGTTCTGCGTTGCTGAAAGCCAATAGAATATCTTGGTCTCCATCCTGTTCAGCATCAAAAATAGCGATTGCACCTACTTCTTGTTGAATCGATTCAAAGCCAGGATTCAGTTGAAAATTTCCATTTTTTTGTTGCAAAAACAGCTGCGTCGGGCTGCCCTGATACGCACCACCGATGATGACATCGTTCAATTGGTCGCCATTGAGGTCGCCCACTGCGGCGGCAGGACCATTTTTGGACAGCATTTTATGCAAGGCAAACGTCTCATTAAAATCGATGAAATTAGATTCTTTGTGCTGATATTCAAGCGCTTGTGCAACCGATTCAAAAATAGGCTTTGAAGGAATGATCGTTTTTTTCCAGGGTTTGGCTTCGCTGATTTTAACGGTCAGGGTTTTATTTGCGGGAATTTTATAAAGCGTTTGTTGCTGATTTTGATTCCAGATTACTTGAATAGAATCAATTATTTGTGTTTGTCCCAATCCGATCCAAATGCCTTTTTCGACGGAAGATAAGTAGCCACGTATTGTAGAATGTTCGAATAATTGCATTTTCCCGTTCGACCACACTTTGACGGTGGTGCCGATTCCATCTAAATTGCCTTGTTGACCTTCTAGGTTGATTATCAGATAGTTAGGATGTTGAAGTTCCCGGCTTTGATTTTTAAAAATGGAGGCTTCGCTATCAATATTGTTGACAATTAAATCCAAATCTCCATCCTGATCTAAATCCGCCCAGGCAGCGCCGTTGGAATAGGTCAATTCGTCAAGTCCCCATTTTGCTGATACATTTTCAAAATTTAAGTTGCCATTGTTGCGATAAGCATAGTTGCGCAATGGAATCTCCGGAACCTGGTCAAGGAGTTTTTTTAAAGTTTCAGCCCGAGACGCATCGTTGCCAAAAATTCTAGAACCTTTATAGTAATTGATAAAATCCAGATCGGTAACGTCTTTGCGGTAGCCGGTGGTGATGAAAATATCTTTGTGGCTGTCCAAATCCAAGTCGGCGAGTAACGCAGCCCAACTCCAATCAGTTCTGGCTATGCCAGCGAGTAAACCCATTTCACTGAAAATAGGTGCGTTAGAATCATTCCCTTCATTGATTTGCAGCGAATTACGCATGTATTGTAATTGGTATCCAAACTCTGGCGAGATGCTGCGTTCTTTTTTATCATAATCCGGTTTGCCGAGCATTTGCTTTTGGCGGGCGTTGTTTTCGGGCAGCATATCGAGTTGGAAAATGTCAATCTTGCTGTCGTCGTTGAGGTCAGCCGCGTCAATGCCCATTCCAAAGAGGCTGCTATGCGCTGTCGCCGATTGAATGACGTTCTGAAAAGTGCCATTGCCTTGATTCAAATATAAAATGTCACTGCTTAAAAAATCATTAGAACAGTAAATATCCGGTAAACCATCTTGATTTAAATCACTGATTATCAGACCTAATCCCAATCCTTCAAAGCGAATGCCCGCTTCAGCGGAGACATCTGTAAAGACGGGATGCCCATTGGCGCCGATACCTTCGTTTCGGTAAAGCTTGTCGGTGGAAGGATAGTTACCATTGTTGACCAGCCGGCGCAGGCTGGTAGGATTTTGTAAATCCGGGGCGGAGTTCAACAAAAAAGCGTCGAGATCTCCATCCTGATCGTAATCAAAAAATGCACTTTGCGTGGTAAAGCCATCATAATCCAGTCCATAATCACGTGCCGCTTCAACGAAAGTAGGAATATCGGTTTTTTGATTGATAAACAAGAGATTACGAGAATCTTTTAAACCCGAACCTTTGGCTACGCTGATGTAAAGATCGTCCCAACCGTCCTGATTGATGTCCACCACACAGACCCCGCTGCACCAGCGATTGGTGTTTACGCCTGCCTTTTCGGTGATGTCTTCAAATTGAAAATTGCCTTTATTGAGATACAATGCCGAACTCACCTGATTGCCGGTGAAAAAAAGATCGGGCAAGCCATCGTTATTAAAATCGCCGATGCCAACGCCGCCGCCATTGTAAAAATTGGTAAAGGTAAAAGCGTTGAGTTCAGCGTTGGGACTGAGTTGGTTGTTGAAACGCACACCGGAACGAGCCGCCGCGATTTTTTCAAAGAGGTGCGCTTCTTTTTTGCACGCCAACAGCGTAATTGCAATCAGCAGGAATGAGCATAAACGAAGCAGCATAGAGGAAAGGATTACGTGAAAAAATCAGTATCCTCCTTCCCGGAAGAAGGAGGATACGACTCAAATTTGACCAAAGTAATTTAGTAGTTTGTCCATATCTAAACTGGATTCACTTATACCATTTTTAATGAATAATGGCGTATTGATTATTACTGAACAATTGGATGTTCAAGTGTCTGAGATCTTCATATTTACGCCTTCTCATTTCAAATTTGGTATTAGTACCCAGGGTTTTGATCTTTTTGATCAATGTTCGGATTGTTGTCGATTTCAGCTTGAGGAATCGGCAACAATTCATGTTTGTTGGCTACAAAGTAAGAAATCAGTTCGCTTTTCAATTTTTTGTTTTTGCGCCAGCGCAAAATGTCAAAATTGCGCGTCTGTTCAGCTGCCAATTCTACGAAACGCTCATGCTGGATAGCACGGAATACTTCGTCCTTGTTGTTACAAGGATAATTGGCAGTTGGATAAGGTGGCATATTTACGGAGGCACGAGCGCGAACTTGGTTCATCAAAGTGATAGCAGCAGCAGAGTTACCCAATTCGTTTTCACACTCTGCCAGCAGGAGCAGTACATCCGCATAACGCATGATGCGCATATTGATACCACTGGTAAAGAAACCATTATCTACTTTGTAGAGTACAGAATATTTGCGCCAGCTTACTTTGACGGTTTGACCCTGTACAAGCGAAGCATTCCCCTGTACCCGGTCGTCGGTCATTACGCTGTTGCCATTATTGAACTTGTCGCCCGGTTTCCAGTAAGACATATCATAACGAGGGTCATCTTTAGCATCACCTTTAGCGGTTCTTTCGTAGTCGTTCAGAATTTTATTGGACGGAATCAGGTTGCGCCAGCCAACTGCGGAATATTCCTGGGTTCGCACAGTTTCTTCCTGTACCGCAGTACCGTCACCATCGCCGCCCCAGTTATAAGCGCCGCCGGAGGGAGCATAAACGACCTCAAAAATAGATTCACTATTAAATTCGCCCTCTTCATTGGTCAAGTCTAAATAATTATCTACCAATTTGTACAAACCGGAATTAACAATTTTTTGCAGCTCTGTTCGGGCATTGGTGTAATCTCCCAATTGCAGGTAAGCACGAGCCAGCAACGTCTGAGCAGCCCCCTTGGTGGCACGCCCCAGGTTAGCACCCGTGAAACTTGCCGGTAGGGCAGCTTCTGCGGCTTTTAAGTCGGCGATTACCTGATTATAGACCTCTTGTTGCGTAGCACGGGATTTGGAACCGTCCACCGTTTTCACGTATTCGGTATATAGGGGAACACCACCCCAAAAAGTAGCCAGTTCAAAATAAGCCCAGGCACGCAGGAATTTAGCTTCACCGGTCACTCGGGTACGAATGGCTTCAGAAATACCGGGTTTTGCATTTTCAGCGCTTTCAATCACAATATTGGCACGATGAATCACCCGGAACCAACCTCTCCAAACGGATGCTGCCACTGAGTTTCCAGGGTCATTTACACCAATGAGCAACTGGTTCCGCGGTGTTTCCAACTGACCGCCGCCGGAAGCCATTTCATCCCCGCGTAAGTCGTGCAGAAAGAACCATTCGCGAGAGACCAAGCTATTTGATTGTACCAAAGCATACACAGAATTTACCCCGGCGATGAGTTCGGCATCATTATTAAAATACGTGTCGAGCGTCACGCCATTCGGGTTGATTTTATCCAGGTCGTCTTCATTACAACTCATCACGAGACCTAGCGTAAAAATACAGGTTAGAAAAAGAATTTTTTTCATATAGAGTTGATTTTAGTATCAGGCAAGACAAGTCTTACCTGGGGATTCATACATTATTTTTAGTTAAAACCAAGATTTAGACCGAATAAAACAGTACGCGCCTGCGGGTACAGACCATAATCAATACCATTGTTGAGCAGGTTATAGCCTCGGGATGCCACCTCTGGATCGAATCCAGTGTACTTGGTAAAGGTCAGCAGGTTCTGGCTGGAGACATACACCCGTACCCGGCTAATCACATTGCTGCTAAGCTTTTTGAGATTGTCACCGGAAAACGTATAGCCAATACTAACATTTTTCACCCGAAGGTAAGAACCATCTTCGATAAAGCGGTCGGAAGTACGCGTATTTTGATTAGGATCACCGCTCACGGCACGAGGTACGTCGGTGTCCGTATTTTGAGGTGTCCAGGCGTCCAGCACATCGGTAGTCGAATTGAAAAGGCGGAGCATACCTTGTCCGATTACTTTTGTACCGTTGTAAATTTTATTGCCTTGTACCCCTTGCAAGTAAATGGCGAAATCAAGGTTTTTGAAATTACCACTCCAGTTTAATCCATAAGAAAATTTAGGAATATAACTACCCAGATAAGTCCGGTCGTTGCCATCCACTTTGCCATCGCCATTTAAGTCCTTAAATCTAATGTCTCCCGGAGCCGTCCGGGCATTTTGGTAAGGCGCATTGTCACTACCAAGGGCATTTGCTGCATCTACCTCCGCTTGGCTTTGGAAAATCCCGTCCACTACCCAGCCATAAAAAGATTGAATCGGTTGACCTGCTTCGGTGCGCGTGATGTCAAAGCCACCAAAATCGGCGTTCGCGCCCGAGTTGATCGTAGCGTTGGGCGTTGATAAACTCAACACTTCGTTGCGAACCACATCAAAGGTACCGGTCAGTGCCCAGTTGAAATTGGCGCTGCGATAATTGTAGCCGAGCGACAATTCAAAACCCCGGTTTTCCATACTACCTACGTTTGCCAGCGGGCTGGAAGAGTAACCAACCGATTCAGGCAGCGGCACACTAAGAAGCAGTCCGTCGGTCTTACGTTCGTAGTATTCAGCACTCAAATCCAAACTGTTGTTGAACAAAGAGAGATCGAAACCGAAATTGGTCATGGTGGTCTCCTCCCAGCTCAGATTGATGTTACCCAGGCGGTTGAAATAAGAACCTAAGTTAGTATTCTGATTATTGAAAGGGTAGATCGTGTTGTTCGCCTGGATAAGTGGCTGCCAATCATAGTCCCCGATTGCATTATATCCGGTTTGACCAACGCTCGCACGCAATTTGAGCGAAGAAACGGCTGTAATCGATTGAAAAAACGGCTCTTCGCTGATGCGCCAGCCGACGGATACCGAGGGGAATACGCCCCATTTACGACCGGGTGCAAATTTGGAAGAACCATCGCGCCGAATCGAAGCACCCAATAAATATTTGCCATCGAAGTCATACGTCAAACGTCCAACGTAAGAAATCAAGGAATTTTCGAATACAGAAGAGGAGCCGTTCGGATTGGATACCCCCTGAATGACCTGAATGTTATTATCAGGACGCTGACCACTGGCGGAAATATTTTCCACACGGGCATCCTGCTTTTCAGCTACGGCAGTAATGTTGACATTATGTTTTCCAAAAGATTGGTCAAATGTCAATTGATTGGTAAATACCGAAGAGAAAAAGTTGCTGCGGTTTTCTGTCAAGTTGGCAATAACACGGCTGCGGTTGCCATCATTATAGATCGGCAGGAAACTGTTAAACTGGTTGTTCGCGTAGTCGGCACCCATTACAAAACGATATTGCAACCACTTCGTGATGTTTACATTTGCAAAGAAAGTACCCAACAATTTCACACCATTGTCAACCTGGAATTGCTGCTCCTGCTCGGCAATGCGCAGCGGGTTTTCCGGGTCGGTTGCGTCCAGACCTTGGGCGGTTGTACTGAAGCCCCCCAGTTTAGTTGGGTCGCGCACGGGCCAGTAAGGCGTCATCCGCATAATGTTCATAATCAAACTCCGTCCGCCACCGTCGCGTTCCAGGCGACGCTTGTCCGTTGCAACCAGCAATGTTTGACCAAAAGATAAGAATTTAGCCACTTTATGATCTGAATTGATACGGAAGCTAAATCTTTCATAATCAGTAAACGGCAAAATACCATCTTGCTTGAAATAGCCGAGCGATGTATAAACCCGCGACACATCATTGCCGCCCGAAAGCGAAAGCTGATGGTCGGTGATGGGCGCTGTGCGGAACATCACATCCTGCCAGTCGGTGTCCGTCTGGGCGAAAGTAGTGCTGGCCCCCTCATAAATCGGGGTATTCAAATTGTTAAAACGCTCAGGAACCGGCTGCCCGGAAGCCGTCAACAAAGCTGTACCATAGCGGATATACTCTTCACTGTTGAGCAAATCCAGTGTTTTCCAGGCAGTTTGCACACCGTAGTAGGAGTCCAGATTGACCCGCATTTTACCCGCAGCACCTTTTTTGGTCGTAATCAAAACTACGCCGTTAGCAGCTCTTGAACCATAAATGGAAGCCGCACTAGCGTCTTTAAGTACTTCCAGCGATTCGATGTCCTTGGGGTCGATGTTGTTCAAACCACCTGCCGGTACACCGTCGATTACGAATAACGGATTGGGATTCAAGCTGATAGAACCAATGCCCCGAATACGAATGATCGGGTCAGAACCAGGGCTACTATTGTTGGTAATCGAAACCCCCGGCACCCGACCTTGAATGGCTTGCGTCAGGCTCACTACCGGCAGCGCTTTCAGATCCTTTTGGCTCACGGAAGATACGGCACCGGTGAGCGAAGATCTTTTCTGAGCACCGTAACCTACGACTACCACTTCGTCCAGCACTTCGCCTTCTTCCATGGAAACATTGATATTGGTTTGCCCATTGATAGCCACGCTGACAGTGGTGTAGCCTACGAAGCTGAAAACAAGGGTACCATTGCGGTCCGCATCATCCAAATCCAACTGGTATTGTCCCCCAGCGTCGGTCACCGTACCTTTGGTAGTGCCTTCCAGTAAAACGGTTGCACCAATCAGGGGTTCGCCATTTCTGTTGGTCACCGTACCTTGTACCGTAAAAGCCGGTTTTTTGACCGACCCCAGCGCCACTTTGGGCAAACTTTCCATGTTCAGATTTCCCAGGCGTTTATCCGGTACTTTGCTCAACAGGATTTGTTTGGTACCAAAAACTTCAAAACGAACATCCGTTTTTCGGAATACCCGATTCAGAATTTTTTCCAGGCTTTCATTCTCTACCTGAAGGCTGATGGGACGATCCGCTTCAATTTGTTTTGGCAAATAAGAAAAATGAACGTCTATCTGCTTTTCAATCAAAAAGAGCAGCTCACACAATTTCTTGTTCTCGACATGAAAACTGAGCTTTTCCGACAGTACCTTCTGGGAAAAGGCGGGGTTCGCATAACTTATACCCGCAAAAAGCCCTGCCAAAAGGAGTTGAGCTAGCGAGATTCTCATAAGTTGAAGTAATTTTTCACGATGCTGTAGGTGTTTTTTCATGCTTTTAGTAATGGTTAAGTTAGTAAAAAAATATGATTATCGGCAAATAATCTCCATTGGGTTATTTCTATTTAAGACTCATTAGCAACCATTGCTCGATATAACTATCTGAGCATCAATCATTTTGTAAGATGCATTTAATAATTTACAAATGATAGCCAGTTTATCATGTAAGTTTTCTTCATCCAGCGATGTAGTCATGGTGCAGTCGCGCATAACCACCTCATCGTAGATGATTTCGAGTCCGTAGGCTTTTTCGATGGCTTCAAAAATTTGGGAGATGGGCGCTTCCCTAAAATTGAGTTGCTGCACTTCTTCTTTACTGATAATAAATTTGGGCATTTCGACAATGGATTTAACCAGTCGATTCTCCAAATTCAAATATTTAACTCTTTGGTTGGGCGTGAGAATGACTTCCGGTTTTTCAATGGTCGAACTGGG
>JBKBWT010000150.1:0-14628 GCA_046314415.1 Saprospiraceae bacterium
GGATAAAATGGTGCGAAACGAAGGCGGATTATCCCCGGAAACCTCCTGTAAATCCTGCCCGGCGCAAAAAGCTTTGCCTTCGCCAGTGAGGTAAATGGCGCGGATTTCGCTATGATGCCAGCATTCATCCATTATATTTTGTAATGCCAGCGCCATTTCGCGGTTGAAACTATTATATACTTTGGGGCGGTTCAGGCTTATTTTAGCCACATTGCCGATTTTATGATATAGTATCGTGTCACTCATGATATAGATGCGAGATTTTTATTCCCAAGGAATCCCTTCGGGGGATGCAGATACCAGACATTTTACATAATCTGGTATCTGGCATCAGGTATCTTAAAATCTTATTTCAAAACCATTACTTCTACGTGCGACGGACGTTGTTGATCAAAATAAATACGATGCGTAGCCTTTTGAAAATCAGCATTATTCGCATTGTAAATGTCAACAAACTTTTGTGGATTGCGATCTACCAGCGGAAACCAGGAATTTTGCACCTGTATCATAATGCGGTGCCCTTTTTTAAAGGTATGTAATACATCGGGCATTAGAAAGCGCACTTTTTCAACCTTATTGGGCGTAAATGCTTCTGGTTTTTCAAAGCTATTGCGGAATCGACCGCGCATCACCTCACCGCGCACCAGCATTTGGTAGCCGCTCATCGGTACTTGTTCATTTGCATATTTATTTTCCTGATTATCAGGGAAAACATCAATTAATTTTACAACATAATCCGCGTCGGTGCCGGTGGTGGAGGCAAATAAATTGGCAAAAGCGGGTCCGGACAGCGTTACATCTTCAGTCAAAATATCGCTTTGATACACCATCACATCCGGGCGGCGTGCGGCAAAGCGCTGGTCGTCCGTCATGTACTCGCGGGTGCGGTTCAGGTGTACATCCTCGGTGTAAGGCACGGGCTTGTTCGGATCAGCCACATATTCATCAAATTTATCTTTCCCCGTAGGCGCTTGAAACGTAAGCTTACCATCGGGATGAAAATAAAGCCGCTGTGTCTGCGCATTTTTAGGTGGCCACTCGCTGAAGGTTTTCCAGACATTGGCACCGGAATCAAAGATACGGGCTTCGGGCATATCGGCGCTTCCTTTTCCTTTTAGATGATAATTCCAGAACGGAAGTTCAATGTTTTGACGATAATAAACGCCCGTATTGCTGCCAAAATTAACATTGCCCAGAAAATCGCCGCGATCACGCGACCAACAGCCATGGCACCAGGGACCCATTACAACGCTGTTTTTGGCATTCGGATCTTGTTTTTCAATGGCATTATAGGTGTACCAGGCACCGAAGGTATCTTCCGCGTCGAATAAACCGCCGACTACCAGGACTGCCGGTTTTACATTTTTTAAATAATTCCGGGCGTTACGTGCCTTCCAGAAATCATCCAGATTGGGGTGTTGCATCAAATCATTCCAAAATTTGATACCTTTCATGTAATTATTCGTAAAATTCTTTAATGCACCCGTTTCTAAATAAAATTTATAATTATCCTGAGTGGGAAATTCAAAACCAGGCGCAAATTCCTGCGTGGGGCCGGTACGCGGTTGCCCGAATGAATAATAAAAAGCGAACGCATCCATGAGGAAAAAAGCACCATTATGATGAAAATCATCACCCATAAACCAGTCAGTGACAGGCGCTTGTGGCGAAACAGCTTTGATAGCCGGGTGCGCATCGGGGATGGAGGCAGAGGTATAAAAACCGGGATAGGAAATGCCGTGAATGCCGACATTGCCATTATTATTGGCAATATTTTTAATCAACCAATCCACGGTATCATATGTATCACTACTTTCATCGGTTTCATTATTTTTTTTATTAGCAATGTAAGGACGCACGTCCACAAATTCACCTTCGCTCATAAATTTGCCTCTAACATCCTGAAAAACAAAGATATAGCCTTCGCGGGCGAGGTGCGCATACTGCGTGAGGCGCGGTGAATAACTGTCCTCTCCGTAAGGCGCACAAGAGTAAGGCGTGCGCGTCATTAAAATCGGATATTTATTTGTAGATGAAATATCTTTTGGAATGTAAATAGCAGTAAATAATTTGATCCCATCGCGCATGGGTATCATACGCTCTATTTTATTATAATGTTCTCTTACAAAGAGCGAGTCATCCAGCGCCGTTTGCGCGAAAAGTGTAATATTAAATGTAATAAAAAGGAGAAAAAGTAAATTTCTTTTCATGATTTTATAAGGTTTTAGGTAAAAGCACAACATTTATGAAAAAATCGTAAATCGTAAATCAAAAATCGTAAATTAACTAATGGCATTTAAAATAATCAAATGGCTCCAGGCAATCTTTACATCGATATAATGATTTGCACGCAGTGGAACCAAATTGACTCAACATTTCCGTATTTTTTGAACCACAGTGCGGACATTCAATGGTCGGCTCTTCGCCAAATAAACTGCGCTTGCTCACGCTGCCCGCCGGTGGCGCAATGCCGTAGGCTTTTAATTTTGCTTTGCCCGATTCGCTGAGCCAGTCAGTCGTCCAGGCGGGACTTAGTACCGTTTTTACATGGACATTATAATAACCCCGATCCTCCAACAACGCGCGGATGTTGATTTCTATCGTATTCATTGCCGGGCAGCCGGAGTAAGTAGGCGTAATTATTACTTCTATTACATCATTATCCAATAATTTTACATCACGTATAATACCCAGGTCAACCACCGTCAATACCGGAATTTCCGGGTCGGTCACCTCTTCTAAAATAGTCCATATTGCTTCGGTTGTTGCGGTCATTATTATTCAATTTAATAAGCAAATGGCAGGAAATATTTATTCCTTCATCTTAGTAAAAGATTGAAAATCAATCTATTTTACTCATATCCAACTGGCGCATCATCAACAGGAACGATTTAGAAAAATCTACCATGGAATCATAGCGTAGCATACTATAAGCCGGATCAAGCCGGTTGAATTTATCGCGGTTTTCCGCTACAATCTGATCAACAGCCCGCCGGATGGCTTTGCGATTGAACGCATTTTTATTCGGATCGTAATAATCCAGCGTAAAGCCAAGTGATTGAAAATAAGGTTGTTCGGTAATTTGAAAATACAGATTAAATAAATCTTTATCGGGTTTGGGCACCGCATAATTAAAGATGCTAAAACCCGCGATATAACTTGGAATTGCCTGCGCGATGCGCGTGTAACCATTGTCGCGATACCAGTCCATGTTGCCCAACTCGCCATCAATAACGCTCACCAGGCGATCATGATTGACGGGTGCGGTGATGCCAAAAGTCGTTTTGACGCGATAAATTTCCTTGAAAAAATCGGCTTTGGGGCGTTCCATCAATTTACGAAACTCTTTACATAATAATTGATTTTTTTGCGCAATGGTTTTATCATCTTTCGCAAAATAACGCCGGTGAATGCGTTCAAGTGCTTCCATCGTAAAGCCCTCGGGCTTAATGAGATAGTCCAGCCGGTAGGTCAGGTCAAGCAATAGGTACGCAATGCCGCCAGGATACTGCTCTTTAATGAGTCCACCCCGGTCAATTTCCTCCAATACCTCCTGAATTTCCTGGATAAAATACTGATATTTTGCTTCTTTTTCTGCCGTGGGCAACTCTTCCAGGTGCGAACTTTCTACCGGTTGCAGCACTTTGAATTCTTCCAGCAGCAGGTCGTCCTGTTTATCGGCATGCACTGCCATTTCTTTCAGGGCATAATACAACTTATAAGGCGAGCCGTCAAGGGTATATGTATCAAAAACAATAGATATATTATTATCATCGTCTAATGAAAAACGGCTGTAATTCAGATCAAAATTACGCTCAATCATTTGACGCATAAAATTGATATTCAATTCATTAGATTGAGCGATCGGCGCTTCTGCCCGCAGTTGTTTATCATCGGCTACGCCAAAGATTTTTTTAGAGCCTTGATATAATTCAAAGTGAATTTTACCATGCTCCTGCCAATATTTTACATTGTCCTCCCGATCATCCCGTAAATACCGAAAAAAAGCCTCATATGATGCCATAAACTCCTCATTCTCAAACTTTTCCAATGCTTCATCCCAGGCACGGTAATTGTCGTTGGTTTTGTACGAATCACTATATCTGCCAAAGCGAACGTCGGGTTGCGACACTTTCTTTTCCGATGATCCAAAAAGTCGGTTGAATAAACTCATTTTGACGGTTTGCGCAATTTAGCTCTTAAAATCGAACACGAAATTTAGCATTTTTGATTGATAATCTAAATAAATTTGGTCAAACCTTTCTGTTTGGAGGTATTTAAGCTTAATAATTGGCTGATCTTTAGATAAAAAAATCGTGCAGCGTTTGCGCCAATCGGGTAGGGGAGGCTTTTTCAAATGGATGCCCGGTATTGGGCAATACTTCCAACTCGCCGTGCGGCAGCGCCTGAAAAATCGCCAGGGTTTCTTCCATCGTCACGGTTTTATCGCGGTCGCCCAGCATAAGGCGTATCGGTTGGCGGATTTTAGCGGCATCATCGAGCTTAAAACCACCTTGTTCGCCCAGTGACCACAGCAATTCCCGGGTGCGCTGCACCACCGATTGCCAGTACGATCCGTGTCGATCCATCAAGGTTTGTGCAAAGCGCGGCACTTTTTGCTCGATATTTTCAGGAATCAGCATGGCAGTTTCGTTAACAGCCGTCTCAATATCCCAGTGAAATTTGGTGCCTAAGGTCACTACTTTGCTGACCCGCTCAGGATGCTCTTTTGCCAGTAAACACGCGACGTAGCCGCCCATGCTATACCCAAAAATGTTGACATTCTCCAACTGACGCTTTTCTAAATAATGTAATACGTTTTCTATAAAAAGCTCCATGCTAAATGGTTCTTCCGATACAAAACTGCCGTGCCCTGCAAAATTCAAAGTATGAATGTCAAAGCGTTCGCCCAGCAAGGGTGTTAGATCCGAAAATTGTGCACGCGAAGCCAATGCGCCGTGCAAAAATAAAATAGCAGGTGCCGTCATATTTGATTTGGTTTGCTGCAAAATGCAAAAATAAGCAGATAAGGAAAGCCAACGGCGGGAAAGCAGACTTTTCTTTTGTGCCCGGAAGGGCAATCTGATAAAAAGGGTACGACATCCGGCGATGAGCAGTACCCCTCAAGTATGAAGTATTTTGTGCTTGTTATAAAATGAGTTCCATTTGAATATTACTTCTTTCGTAGGGAGAAGGCTTACCGACAATGCGTTGAAAACCAAGCTTCTGATACAATCTTAGTGCCGGTTCGAGTTTAGTATTACTTTCCAAATATAATTTGGTTGCGCCGAGCGCTTTGGCTTTGGCAATGACCGCCTGCCCGAGCAGCCAGCCGATGTGCTTGCCCTGTGCTTTTTCGGTGACTGCCATTTTGGCGAGTTCAAAACAATTTTCATCCATTTTAATCAGCGCGCAGGTGCCCACGATTTCTTTATTGTAACGCGCTAAAAAGATATGCCCGCCCGGTTGTAAGATTTTTTTGTCGGGATGCTCCAAGGATTGCCGATCTGTTTCTTCTACTTTAAAATATTTTTCAATCCATTCATAATTTAATTTTTTAAAATCAGCATGATATTTTGGTTTGTAATCTATAATTTCTACTTCCCGGCTTTCGCGGAGTTTGCGTTGGTCACGCACCCGGTTGAAAAAATGTTTTTCGTTGAGTAAAAATTCCATTTCATCAATGCCTTTCCAAAGATCATGGTGCATTTGCGAAAAAAGCTCTTCCACCGCAGCGGTCACATCCAGGTATTGCTTTTCAATTTTAGGTAGCAGGGCTTTGCCTTTATCGGTCAGTTGCAGTTCGCTCACGCGTGCGTCGGCTTTACTTTTGCGTAGCTTGATGAGTCCGGCTTTTTGCATTTCCTTGGCAATAGTACTCACCGATACATGCGATTGACCAATGTAATGGGCGATTTCGGTCACCGAGCTTTTGTCCTGTTGGCTCAATGCATAAAAGACCGGAAACCATTTTGGCTGTAAATCCACCTCATAGAGTTGATAGACCTTCGCCGCAGCTTCGGTAATGGTATCACTCAGGCGGCGCAGGCGGCTGCCCAGCGCCATTTTTCCGGTTTGGGTGTAAAAATCCTGCATGGTACAATAAATTACGTAATCAGTTACGCAATTATAAACGTTTTCAAATTTATTTGCAAGACAACTGAATCAAAATTTGCAGAATCATATAATTTTAGCATTTTAACGCAGGAATAGCCAAGCTTATGAAAATTCTTATCGCGCCTGATTCCTTCAAAGATGCGCTGCCTGCACTCGAGGTGTGTCAAGCCATTGAGCGCGGTATCAAACAGGCAGATACTAGCATTGAGACCATTTTATTCCCTTTGGCGGATGGCGGCGAAGGCACGGCAGCTATTTTGACCCATCATGCTCAAGGTCATTGGCATACGCTGCAAGTACACGATCCCCTGTTGCGACCCATTGAGGCGGGCTACGGCATTTCTGCCGACGGGCAGACTGCATTTATAGAAATGGCACAAGCGGCTGGTTTGCAATTGTTAAAACCGGAAGAACGCAATCCATTGAAAACCAGTACGTACGGTGTTGGTGAAATGATCCTCGATGCAATTCAAAAAGGAATAAAAAAGATCGTGCTTGGCATTGGCGGCAGCGCTACCAACGACGCAGGCATTGGCATGGCGGGGGCATTGGAATACGATTTTTTTATAGACCATTTGCCATTGACTATTAACCAATTAGCCGGAGAAAATCTGCACAAAATCGAGCGCGTGATCACCCTATCACCTCATCCCCCTATTACTATTACCGTACTCTGCGATGTGGACAATCCACTCTACGGTCCAAGCGGTGCGGCGCAGGTGTACGCGCGTCAGAAGGGCGCGGATGAAGCGGCTATTCAATCGTTAGACACTGGTTTACAGCATTTTGCAAATATTTTAAAAACTCATTTCGGACGTGATTTTGCGCATCTACCCGGTGCCGGTGCAGCGGGAGGCTTAGGGGCAGGCACTATGGCTTTTCTAAATGCTACTTTACAACCTGGTATTCAAACCGTTATGGAATTAACCAACTTTACGAAAGCGCTACATAATGTTGATCTCATTATTACCGGAGAAGGCAAAATTGACGCCCAGACCTTACACGGTAAACTTATTAAAGGCATTACTGAAAAAGCACAGGGCATACCGGTCATCGCTTTATGCGGCACTTTATTAGCCAGTGCTGCCGACATTCAAGCCCTGGGTTTGCAAGCTGCCTATTCTATTATCAATCGCCCCTTATCCCTGGCTGAAGCGATGGCGGAAACGGCGGTTTTATTGGAACAAACGGCTTTTAATCTGATTCGTACCTGGAATCATTAAACACACTGGAACCAGAAAATGCCCTTGTTAATTGAATCCTAAATAAGATCGAATTTTTAACTAAATTGCGCTGCACACGTTACCACTAAATTGTAAGTATGAAAACCGTACCACTATTGTTACTCGCATTCTTCATGCTGGCTACTGCCTGTAAGCAAAATACGCAACAAACGGATGTACCCAAGGAGACTCAACAAACGGTGTCGCCCGATGAGCGCTTTGGCGACTTGTTTGCAGCGGTGCAAATGGCACGGGTATTTCCCGACGGGAAAACCTTTGTGGATTGTGAACCCAAATTTACCACCGAGCAAATCCTGGCTGCTTATGCAGATCAAAAGGATGATCCCAATTTTGACCTTGCGGCTTTTGTAAAAGAAAATTTCCATCTGCCGGAAAGCCCAGTTTCTGACTATAAAACCGATCGCAACGACTCTGCAGAAGAACATATGGAAGAACTGTGGGATGTACTCACGCGCCAATCGGATACGATGGATGCGGGTTCGCTCATTCCCCTGCCTAAATCTTACATTGTGCCTGGCGGGCGTTTCCGCGAGATTTATTACTGGGACAGTTATTTTACCATGTTGGGCTTACAAATTTCTGAACGCACCGACATTGTACAAAATATGGTGGATAACTTTGCTTATCTCATTGATTTACTTGGTTTTATTCCAAATGGCAACCGTACCTATTATATGAGTCGTTCGCAGCCGCCGTTTTTTGCCATGATGGTACAGGTGCTGGCAGAAATGCAAGGCGAGGAGGTTTATACCAAATATCTGCCGCAACTCCGCAAGGAATATGCCTTTTGGATGGACGGTTCGGATAAAACCATGGATACCACGCGCTGGGCGCACCGCCGCTTGGTTCAATTGGAAGAGGGTAAACTCAATCGCCACTGGGACGATAAAAACACGCCCCGCCCCGAAAGCTACCGCGAAGACGTCGAAACCGCCGAAAAAAGCGGTCGCCCGGCAGAAGAAGTGTATCGCGAATTGCGCGCTGGTGCCGAATCCGGCTGGGATTTTAGCAGTCGCTGGTTCCGCGATGGACGCACGCTGGCTACGATTCATACCACTGACATTATTCCCGTTGATCTTAACACCCTCTTGTACAATCTGGAAAGAACCATCGCCAAAGGGTATCAATTGAAAGGCGACAATGAGAATGCCGATGCCTATAATCAGCGCGCGGAGGCCCGCAAGCAAGCCATCATCCGCTACTGTTGGAATCCGGCGAGTGGTTTTTTTGAAGATTACGACTTTGTTGCGAATGAATTTACCGGAAAGCGTTCGCTGGCAGCCATGTTTCCGTTGTTTTTTAAAATAGCTGATGAAAAACAAGCTGCCTCCGTTGCCAAGTCTATCGAGCGGGACTTCCTTAAAGCCGGTGGTGTGGTGAGTACCCTCAGCAATACCGGTCAACAGTGGGATGCGCCCAACGGATGGGCACCTTTGCAATTTATCACCATTGAAGGGCTACGTCATTACGGACACCACCAGCTCGCCAAGGACATCAAGCAGCGCTGGGTGGATTTGAATGTGAAAGTTTACCGCAATACCGGCAAAATGCTAGAAAAGTATAATGTGATGGATCTCACGCTCGAAGCGGGCGGCGGGGAATACCCCGTGCAGGATGGCTTCGGCTGGACGAATGGCGTGCTGCTGCGTTTGCTGACTGAAAAAGCATACTAAACTGGAGTTTGGATATTAGATGTTGGAAAACTCATCTCCCTGATCGAAATCTAACATCTAATATCCAATATCCAATATCCAATATCTATTTTCTACCATCTAACCCCTCCTCATTCAAACCGCACATACAAATCCTGCAAATTCAACACGACAACCGGGTACTGCCGCATGGCATCCTGCCCGATATTACCGAACATCCCGACGCGATTCATTGGAATAGAGTCAGGAATCGTCAAATTTTTCAGCTGAAAAGGCTTACCGGCAATAGTAAATGTCACTTGTTTCAGATTTTTCCCGATCACTTGTTTCGCACCTGCGCCGCCGTGCATAACGGTTTGTTTATCAGTAAATTCTAAGTCTGTGCGATCTTTATAGGTGATGTAAAAATTATTAAACAAATCGGTATTCTTCGCACCGGTATCAAAATTAAAGAGTAGCGTATCGGATTGAAAATCAACGGCTACGACGGCATCCAAACCATCGAGGAAAAGATTAGGCGTTGTTTCGGAAGGCTGCGCTTTGATGGCAAGCTTTTTCCCCTGGTACATGTGAATCTCACCCAATCCCTGAATAACGGAGAAGCCCAAAATACCGGTGATTTTGTATTGAATGCTTTTGAAATCCAAGGTAGAATCGGGGAAAATGAGAAACGCGACGTTCCTGAACTCCGCCTTCCCAATGCGCAACGAAGGGCAGTAGCCAACCTTTGCCATCACCGGACCGGAGAAGGATTGTACCTCCACGCGCTCCTGCTGAACTTGAATATTCAGGCGTTCTACAAGCGATTCCACGATGACCGACATATTTGCGCCGGTGTCAAAGATAAACTCCATGCTGTCCTGCGAAAAGTGCACGGGAATGTTGACGAGGTTGGCTTTGTCCGTGCGAGCATTTACTTCAAAGTCGCCACTGATGCGCACTTCCTGCGCAGGCACTTCGGCAAAAGCGCCGTACAGTTTTCGCATGTTGTCCAGGCTCGCCAGGGTTGCCTGATCGTAGTACGCTGCAAAATCCTTTTTGCCCCGATCAACGGTTTGGGCGGCAGCACCGTAGTGATACAGCTTGAAATCATTGTCCAACTTGGTTAGCAACAAACGCGCTTTCACGCTATCGGCTACTTTTTTAGAATCCAACAACTTGACAATGTGCGCATTTGATGCGGCATTGCGATTAAATGCGTTATCGACAAAAGCCTGATACACCAGCGTTTCAAACGGTTTTAACTGTTTTGCATACTTCGGTAATTGTTGCGCGAGTTGAAAAAATTGCTTCGTTTTTAGCAGTAAATCCAGCGATTGCGCGGAAGAATATACGACGCTAAAGAATAAAAAGATGCTCAGTAACGGCAAACGGAGAACATTTACGGGTGCTGTTTTCATTTTTTACTATTGAATGTCAGGTGATTAAAAAATTATTTTTCCCCGCAAAATGTAGGCTTGCAAGCGCTTTTTACAAATTTTATAGACCAACAACCGGTGCACCAAAGATAAAATTGGCTGCCTGCCAGGATAAAAGGTGCGCCATTCTTCAGGGCATCTTTTTTAATAAAAAGACCCAGTTGGTGCAAGCGGACATTGGCAGCAAAAAAAAGTTAAGAAGAAGATTGCACACATTGATATCAACAACGGTTAGCCATTTATAAAAGCGTTCCAATAACTTGCCGGCATTAACTGCGTTGTCGTCAAACTTATCCAGCCATTGGTAACTACTTACCAGTCATTGGTAACGCCTCACCAGTCGTCGGTAACTAACTACCAGCCATTGGTAACTAATTACCAGTCATTGGTAACGCCTTACCAACCATTGGTAACGCCTCACCAGTCGTCGGTAACGCCTTACCAGTCGTCGGTAACTAATTACCAGTCGTTGGTAACGCCTTACCAACCATTGGTAACTACTCACCAGTCATGCGTCAAACTTGCCCGATAGCTGGTTAACTTGTTTTTAATCCTTTTAAACTCCTTCCATTTAAGGGTAAAAATTTATCTTGCTTTTAAATTTGCTATCAGGACAGCGGTCAATTATCACCTATTACTAAAAAATTACACTATGCCAATCCGTCATAACATGCGCTTACTCCTTATTTTTTTACTGGCAAATGGTATGATTACTGCGCAAAGCGTCACACGTCATTACCAGCCCGTCAATTTTGCACAGGTCAACATCACCGATGCTTTTTGGAAACCCAAATTGGACAAAGTAGCCACCGCTACGTTGCAGGCTTGCATTTACCAAACCGAGGAAAAGACCCCGCGCATCCGCAATTTTGAAAAAGTGGCGCGCAAACAAGGCGAAAAACACGAGGGTATTTATTATGACGACAGCGACGTTTACAAAGCGCTGGAAGCCATTGCCTATTCTTTAAAAAACCACCCCGACGCGGCATTGGAACAAAAAGCCGATGCCTGGATTGATAAAATCGCGGCTGCGCAATTGCCCGATGGCTATCTGAATACGTACTATACGCTCGGCGACCTGAGCAAACGCTGGACGGATATGGAGAAGCATGAGGATTATAACGCCGGGCATTTAATGGAAGCAGCGGTGGCGTATTACAATACCACCGGCAAACGCAAGTTGCTGGACGTTGCCATCCGCTTTGCCGATCATATTGATTCTACTTTTCGTTTGCAAAATCGCCCCTGGGTGAGCGGGCACCAGGAAATCGAGCTGGCTTTGATGAAACTCTACCACCTGACGCAAAATGAGCGCTACCTGAAGCTGTCCGATTGGTTCCTTGATCAACGGGGGCGCGGCTATGGGAAGGGCGTGATCTGGGATCAGTGGAAAGACCCCAAATACTGCCAGGATGAGGTGCCGGTGAAGGAGCAAAAAGAAATTACGGGTCATGCCGTGCGCGCTATGTACCTGTACACGGGTGCGGCGGACGTGGCGGCGGTCACGGGTGACGCGGGTTATATGAATGCGATGCAAACCGTGTGGGAGGATGTCGTCTATCGCAATTTATACATCACGGGGGGTATCGGTTCTTCCGGTCGTAATGAAGGTTTTAGCGTGGATTATGATCTGCCGAATGAGGAAGCCTACTGTGAAACCTGCGCCTCGGTGGGCATGGTCTTTTGGAATCAACGCATGAACGCGCTGACCGGCGATGCTAAATTTATAGATGTGCTGGAACGCAGTTTGTACAATGGCGCTTTGGATGGTTTGTCGCTCAGTGGCGACCGCTTTTTCTACGGCAATCCGCTGGCGTCCAAAGGGCAGCATTTCCGGCGCGAGTGGTTTGGCACCGCGTGTTGCCCTTCGAACATTGCGCGGCTCGTTTCCTCGGTTGGCGATTATATTTATGGCAAATCGGATAATAGCCTGTGGATCAATCTTTTTGTGGGTAGCAATACAATGGTTAAAATGGGCAAAACGGACGTTGCGGTGCAAATGGAAACCAATTATCCCTGGGATGGCAAGGTTAGTATCAAAGTAGAACCAAAGTCTAAAGCTAAATTTGCGATGTACCTGCGCATTCCAGGCTGGGCGAGGGGAGAGGCAGTACCGGGTGATTTGTATGAATTTGTCAATAACAGCAGTGCAAAAACGGTGATTCGTATCAACGGCAAAGATGCCATTTACCCGGAAAGTAAAGGTTACGCCGTAATTGACCGTGAGTGGAAAAAAGGCGATGTGGTAGAATTTATTTTGCCAATGGAAGTGCGAACCATTCAAGCCCGCGCCGATCTGAAGTTTAACAACGACCGGGTCGCCCTGCAACGCGGTCCGCTGGTCTATTGTGTCGAAGGTGCGGATAACAATGGGCAGGCTTGGAACATCCTGCTCCCGGAACAGGTAAACCTTGCTACCACTCATTACAAGGTGCTCCAGGAACCCGTCATCGCCATCCAGGCAACGGTGCCCGTCGTCACCATTTCCGACAATGGTTTGCAGGTAAAAACCGAACCAAAGCAAATAACCGCCATTCCTTACTACACCTGGGCAAATCGTGGTCAGCATTCGATGCAGGTGTGGCTGCCGAGGAAAATTAAGGACGTGAAGGTGAATTATTGAGCGAAAGAGGGAGGGACGGAGAGACCGAGAGACTTAGAGACTGAGAGACTGAGCGACTGAGGGAAAAAGCGGCTTACAGCAAGCGCGGTCAGCAAAAAAACACTTGTGCGGAGGTGTTTTAAAAAAAATTGTACCGGCAGTGTCCTCCTTTTGCTGATGAGGGGATCATTATAGCAAACAAAAACAGACAATGACCATGCAAGAATTTATGATTCTCATTCGCGAAGACCTGGAAAAACTGGCGCAACTAAGCCCGGAACAAATGGAAGCCGATATTCAACTGGTGACGGACTGGATCGGACAATTGGCACAAAAGGGACAGTTCCTAGGTGGGCATCCCCTGCATTCACTCGGTAAAACCGTACGCGCTAACACCATTACCGATGGACCTTACCTGGAACTCAAAGAAGGGGTGAGCGGCTATTTGCTCCTGCAAGCCCAGGATATGGATGAAGCAGTACAAATCGCTTCTACTTTTCCTACGCTTTTTCGAGGCGATGCCTTGGAAATACGTCCGTTGATGAAATTGCCTGGTGCATGAATGTAGTCATCACCCGACTCGTTGACCAGTTGTACCGTAGCGAATACGGTCGGCTGGTCGCTACTTTGGTCCGTCAATTTGGCAAAGACCAGTTGGAACTCGCAGAAGACGCAGTGCAGGAAGCTTTTATTAAGGCGTTAGAACATTGGGAAACCAAGGGCATACCCGATCATCCGCAAGCCTGGCTGTACACGGTCGTGCACAACAACGCTTTGAAGCGCTTACAAAAGGAAAATCGTTATGCTACAAGCAATATTTGGCTGTCAACCAATAATCCACAGGAATTGCCGCCAAGCGAGCATTGGTTTCAACCCAAGGTGTTACAAGACAACCTATTAGGCGCTTTGTATCTTTGCACCGGCAATGATTTAAGTGAAAAGGCGCAGATTGCATTGATTTTAAAAACCCTGGCAGGCTTTACCGTTACGGAGGTGGCTGCCGCTTTGTACCTAAATGAAGATGCTACCGCCAAAATGCTGGTGCGTGCCCGTCAGCAATTGCGGGAAGACAAAACCCCTTTCCTCGACCCTTACATCCTGGTGAATGAACACCGCACGCAGACGGTGCTGCACGCGATTTACCTCATCTTTAATCTCGGCTATTTTGATCAACATACCGATTATTTGATCCGCAAAGACCTGTGTTATGAGGCATTGTACCTGGCAAAACTGATGGCAAACTTAGCGCCTGCGTGTAAAACCGATTGCAATGCGTTGCTGTCGTTGATTTTATTACATTTGTCCCGGCTGGAGGCAAGGTTTTCCAACGACGGTGCATTGTTGTCCTTGCAAGAGCAGGAGCGGTCGCGCTGGAACCGGCAGATGATGTTGGTAGGCGCACATTATTTGAATCGTTCATTTTCTATCAATCCGCCAGCGCCGTCGCGCTTTCAGATTGAAGCAGCGATTGCCTTTTTGCATACCACTGCGAAAACCTATGCGGAAACGCCGTGGCAGCAGATTTTGTATTTGTATAATTTATTGGAAACCAAAGGGAATTATCCATCAGCCGCTTTAGCGAAAGCGTATGTGTT
>JBKBWT010000151.1:0-14580 GCA_046314415.1 Saprospiraceae bacterium
CTCGCCATTGTCGATCCTCTTTTATAGCTTTATAATTTAGGCTCATGCTCCTTTTTTAACCCCAAATTTAATCAACTTTGATTTTCAACTATTTACATGGACGCAACTCTAATAATATTTATAAGTATATTTTATGCTTTATAACAAAAGTAAATATATAATACTCTTTTACTCCGTGCTTTGAAGGAAAGAGGGTAGAATGCTAACTTCACTTTTGTTATATGGCATTCAATAGCCATAACTGGTCAGGTGATAAAGCAGCTAAAAGCAGTATAATTAATTTTATGCTTCGGATATAATATTTGTTTTCATTGGCATATAAAGGTATGCATGGTAAGCTGGCTGCTTAAATATAATATGGTGTAAATTGATAAGTGTAATTAGTTGAGTAGAAGTGTTTTGCTTATAATTGCAGGTTTTATATTAAAATCGGTGTATTATGATATACCTTGTAAAAGTACTTTATAATTCAGCTGATTTTAATTTTGATTATACTACAAATTTATACTGCTGCGAAATTTAAACAAAATTTTCTCGTCTAAACGCCTAATTTAGCGATAAAAATTGTGGAGAATTCGATTAATCACCAAACAATGTAATTTCGTGCTCGTAACAATAGTTTTACATCATAAAATCTACTCGATGTTATATTTCTAAGTTTCAGTCGTGTTTTTTTCCATTTTTGCCGAGCAAAATAGCGTGTGCCGTTTTGTAAGTATAATTTTATACGGGATAGAAAAAATTAATAGCAATATTTGTAACTTTACTTAGGATGGCGACAAAACGGAAAGGATCGAAAATTTGGCTGCTGAGTTTTGGCAATAGTATGCTGATGCTTTGCCTGGCATTTTACTGGCTGAGCCTGCCTTATACCTTTGGTGATGAAGCTTTTCTTATTAAGTGGTCGTCCTTGACTAAAAAGTCGCTGTTTGGTTTTGATCCTAAACCCTCGCCGAAAGAAGTACTTTTTGTCAATGTATCCCAGAATAAAACGACGATTGATACAAAAAATGAATTTGAGGAGATCAGCCCCTATCATCGCAAGGTGATTACCGACCGCCAGCAGTTAGCCGAGTTTTTTGCGCTGCTGAATCGCTATAATGCTCAGGTGCGTTTTGTACTTTGTGATGTACTTTTTGAAGATACGACGCCGTATGATACGCTGCTGGCGCGCGAATTTGCCAAATTAGACAAAAAACTGCTGGGCGTAAGTCATTTGCCTAAGGACGGCGCTTATATTCGCCCGGTGATACCGATACATTATGCACCTGCAACCTATAATGCGACCCAAAACATTTTTTTGAAGTTTCCATTAGTACTCCGGGATTCCCTGAAAACGGTGCCTTTGGTGATGTACGAACATTTGAATGAAGTAAAATTTCAGAAAAAAGGCGCTTTATACCGATTCAATGGACATTTGAGCCTGCCGGCGCCGATTGTGGATTTTAAGGTACGTAAATCGGATTTTCACGATGGAACAAGTCTCAATGAGGCTAATTTTGCGATCTATCAAATGGGGACGCTGCTGGAAATGCGTGATATCTGGGATGAGCAGGATTTTCAAGCGCTTTTTGCCGGTAAAATCATTTTAATCGGCGATTTTAAAGACGATGTACATGCTACGCCATTTGGCAAAATGCCGGGTTTACTCTTGATTTACAATGCTTACTTGACCTTGGTATCCAAACAAAATCTTATTTCAGTGGGTTGGATTTGCTTTATGTTGCTGGCGTTCACCTTTATAAGTCAGCGAATTTTTTCGGATATCAAAGTGGAAAAACCGCGTTGGCTCCTGGGTTTATTCCGCTCTAAATTGGGGCAATTGATTTTAAATTCACTGGATGAGCTGGCTTTGCTGATGCTGGTTACGCTATTGTCCTATTTTTTATTTAACATTCATATTAATATTTTAATCTTTCTTTTATACCTAAAGGTAATTGATTTTCTATGGAATAAAGTAAGTTTACATCAACCAAAAACTGCCGCTGTAGAAGAAGCTGCAACCAATTCAATTTAAATTAAACATCATGAGAACACTAGCTTTCGTTCTGTTTTACGTATGTTCGTCTGTTTTATTACAAGCTCAATATGTTGTGATTAATGTAAAGGAATCCGTTTATGCCGATGAAAAACTCCTCCAAAAAAAGGACAAATTAAGTGAAAATGTCAAGCTGCGCTTTAGCTCAGCCGATGCTTTTGTGTACGTGATGTCGCCGGGTAAAGGCTATTTCGTGTTAGGCATAAAAGATCAAAAGAAAACCAAAGGCGAGTTTATCCTGGCACTAAAAGACGCCCTGCTGCCGCCCAATGAATATCATGGCGCCGTCACCCGTAATTATAAGCCTTCGGAGGCTAAAGCATTTGAGGATCAATATGATCTGATGAATTTCTTCCGCGACCGACTCTTTTTTGTTGCACCGGCAAAATTCAAAGTCGCCGAACAAAACTTTCCGCTGGACAGCAATCATTACTTCATTATTCGACATCATTTAGCGGACGGGTGGATCGAAAAAATATTGCCGCATGCCGATCAGACCTTTGAAATTTCTCCGGCAATCTTACAATTACAGGATAAAATATTTACCGAAATCTCAATTCAACAGTCAGAATTATTATACGTCAATGGCGATAGCAAGGAAAGACAGCGTATTGGAATGTTTAAAGTTCAATTTGTTGATAATCAGTCTATTGAAGCAGAGTTGAGAAATTTATATGATTCAGTGAAAAAAATGCCTGCCGAACAATTTTTACTCGATCATGCCTTGCCCTATCTTAATCTGGTATATGGGAATACTCAGTTGGAAGCCATTCGGGCTTTAATCCAGAAATTTTATCAATAAGCTATCAAAATTTGGCTAAAGCCTTATGAATCAGGTAGTTTATTTACCACGCGTTTAAACGCGTGGTAATTGATTATCAGTCAGTCAGGGACTTTAGTCCAAATATTGAACGAACTAGTGATTTATCAAAATTTTATTTAAAAGTATTGATAATTAGATTATTTTGCAATAATATTATATGTGATATTAAATTCTAAATGTTTTAAATTACTCTGCTGTTAACGAGGCTAGGCATTAAGGTTGTAAAAATATTATAACAAAAATTATTTAAGTAAACGATTGACGCATTAACATTTTTTAACCTTATTTCAATAGCCATTAACCTGCTTCCCGAGCCGAGTGACCTATTTTTGAAGCTGGAAAATCAAAACGAAAGTACAGTTATGAAAAAGGTCACTCGATTATTACTATTTTTTCTGCTTACCTCGGTTGCTTTGCAGGCGCAACGCTACGATCTGGTTGGCACCCTGGTAGCCGACGATAGCTCGCTACCGCTGGAAGCCGCCACCATCATGCTGCTGAGCGCGAAAGATTCCTCGCTGGTTAACTTTGGACGTTCCGACGAGAAAGGTTTTTTCGAGATTAAAAGTATTAGCAACAAAGATGCTTATTTATTGCGGATTACGTATGTAGGTTATCAAACATACGATCAGCAAATTCTTGCCAGCGTAGCCGAAAATCCTTACAATGTAGGTACGATTCGCTTGCAACAAGTGAGCCTGACGCTGAATGAGGCGGTGGTGAAAGCCGAGCATATTCCGGTGCAAATCAAAAAAGATACGATAGAATTCAATGCACAAGCCTTTAAAACCCAGGAGAATGACGACGTGGAAGCCCTGCTCAGAAAATTGCCGGGTGTGGATGTCGGCAGCGACGGCAATGTGACGGCGCAAGGACAAAACGTGCAGCGTATTTTCGTGGATGGCAAGGAATTTTTTGGCAACGACCCCAAAATTGCCTTGAAAAACTTACCGGCTAAAGCAATCGATAAAGTGCAGGTATTTGATCGGAAATCGGATCAGGCAACCTTTTCGGGCATTGACGATGGGGTGCGCGAGAAAACCTTGAATCTCACCTTGAAAAAAGACCATAAAAAAGGCTTGTTTGGCAGCGCCAGCGCCGGCTACGGCACCGATGAACGCTATGAAGGCAGGCTGAGTCTCAACCGTTTCCGGGAAGAGGAGCAATTGTCCATCGTTGCGATGGGAAATAATGTCAACCGTCAGGGCTTTTCCGTGCAGGATTACATGAGTTTCACCGGTATGGCGCGCAACATGGGGAGAGGCGGTGCCGTACGCATTACATTCAATGGGGATAATAATGATCTGCCCCTGGATTTTGGCAATAACAATACCGGTTTTACCACCACCTGGGCAGGCGGTCTGAATTTTAGCAACACTTTTAATAATAAAAAAACCGAAGTAACGGGCAGCTATTTCTTTAATAATGCCGACCGTTTTGTAGAAAGCGACCGTATTACGCAAAACTTTCTGGCGAATGGCACTTTCACCGAAAATCGAAATTCCGCGGGCACCAATTTGAATACTTCGCATCGCTTGAATGTTACCTTGGATCATAAAATTGACTCCCTGAATTCATTGAAACTCACGACCCGCTTGGGTTATAGCGAAAGCGACCGCAATTCCAATACCTTTAGTCAGGCGCTCAATGGCAGTAATGATGTGCAAAATGAAAGCACCAATCGCAATATTTCGGAGGGTACCGGCACCAATTTGAACAGTGAATTAATCTGGCGGCATCGTTTTAATAAAAAAGGACGTACTTTAAGCACTACCTTTACATTGGGACTAAATGACAGTGAGCGCAACGGCGAACTGGAGGCGGTAAACCGTTTCTTTACCGGTGCCACGCCGCGCATAGATTCTATTATGCAAACCAATTTACAAGATAATAATACCTTTAATTATGGCGCGAATGCCTCGTACACCGAACCGCTGGGCAAGCGTAAGTACCTGGAATTCAATTACGCATTCAATCAAAATAACAATGATCAGAACCGCGAAGTATATGATATTAATAATGGCGAGCGCTTTTTTAATAATAATTTGAGTAATAAATTTGATAATATGTACACGTACCATCGCGGCGGTACGAATTTTAAGATTAATAAAACCGACTGGAATTTTAATGTCGGCTTACAATTACAACAGACCGAAATTGATGGTCAATTATTATTACAAGATGTAAATATTCGCCGTTCTTTTACCAATATATTACCGAATATTCGTTTTAATAAAGAATTTACCTCCACTAAAAATATTCGTTTTGATTATGAAACCAATGTCAATGAGCCGAGCATCGATCAGTTGTCGCCGGTGATTGACAATACCGATCCGCTCAATATTTACGTGGGGAATCCCAGTCTGCGCCCGGAATATGCGCACCGCCTGAGTGCCAATTATGCGACGTTTAATCCCGGTACCTTCCGCAATTTCTTTGCAAATATTAACTTTACATACACGCAAAATCGCATTCAAAATGCGCAAACCGTTGATAATAATTTTGCCCGTACGACGCAGCCGATTAACGTAGATAATGATTATCAGGTAAATGGATTTTTGAATTTTGGTTTTCCTATTAAGCGCCCTTATTTATCTATGAACCTGAATACCAATACGATATGGATGCGTGGTTTTAACCTTATAAATGATGTAGAAAACCAAACCGAACGGTTGATTGCCAATACCGGCGCGCGCTTGACTTTCCGGTATAAAGAATTATTGGAATGGATGGTAACGGCGAATTTGAGTTATAATCAAACGCATTATTCTTTGCAACAGTCGCTAAATCAGGACTTTTTGAATCAAACCTATGGTACAGAATTGAATTTGAATCTGCCGGGCGGCTTTGTACTCGCCTCTACATTGAATTATCAAATATATAATAGTATTAATGGGAACGGTACCGACCAGGAAGTACCGATCTGGAATGCGTCGGTTTCTAAATTTGTGATGCTGAAGCGCGGCGAGATCAAGCTGGCGGCTAATGATATTCTCAATCGCAACATTGGTATCAATCGCAGCGCCGACGTGAACTTCCTGCGCGAAGAGCGGATTTATTCACTGGGGCAGTATTTTATGATGAGCTTTACGTACTCTCTGACGCCGCTGGGCGGTCGCGGACCCATGGGCGGCGGTATTCGCATTATGCGATAAAAAATTATTTTAATATTATATAGGGGTTGTATCATGATGATTTGATACAATCCCTATTCATTTTCTTAGAAAAAATGTATAATAAAAGGGGCTACTATTATATGTATTTTTGATTATATGCGATGAAGTTATATATCGATAAAAAAAGTTAAATATTAATGCCCAAATCCCTGAACCTACTTACCTGTCAATACTTTACATCTACGATAATTTTTTCTTACTCCAAAAAATCGGAATATGCTTATGTTTCAACAACTTACGCCAAACCAGTTGCGCTTAGAGTCTGTATTATGTAAATTGATTTTATGTAATCTGCTTTTTGTCAGCGCATTTTACCAGGTTTCTGCACAAGAAAAAAATCTTACCGTTGCTAATTGGACTATGATCAGCCATGCTTCGACCCCACTGGTTCAGGATGGCATTGACAAACCGCAGGATGCACTTTCCCTTTTGAATGATTTTCTGCTTAGCCTTACCGCGCTAAAAACGGATATAAAATTTAATAAAGGTGAAGGTCGAGTGGATACCGTAGCGGTGGATACCAGTTACTGGCTGGAAGCCGAATGCGCTGAAATAGGGGCGAATTGGTTGACGCGCAATGATTTACTTGCTTCTAATTTACAATATGTATATGTATTGGGTAAACGTTTCAATTCCTTGCATTTGCCACCGACAGATTTGGCAGACAATAAGATTATTTTTAATGTAAATATAGCACAAGCGGCTGAATATCATTTGTTTGCGCGGTTGAAGGCACCCAATGCCTTTGATGATTCCTTCTGGGTACGTATCAATGGTGGCTCCTGGATCGAGTGGTCGGAAGGCACGCAAACCGGCGCGGCATTTGCCTGGAAAAAATTGCCCGGTGGCGCCTTTAATCTGAACTCCGGGAATAATGTAATTGAATTCAGCTATCGCGAAAATGGAACCGGCTTGGATAAAATTGTGCTGAGCACCCAAGATACTGTCCCGATGGGAAGGGGAGTGGCGGCGATCAACTGCGATTCGCTGGCACCCGTTCCTGATGCGGATGGGGTGGTGCGATTTACGTTGGTGGATGCCACCACACACGCAGATATTTTGGAAATTACCGAAGGTACGGTGCTGGATTTATCCGAATTACCCTCCGACATTAATGTTCGGGCGAATACCAATCCGGCGTCGGTAGGCAGTGTTGTATTTGAATTAAGCGGCGCTACAACCCGTCGGCAAGTAGAAACGGTGGGACTTTATACTTTATTTGGGGATAATAATGGCGATTATCAGCCCGGCACTTTTAATGTAGGCAACCATCAACTCCGCGCTACGGCTTACACCGAGCGCAGCGGCGGCGGCACTGCGTATCCGGCTTATACCGTTAATTTCAGCGTTATTTCCAACAGTGGGCTGGCAGACGATCATAATAATGATTATAATAATGTAAATAATAACTTGGTTGATATTAATACCACACTAAATAAATCCGGCATTACATTATATCCTAATCCGGTACACCAGGAAGTGCAACTGAAAGCGAGTTTCCTGCTGCCCAATGAGCGTTTCCTGGCGGAAGTGTTGGATTTACACGGGCGCGTTGTACAATCTTTCCAAGGGCAGGCCCAAGAAATGGAACAAGCTTATCCATTGGAACTGAATAACTTAGCGCCGGGTGTCTATCTGGTACGAGTGGTGCAAGGCAAAACCCAGCAGACCGAAAAGTTGATTGTTAAATAATTGCTTTTAAGTAATGATGTCATTAGTAAATCATCGGATATTGGTTCTGCCGGTATCCGATTTTTATTTTCAATCAGATGAATCGTTGTATATTACTGTTTTAAATATTGGCAGATAATTATTCACTTGTATGAAAAAAGGTATTTATAAAAAGCAGATTGTCAAATTAAAAAAACATGAATTGATAGAAGCATATGATGTGTTGGCAGTGGAAGAACCCCTCGAAATTCAGCTTGCCTATGGCAAAGGGGCAGCCCGGCAACACCAGAGTCTGGCGGTGACCATGCGTACACCCGGCAATGATTTTGACCTGGCGCTAGGATTTTTATTTACCGAAGGACTCATTACTAATGTAAAAGATATAATTAGTATTCGTTATGTGGCAGAACAACTGGACGAGTCTGCCCAGGAAAACAGCCTGCTGGTTGATTTACATCCCGATGTTCAATTTGATCCGGCAAAACTAAATCGCCATTTTTATACCAGTTCCAGTTGCGGCATCTGCGGCAAGGCTTCCATTGAAATGGTACAAACTACCTGTCATTACATTTTGCCTAAAAATGAGCCTAAAATTGCTACTGAACTGCTTTTTTCGCTTCCGCAAAAACTCAATCAGCAACAGACTTTATTCGCTCAAACCGGGGGCATTCACGCGGCAGCTTTATTCGATTTGAATGGCAATTTACAATTACTGCGCGAGGATGTGGGGCGGCACAATGCGCTGGACAAATTGATCGGCGCTGCCTTAAAAACTGGACAAGTGCCTTTATATCAATCTATTATAATGGTGAGCGGTCGTATTGGATTTGAATTGGTACAAAAATCGCTGATCGCCGGTGTGCCGATATTGGCAGCAGTGGGAGCCGCGTCGAGTTTGGCAGTAGAACTGGCAGCCGAGCATGGAATGACCTTGGTGGGATTTTTGAGAGGGGAACGGGGGAATGTGTATGGTGGGGAGGAAAGACTCATTAAGTAAAGGAATTAACGTAATTATTATTTATTATGTATAAAATTTTCTAATTGAGTTACTTAAAATAAAAATGCCGTTGTTAAAACTTGCTTAATTATATTGCGAATTCAATTTTGAGTACTGCTTTCCGCAACCTTCCTTGTGTCAAAAGACGATCCGCTTTGGGATGGAGTAAGCGAAGGTAATTGTAGCTAATAATTTTGTAAACAGTGGATTATAAATATTTAAACCTGTAATAAAAAGCTCACTATGCCTTTAGGAGGTAAAAATGCCTGGACTGGAAGGGAATACCCAGCGGGTTTGCATCGCCGCCAGTTCTTTTCCATCGTTTTTTCTAAGTAATCGATGCAGAAAATTTTGATTATCAATTCTTTGTAATTCTGATTGGATTGATTCTTTCCATAATGCTTCCATTCTAAACACAATATCCAATTCTTTCAAATAGCCCTTTTCTAAAATATGATCTTCTACCGTTTCCAGCATCCATTGTATATATAAGGTGTTGTTGAGGTGCATATTGAAATCCAGGTCGTGCCAGTTGACTTCATATTGCTTGTGCCGGTCGGTGCGTTCAAATTTGGGGCGTTTATCGCTGGGAATCGGCAGACAATCTTCTGCTCTGGGCATGCGGGCATTAAAAGCCAGAATAAATTCAGGCATGCGTGCCATTTTTCGATTTTGTGTATCCATGAGTAGCCAGGTAGAGGAAGAGTGTGCAATCAATTGATTGTCAGCGTCAAAAATACGGTAATCCCGGTGGGTAAAGAATTTTTCAAATCCTCGGGGATAGGTCAGAATGCGAATGCGCTCGTTTAAATCCGGCAAGCGATGAATGTGAAGATTCAGCCGCGTCAATACCCAGGAAATCTGGTGCGGTTCCAAATCCCAAACGGATAGCTTGATTTGGATTACATTTTGCATGGCAGCCTCCTGCATCAGGCGCACCAGCGCAGCGGGCGTGGCTTTTTTCCGATTGTCAATTTCGTAGGTACGCACCGTGAAAACTTCTTCGTAGCCGAGTGGATATTGATCTGAAAGCATAGGCATGCCAATTTTATTTTTGTTCAGGAACTAATTGTGTTGATAAGGAGTTTAGAGGTTTTTACTCAATCCTCACCGTATTTCAACTAGCCACAGCAAAAAAACAAAAATATTTTTTCAAAAACACTTTTGTAATTGTATAAAAAAGCCATACCTTTGCAATCGCTTTTGAAAAAGGCAGATTTTTTATTGTGCTGAAATACGAAAAAGTTTAATCAAGATCGAATATGCCTACTATTAATCAGTTGGTGCGCAAGGGAAGAGAAAAGGTAGAGACCAAGAGTAAGTCTCGTGCGTTGGATGCATGCCCGCAAAAGCGTGGGGTGTGTACGCGTGTTTACACCACGACGCCGAAGAAGCCGAACTCTGCATTGCGCAAAGTGGCAAAAGTACGTTTGACGAATCAAATTGAGGTAATTGCTTATATTCCGGGCGAAGGGCACAACTTGCAAGAGCACTCTATTGTGTTGGTACGTGGTGGTCGTGTAAAAGATTTACCGGGGGTACGTTACACCATTGTGCGTGGGGCATTGGATACACAGGGTGTAAACAATCGCAAGAAGAGCCGCTCGCGTTACGGTACGAAGCGTCCGAAGTCTTAAATTCGCAAAATTGAGATCGGAATACAATCTTCCGTATCTCAAGGTCTAAATTATGTTTCACAATCTGGAAACCTCTAATTAACAATGAGAAAAAGAAAACCAAAATTACGAATTATACTGCCAGACCCACGTTACAATGATCCGATGGTGACGCAGTTCGTCAATAATATGATGTGGGAAGGTAAGAAAAGTACGGCTTTTCATATCTTCTACGAGGCAATGGATCTGGTAAAGGATCGTACGAAGCAGGATGAGCACGCCTTGTGGAAAAAGGCTCTCAATAATGTGATGCCGCAAGTTGAAGTGCGTAGTCGCCGTATTGGAGGTGCTACTTTCCAGATTCCGACGGAAATTCGTGCTAAGCGCAAAGTTTCCATTGGCATGAAGTGGTTGGTTCGTTTTGCTCGTGCCCGCAGCGGCAAAGGTATGGCAGATAAGCTGGCGGCAGAAATTATTGCAGCTAGTAAGGGCGAAGGTGCTGCTGTGAAGCGGAAAGAGGATATGCACAAAATGGCAGAAGCGAACCGTGCATTCGCACACTTCCGCGCTTAAGTGCTGATGACGATAGATCGAGGGCGATACAGTATAGGAAGACAACAGAATATAAACACCTGAAATCTAACGTCAAAGTCAAAATTAAAACCATTAGATAAGCTAAGCTATGGCTAAGGATTTAAAATTTACTAGAAATATTGGGATTACGGCGCATATTGATGCCGGTAAAACCACTACCACTGAGCGTATCCTTTACTACACTGGTGTATCACACAAAATCGGTGAGGTACATGAAGGTGCCGCTACGATGGACTGGATGGAGCAGGAGCAGGAGCGTGGTATTACCATTACTTCAGCTGCTACCAAGTGTGCCTGGCAGGTAGAAGGACAGAATTATGATTTCAATATCATCGATACGCCGGGTCACGTGGATTTTACGGTGGAAGTAAACCGTTCGTTGCGGGTATTGGATGGGCTGGTTTTCTTGTTCAGCGCAGTGGATGGAGTAGAGCCCCAATCAGAAACAAACTGGCGTTTGGCAGATGGTTACAAAGTACCGCGAATCGCTTTTGTAAATAAAATGGACCGTGTAGGTGCTGACTTCTTCAATGTTGTAAATGACATGAAGGTAAAGTTAGGTTCCAATGCATTGGCAATGCAAGTGCCAATCGGTGCAGAAGATAGCTTCAAAGGTGTAGTTGATTTAGTATTGAATAAAGCGATTATCTGGAATGAGAATGACATGGGCATGACCTATGAAGAGATTCCAATTCCGGCTGATCTGCAAGAGCAGGTGGATGAGCATCGGGCAAAGCTGGTCGAAGCAGTGGCAGATTATGATGATGCTTTGTTAGAAAAATTCTTTGACGATCCTGATTCTATTACAGTAGAAGAAATTCGTGCGGCTATTCGTAAAGCAACCATTGATATGGCAATTACGCCGGTTTTCTGTGGTTCGGCTTTCAAAAATAAAGGTGTTCAGGCAACTTTGGATGCGGTTTGTTATTACCTGCCTGCGCCGATTGATATCGAAGCAGTAAAAGGTACCAATCCGAAGACTGACCAGGAAGTAACGCGTCGCCCAACGGTGGACGATCCGTTTACTGCGTTGGCGTTCAAAATTGCAACTGATCCGTTCGTAGGTCGCTTGTGCTTTATCCGTGTTTACTCGGGTAGTCTGGATGCAGGTTCTTACGTACAAAATACCCGTTCGGATAGCAAAGAGCGTATTTCTCGCTTGTACCAAATGCACGCGAACAAGCAAAACCCGATTGAGCGTGTTGAAGCAGGGGACATCGCAGCTGCCGTAGGTTTCAAAGACATCCGTACTGGTGATACCTTGTGCGATCCGGCACACCCGATTGTGTTGGAAAGTATGGTATTCCCTGAGCCGGTGATCAGCTTGGCGATCGAACCAAAATCACAGAAAGATTTGGATAAGTTGGGTACCGGTCTAGCTAAATTGGCAGAAGAGGATCCTACTTTCAAAGTAAGTTATAACGAAGATACCAACCAGACCGTTATCTCCGGTATGGGTGAGTTACACTTGGAAATCATCGTGGATCGTCTGCGTCGTGAATTCGGCGTAGAATGTAACCAGGGTGCGCCACAGGTGAATTATAAAGAGGCATTGACCAAAACGGTATCACACCGTGAGCGTTTGAAAAAGCAAACAGGTGGTGCCGGTTTATTCGCCGATATGGAATTCGAACTGGGTCCTGCTGACGAAGAATTCCTGGAAAGCGAAGATTTCAAGAGTGGCAAGAAGAAATTACAATTCATCTGGGGTATCGTTGGCGGTTCTATTGATAAGAACTACATGAAGCCGATCACCGATGGTTTCACCGCAATGATGAGCAATGGTGTACTGGCAGGTTTTGGTATCGATTCGATGAGAGTACGCGTTTACGACGGTTCGATGCACGCGGTGGACTCTAAGCCGATTGCATTTGAATTGTGCGCGAAGGAAGGCTTCCGTGTAGCTGCCAAGCAAGCAGCGCCAGTACTGCTGGAACCAATCATGAAACTGGAAGTAGTAACACCAGAAGAATATGTTGGTCCGGTAATTGGTGACTTGAACCGCCGTCGTGGTTTGCCGAAAGGACAGGAAGGTCGCCCAGGTGGTGCAGTTGCAATTCAAGCAGAAGTGCCACTGGCGGAAATGTTCGGTTATGTGACGCAATTGCGTACTATTACTTCCGGTCGTGCAAGTTCTTCCATGGAATTTTCACACTATTCGCCAGCACCGGCTAATATTGCAAACGAAGTAATCGAGAAAGCAAAAGGTGCAGTAAAAGTTTAAAATTGATTGTTTTTCATTTGCCGTTTAAAGTTGCAATGCTTTGAACGGCAAATAAAAACCTCAAATAAGAATATTTATTTTAATAAAAAGGCATGAATCAGAAGATTAGAATCAAGCTCCGCTCTTACGATCATAATTTGGTGGACAAGTCCACTGAAAAGATTGTTAAGACCGTTCGCGCGAGCGGTGCGGTTGTCGCTGGACCGATTCCGCTGCCCACTGAGAAGAAAGTGTTTACGGTGCTCCGTTCTCCGCACGTCAACAAAAAATCTCGGGAGCAGTTCCAGTTGCGTACCCACAAGCGCCTCATTGAGATTTTCACACCCACCCAGAAGACGGTAGATGCCCTATCGAAGCTGGAATTGCCGAGTGGCGTGGATATTCAGGTGAAATTGACCTAATGTCGGTTTAAGAAAATAGGCTATTTGATATTAATATCTTTGTTGATAACGCTTAGCCTGCTCTTCTGAAGCTGACACTATTTTAAGAAAAGGTTATTGAGAATCAGTGTCAATCTTTAATGGCAGTTATTGGTTGTAGCTCTTGCACACTAATAATCGCTCAACTGTAACATGATTCTCATCATCTAAAAATATAAAACGGATGAACGGATTTATCGGAACGAAAATTGGCATGACCAGCATTTACGACAGTAAAGGTCGTAACGTCGCTTGCACTGTCATTGAAGCAGGACCCTGCGTTGTAACGCAGGTAAAGGACGAAGAAACCGACGGTTATTCGGCACTGCAGTTGGCATTCGGCGAGGCAAAAGCCAAAAATACTCCCAAACCTCTCCTAGGGCATTTTCAAAAGGCTGGCACAGGTGCCAAAAAGAAAGTAGCGGAGTTCAGAGATTTCGACGCAATACAGAAAAATCTGGGCGACATTGTAAAAGTAGATGAAATTTTTGCGGAAGGTGACATCGTTCATGCGGTTGGTACTTCCAAAGGTAAAGGTTTTCAAGGGGTTGTAAAACGCCATGGTTTCAGTGGTGTTGGTATGCAGACACACGGTCAGCACAACCGTTTGCGTGCGCCCGGTTCGGTTGGTGCATCTTCTTTCCCCTCCAAGGTGGTAAAGGGTTTGCGTATGGCTGGTCGCGACGGTGGCTCTCGGGTAAAAGTCAGAAACCTCGAAGTAGTAAAGATTTTACCTGATCGCAACTTGATTTTGATCAAAGGTGCAATTCCTGGTCATAAGGGTTCCACCGTAATTTTGGAAAAGAAACCTAAGTCGTAAAAAAGCTGGCAAGACAGCTCAAATTGATAGACCATGACAGTGGACGTTTTAAATATCCAGGGCGAAAAGACCGGCAGAACTGTTGAATTGCCGGATAATATCTTCGGTATTGAACCGAATAACCACGCCATTTATCTGTCGGTAAAGCAGTACCTGGCTAATCAGCGTCAAGGTACGCATAAGTCGAAAGAGCGGAGCGAAA
>JBKBWT010000152.1:0-14405 GCA_046314415.1 Saprospiraceae bacterium
ACAAGGTGCCATTATATTCTTTTTTCAAGTATGGATTGGATCATTTACAACATCTTTTGCTCAACACCTCTAAATCCAGCCAGCTCAAACAGTATTTTGCACTTTTGTCACTGTACTGAGCCTCCTGACCCAAAATTTTGAGTAGGAGGCTAAGAAAATGGCATAAAATTGTTACTTCTTTTTACGCGCCATTCGAGTTCGGGAAGAATTGCTTCATTTCCTGATACTTGGTCGAATAGCCGCCGCCGGCTTCGGTTTCCGCTTTGTAGCGCGTGTAGCGATGGTCGAGCAACGCATTCTGGTAGTTGTCGTAATCATGCAAAATCTTAGTGTCCTCCATCATTTCGAGTACGGTACGAATGCGCATACTGCGGGTATCGAGAAAGAAGCGATCCTGATAGTCTGCCTCATACTCGGTCCAGTTCACATCCGGGGCGCTCATATTAGGCTGGGTCAGCCGATAATCGCGTACCTTGTTTACCAGCAATTTGTGTTGCTCGTTGATGGAGCCATACTGTACCCGTTCTTCCGGGGTGAGATTGCGGCACTTGGGTGCCAGAATGTTCTCGATCTGCGTGAGCGCAGCGTCCACAGCGGCGATTTCTGCCGGCGTGAAGTGCAGTTGGATAAGATCATTTAACGGCATAGAAAGATAATTTAATTATGAAAAATTAAATAAAGGATATGCCTTACCAGCCTTGTGTCTGTGAAATTTTGTTTGGTAGGAAAAACAGGATAATATTACGCATTTTTTTGTTATCAAGCAATAGGTGAAGGGCAATAAATTTTTAATTTAACATCAAAATTTTTAAAAACTTTGGATATTTAACTTTAGATTTCTAAAAAATCAAACCATGCAACACCTGACTACTGAACTGCGCGACCTCATCGAGCAATATGCCGTCCATTTTCTATTGTACAGCGAAGAAGATTTGTCGTACAAAGCTGCACCCGATCGTTGGAGCAAGAAGGAAATCATTGGTCACCTGTGCGACTCCGCGCAGAATAATTTACAGCGCTTCATCCGGGGGCAGTACTACGCCGAACCGCCGCATATCGTGTATCATCAGGATGAATGGGTGGACTTAGCCCAATACCAGCAGTACGATGTCAAACAGTTGGTAAACCTTTGGGCGGCATTGAATTTGCATCTTGCCTGGGTACTCGATCATATGGCGATTGACAATTATGGCAAAATGGTGGATACGGGCAAGTACAGCGCAGAACCGCATACACTGGAATGGCTGGCAGCGGATTACGTCAATCATTTGCAGCATCACCTGCGGCAGATTACGGAAGGGGGAGATGGGGTGATCGGATGATAAGGTGATAGGAGATGCCATTTAGAGAGCGGAGCATTTGAGCGGAGCTGCCGCGCTGGCATGGTGCAAAAGCTTATAAGGCTTTTCTTGAATTTTTTGGTGCAGCTTTTCTTTTGCCAATTTTATTTTGGTATTAAAAACATTCAACAAAAGGAAATAATGATTTAGCGAAATTTACGGTTTGTAAAAAATGCCTAAAATTTTACCGTTTTTGTTAGCTGGACATCGGATTTCTTATAAAATTTTCATGCAAAAACCCGCCTTTTTAGAAGAGTTGCAGTTGTATAACTGCATTTACCCGCTTATTTTTGACTTCCCGGTATAACTGAAAACAATCTACATCCCTAACCTACAGTAACTCCAAATTTGTGAATGTCTGAATATTCATTTCCAAAAAACTCTATTAATTAATTTTTTTAATTAGCTGATTGACAATTGTTTATTGAATAAAAAATATCGGTAAACAAGTAAAATAATCCATTATTAACAGTCTTTACCTTAAAATCCGCAGCCTATGGAAAGTGACCAAAGAGGCTTATACACGCCGCAGCTCGAAAAGGACAGTTGTGGCACCGGCTTGATCGCCGACCTGAATGGCAATAAATCGCATCAACTGGTACAAGATGCGTTGACAATGCTGGAAAACATGGAACATCGGGGTGCCTGTGGCTACGAACCCAATACGGGCGATGGCGCAGGCATTTTGGTACAAATGCCCCACGAATTTTTAGCGAAAGCGTGCAAAAAATTGGGTTTTGTGCTGCCCGAACCGGGTACTTATGGCGTTGGAATGCTCTTTTTTCCGATGGAGGAGGGCTTCCGCGAGCATTGCCGGGTGATTGTGAACGATCTCATTGATGAGTTCAATTTTACTTTGCTGGGCTACCGCAAAGTACCCACCAATAATACCGGGCTGGGCGATTCGGCGAAAGCCGTGGAACCCTGGATCGAGCAGGTATTCGTAATGCCCAAAGAAAAATTGGAGCCGGAAGTGCTGGAGCGGCGTTTGTACGTATTGCGCAAATTTTTAACCCATCATATTCAGAATCACTTCCCCACGCGGAAAGACGATTTTTACTTCACCTCCTTTTCGTATAAAACGTTGGTTTACAAGGGGCAACTGACCACATTTCAGGTGCGTTCCTACTTCCCTGATTTGCGGGACAAATCCTTTGCGTCGGCGATAGCACTGATTCATTCGCGTTTTAGCACGAACACGACGCCCAAGTGGAAACTGGCGCAGCCCTTGCGTTACCTGGCGCACAACGGCGAAATCAATACCATCACCGGCAATTTGAACTGGTGGAAATCGAAGGAGCAAGACCTGGCTTCACCTTATTTCACCGAGGAAGAGTTGGAACACATGAAGCCCATTTGCGGCACGGCCTTATCGGATTCGGGTAATTTTGACAATGTGCTGGAATTCCTGGTGCTCAATGGTTTCTCGCTGGCGCACGCGCTGATGATGATGATTCCTGAAGCCTGGGAGCACGACGAGCAGATGGATGAAGATAAAAAAGCTTTTTACGAATATCATAAAACTGTAATGGAACCCTGGGATGGTCCGGCGTCCATTTGTTTTACGGATGGCATTGTCGCGGGTGCCATGCTGGATCGCAATGGTTTGCGTCCTTCGCGGTATGTGTTGATGGAAGACAATCGTTTGATTATAGCTTCGGAAGCCGGTGCCTTACAGGTGGATCAGAGCAAAGTTTTGGCGAAAGGGCGCTTGCAACCGGGTAAGATTTTGATTGCCGACCTTGAACAAAAGCGACTGGTAGCCGACCATGAATTGAAAGCCGCCATTTGCAAACGCATGCCGTATAAAGAGTGGCTCGATAAAGATCGGATTTTCCTGTCGGATCTGCCCGCTACGAATGAGCGCATGGAGGTGATGGACGAGCAGTTGTTGCTGCAACGCCAGCAATTATTTGGCTTCACGCGGGAAGATCTGAAAGTGATTATTTCGCCGATGGTGAAAAATGGTGAAGAGCCAATCGGTTCGATGGGCGCGGATACGCCTTTGGCAGTGTTGTCGCAGCGTTCGCAGCATTTGTCCAATTATTTCAAGCAATTGTTTGCGCAAGTGACTAATCCACCGATTGATCCGATTCGGGAGCGTTCGGTCATGTCGTTGATGGCGATGCTGGGCGGTGCAGGCAATATTTTAGACCATTCGCCGGAGCGTACGCGCTTTATTCATTTGCAAAGTCCGATTCTTACGAACAGCGAACTGCGTAAAATAAAAGAGATTCAACATCCGCTATTCAAATCCGGTACCATTGATTTGCTATTCAAACCCGATGGACAGAAAGGGCGGCTCAAGGCAGCGATTGAACAGGTTTGTGCGACTGCGGAAGATTTGATTCGCAATGGCGTGAACATCTTGATTTTATCAGATCGATTAGCCGACGCTCATTTGGCGCCCATTTCGTCTTTGCTGGCGGTGGGCGCTGTTCACCATCATCTGGTGAGTGTAGGCTTACGTGGGGCAACTTCCTTGGTCGTGGAAGCCGGAGACATTTGGGAAACGCATCATGTGGCAACGCTGGTGGGTTATGGCGCGAGCGCAGTCAACCCATACATGGCTTACGCGACGATTGCCGATTTGCAGGAGAAAAAATTCTTTGAATCGGAACTGAAAACCGAGAAGCTGATTGATCTGTACAACAAGGCATTGGGGAAGGGTTTGCTCAAAATTATGTCGAAAATCGGCATTTCTACTTTCCAATCCTACCAGGGGGCGCAAATTTTTGAAGTGCTGGGCATCCATCAGTCGGTGATTGAGAAATGTTTTGTCGGTACGGTGTCGCGCATACAAGGCATTGGTTTTGATGAAATTGCACAAGAGGTTATCGCCCGGCATGAAATGGCATTTCCAGGTAAGCCAATTCCCCATACCAAGCTGGACGTAGGCGGCATTTACCAATGGAAGCACCAGGGTGAAGAGCACTTGTTCAATCCTCAAACCATTCATTTACTGCAATATTCTACCCGTAAAAATGACTATACAACGTATCGTAAATACGCCAAACTGGTCAACGATCAGAATGAACAAGCCCTGACGCTGCGTGGTTTGCTGACGTTCCGCAAAGGCAACCGTATTCCAATCGATGAAGTGGAGCCGGTGGAAAGCATTCTGAAACGTTTTGCTACGGGTGCAATGTCTTTTGGGTCGATTTCACACGAAGCGCACGCTACTTTGGCAATTGCGATGAATCGTATCGGCGCGAAGAGCAACAGCGGTGAAGGTGGTGAGGATGAATCGCGTTTTGAACGCAAACCCAATGGCGACTGGGAACGCTCGGCGGTCAAACAAGTGGCTTCGGGGCGTTTTGGCGTCACGAGTTATTATTTGGCGAATGCCGATGAGCTGCAAATTAAAATGGCGCAAGGTGCCAAACCGGGTGAAGGTGGGCAATTGCCGGGGCATAAAGTAGATGAATGGATTGGGCGCGTGCGACATTCCACGCCGGGGGTGGGTTTGATTTCGCCGCCACCGCACCACGATATTTATTCGATAGAAGACCTGGCGCAGTTGATTTTTGATTTGAAAAATGCCAATCGCGACGCGCGTGTGAGCGTCAAGCTGGTTTCCAAAGCAGGCGTGGGCATCATTGCTTCGGGTGTTGCCAAGGCACATGCAGATGCAATTTTGATCTCCGGGCACGACGGCGGAACCGGTGCTTCCCCATTGACTTCGATTCGGCATGCGGGCTTGCCCTGGGAGTTGGGCTTAGCGGAAACGCAGCAAACGCTCGTCAAAAATAAACTGCGGGATCGGGTCACCGTGCAAGTGGACGGACAGGTGCGCACCGGTCGGGATTTGGCAATCGCTACGATGCTCGGCGCGGAAGAATGGGGCATTGCTACGGCGGCGCTTATTGTAGAAGGCTGCGTGATGATGCGCAAATGTCATTTGAATACATGTCCGGTTGGCATTGCTACGCAAGACCCCGATTTGCGTAAACGCTTTACGGGTACGGTGGACGCTGTAGTCAATTTCTTCTATTTTCTGGCGCAAGATCTGCGGGAAATCATGGCAGAATTAGGCTTCCGCACAGTGAATGAAATGGTGGGCAAAGTAGAAATGCTGCGTTTGAAGCCGCATATTCCGCATTGGAAATACCGGCATTTGGATCTCAGTCCGATTTTGTACAAACAACCGGCGGATCCGTCTATTGGCTTGTATAAAAAAATCGAGCAGGATCATGGCATTGATAATGTATTAGACCGGCGCTTGATTGTGACAGCCAAACCTGCTTTGGAACAAGGACAAGGCATCCATTCCGTGTTTGATATTCGCAATACGGATCGAGCGGTTGGTACGATGTTGTCGTATGAAATATCTAAAAAATATCAAGCGCAGGGCTTACCGGATGGTACTATTCAATTTGATTTTCGCGGTTCAGCGGGTCAAAGTTTTGGTGCGTTTGGTGCACGAGGCTTACAGTTTACCCTCGAAGGCGAAGCGAATGACTACTTTGGCAAGGGCTTATCTGGTGCACGTTTGATCGTGGTTCCTGACCGTGACGCGAAATTTGAAGTTAGTACTAACATTATTATCGGTAATGTGGCTTTGTACGGCGCCACTTCCGGCGAAGCGTATATCAGCGGTATGGCGGGCGAGCGTTTTGCCGTGCGTAATTCAGGAGCTACAGCAGTCATTGAAGGCATTGGCGATCATGGCTGCGAGTACATGACGGGCGGGAGAGTGGTCGTACTTGGCGAAACCGGCAAGAATTTCGCAGCGGGTATGAGCGGTGGTATCGCTTATATCTATAATGTGAACGGAAAATTTGAAAAGCGGGTTAACCGGGAAATGGTTGATCTTGATCCTATGCAAGAAGCTGATTTTGAGGAACTTCGTACCCTGGTGCGCAATCATTTCCGCTTTACAAGCAGTAAGCTCGCTTTACATTTACTCAATAATTGGGAAGAAGCCAAGCACTCCTTTGTGAAAGTGATGCCGCGCGATTACAAAGCGGTGTTGCAAAGTCGCAGTGCAGTGCTGACAAAACCTGCCGGAGTACCGGTCGCTGCTCATTCTTAAATTGTGTTCTTGTGTTATTGTGTTCTTGTCTTCACCCTAACGAACACCCTAACACCTGAACACTTGAACACAACAAAAACATGGATCCAAAAGGTTTTTTAAAATATAAGAGAGAGACGCCCAAATCGCGCAAGCCGCAAGAGCGCGTCAAAGATTATAAGGAAATTTACGAAGATTTCAGCAGTCGGAAGACCGTGCAGCAAGCCACGCGCTGCATGGATTGTGGGGTGCCATTTTGTCACAATGGTTGCCCGCTGGGTAATATTATTCCCGAATTCAATGAAGCAGTACATGCGGAAGACTGGCTAAGCGCTTACGAAATCCTAAGTAGTACCAATAATTTCCCGGAGTTTACCGGGCGTATTTGTCCCGCACCATGCGAGTCTGCCTGCGTGCTTGGCATCAACCAGCCACCAGTGGCAATCGAGCATATTGAAAAAACCATTGCAGAAGTAGCATTCGAGCGGGGGTATGTGCGTCCGCAAGCACCGGCACTGCGTACCGGCAAAAAAGTGGCGATTGTGGGCTCTGGTCCAGCAGGTTTGGCAGCAGCAGCGCAGTTAAACAAAGCAGGTCATTCGGTGACGGTTTTTGAAAAGAGCGATCGGCTCGGTGGACTGTTGCGCTACGGTATTCCTGATTTTAAGTTGGAGAAATGGGTGCTGGAAAGACGCATTGCCATTATGCAAGCCGAGGGTATTCGCTTTAAAACAAAAGCCGAAGTAGGCGGAAATGTTGATGTGCAAAATGTTTTGCGGGAATTTGATGCGGTTTTATTAGCCGGTGGTTCTATTGTACCCCGCGAATTAAGCATTCCAGGTAGAAACTTAAAAGGCATTCACTTCGCGATGGACTATCTGGAGCAGTGCAACCGGCGCGTGGCGGGCGATGTGATTCCTGAAAATGACTTGATTGATGCCAAGGGCAAGCACGTCGTTGTCATAGGTGGTGGCGATACCGGTTCGGATTGTGTCGGCAACGCCAACCGGCAGGGCGCGGCGTCGATTACACAGTTACAATATCACGCTCAGCCGCCATTTCAGCCCGACCCGACGCAGTGGCCCAACGTCCCCTTAGTATTCACCGAATCCTCCTCACATGAGGAAGGATGTGAGCGCCAATGGGCAATTCTGACAAAATCTTTCAATGGAGATAAAAAAAATTTGGTAAAATCGCTACAAATCGTAACTTTGGATTGGAAAAAAGATCAGACCGGAAAATATACCTTTCAAGAACAACCCGACTCCACTAAAGAAATTCCGTGTGATCTGGCTTTCATAGCTATTGGTTACGCGCATCCACAGCATGAAGGATTGTTGGATCAATTAGGCGTATCTCTCAATGATCGCGGTACGGTTAAATCCCTTAATTACCAAACCAATATTGAAAAAGTTTTTGTTGCCGGTGACATGCATCGGGGTCAGTCGTTAGTCGTGTGGGCAATTTCTGAGGGGCGCGAAGCCGCCCGAGCAGTAGATGCCTATCTCATGGGCGAAACGACCTTAGAAGGTAAAGCAAATTCCTTGTTAAAACTCTATTCATAAAAAGTTGTTTTAGTCACAATATTTTAAAATCAGGCACTAACAACGTTTTAAGTTTTTTCATAATTGAATTAGTATGAAAGTAATCCCGGTCGTTGGCATAACGATCGGGATCTTTTTTATCCACACACTTCTGCTCGCAGCGTTCGCTTCTTTTTTCACGTTCTTATAACGAATGGAGATTCATTTACCTGACTGCAAAAATTTGAGTATATTTGTTGAAATGACGCTGGTCATTCCCCTTAATTTAACCCTAAATAACCAGATTGATAGCCTATAATACGCTGAATGGCAGCTTTTATGCTGTTTGGCATTATACCTTCAACTGGTGACGGGATCATTCGCAAACGTATGGTATTGGTTAGTGCATTAGATTGGCTTGGGCAAAAACGCAATCGCCCGTCTGTTCTTCAGTCATCCCCTTATGCAGGCGCAGGTGCTGTAAAGCAGCATTGCTACATACAAAATAAATATTTTAAAAAGCTTATTCTCAGTCATTTATTAGGCTCAATCCTGATTCTAACGTTTTTACCCTTCGCTACTGCCCAACAGCTTCAAGTAGGCAAATACAATTTTTACAGCGACTTTTCCAAAGGATTAATCAAAGCAGTTGTCACTGATAGTATTGGTTTTGTGTGGGTAGCCACCGATGAAGGCTTGATTCGCTTTGATGGGAGCAATCGCAGTTTTTATAAAGACGCTTTGCCGGGTGGCTTTGCCAAAGGCTTTTTAAAGCGTAGGAATAAACCCCTGCTCGTGGTACACGATTATGGGGTTACAGAGATTATCAGCCGACCGGATACGACGTATTTTCGCAAGCTAATAGCTGGAGCTACCGTTGATTCGCAAGATAAGTTGTTCTTTCCCAAGTCTTTATACGAAGATAAAAAACAACGACTGTGGATTGGTGAAATTCAGTCCATCGCTCGCCTCGAAAATGGCAAAATCAAAAAATATCGCTTCCGCGAGGGTACGAATACGGGAAGTATTTACAGTATTTATCGCAGTTTTTCGTTTGTGGAGGACGCGGCAGGGCACTTGTGGGTGATGTCTTTTAACGGTGAATTGTATTATTTTGATGAAGCAAAAGACATTTTTGTAGAATGCCCCCTGGATATAGCGCTTACCAACGTGAGCAGTGTAATTAAAATTGATGGTAATACCTGCTGGGTGGGCGCGCAAAATGGATTGTTTGAAGTGGAATTGGCATATCCAAAGGTGAAATCCTGGCGAAAACTCACCGGTCCAACGAATATTTCCTGCGCCATTGCCATTGATAATGAATTTTATGCAGGTACCTGGTCGGGCGGGCTTTTTAAAGCCATTGTACAAAAAAATCCGGTTTTTAGTAAAATCGCCAGCCTGCCATTTAATGATATTCTCAGCCTGGCTTATGATGTACACAACGGGCTTTGGGTAGCCGGCAGTGAAAATGTAGTATCGCTCACGACGGGTTTTTTCAAACCCATTCCCTTGTTACAAGCTGATCTGGCTATTGAAACAATTGGCGTACTGCCCGACAGCACCGTAGTAGTAGGGAGTTGGCAGAATTTTTATCTTCTAAAAAGAAACCACGAAGACCTTAAAGTCACCTATACCACTTTGCCCATAAGTCTCGCACCAACGGCATTGTATTGCGATACGACCCGACTTTGGATTGGCACGCTTGACGGCAGCGTGTTCTATTATGATTTGCCGCAGCAGACTCTGCATCGGGTGGAAAAGATTATTCCCAGCAGCAATCCCATTTCCAAAATCATCAAAGATAAAACAGGTAATATCTGGATCATTGGTAATAAGCGCTATGGCTTGATTCGTTTGGACAAAGACCTGCAAATACACACTTATCGGAATGAGGGCTCGGCGCAAAGCCAAACGATTTATGAATCCAGTTCGGGTATTTTGTTCCTGGGCGGCAGCGATCCCAATCATTATTTGTATTGCTATTTTCCTAGTAAAGACGATTTTTACGATTTGAGTCTGCCTCTCGATTTTGAAATCAAAGAAAACTTTCAAGTAACTGACATTACTACCGCCAAAGATGGCTCCTTCTTGCTGGCTACCTCGCATGGTTTGCTGCAATACGCATTTGGTGGGACGGACAAATCCAAGAATCTGGTCAAGCGCCTGAATTTGGAAAAAGTACCCATTGATGAGCCGATTAAAGCCGTAGCCCTGTCGGAAGATGGTGTCATGTGGGTGTCCACCACCAGCGGCTTGCTTGCGTACGATGAAGCATCGGTATTATTGTACGATCAATCCAGTGGCTTGCCCAGTAACATTCTGACTAACAAAGGCTTACTATTTGATTTTGATGATAATCTCTGGGTGGGCACTTCGCGGGGCTTAGCCATTTTTCAGCGCAATCGCCAACAAGATAGTCGTACGCCGGTGCCAGTCTTCACTGCCTTTCGGCTGAATGGCGTGGCGCAGCTTTTGGATGCCGAGCAACTATTGAAAATTCCGGCTAAGACCAACCTCGAATTCAATTACCTATCGCTTTCTTTTCCGGCGGAGCGATTGCAATACCAAACCCGCCTGATTGGCACCGATACTGCTGAATGGAGCGTACCCAGTAGCCAAACCAGTCTGCTACTTTCGGCTTTGCCACCAGGTAAATATACCTTGCAAGTAAGAGCGCAGCAACAAGGGGGCTTTTTGTGGAGCCAACCCAGCGCGATCAGTTTCGTAATAGCAAGAGCCTGGTATCAGCAATGGTGGGCTATTCTGTTGTTTATGCTCACTTTTATGCTGGTGGTAACCATCGCGGTGCGGGTATATAACTGGCAATTGTTGCAGCAAAAGAAAAGATTGGAAGAAATCGTTGCGCAGCGTACGGAAGAAATCAAACGCCAGGATCAGCAAATCATTGAGCAGAATGAGCGCTATCGCATTCTGAAAGAGAAGCAGTTGCAGGATCAGATTGAATACAAAAACAAGCAACTGATGATTTACACCTTGCACCTCATTCAGAAAAATGAATCGCTCAAGGAATTACAACTCGAAATGAACAAAGCCCTGCGCCACGGCGACCGCAAAGACAAAGCCGAGCTGCGCCAATTCATCGCCATGATTGATTACAGTTTTCGCAAAGATGATGAATGGGAAAAATTCAAGCTCTATTTTGAAAATGTGTACCCTGGCTTCTTTGAAGGCTTGATGGAAAAGCATCCCAGCCTCACCCCGCAGGAATTGCGCCTCAGCGCTTTGATTCGCTTGAATCTTTCCACCCCGGAAATTGCCAATGTGTTGGGTATTTCGGCAGAAAGTGTCAAAACTTCCCGTTTCCGGCTCAAAAAGAAAATGGAATTGGTCAACGAAGAAAGCCTCACCGATCACGTCATGCGTTTCTGACCGGCTTGCACCGCTTTATCCAACGCACTAAATTTGCCGGGCGAGCGGTAGGGGATAACGCATTTTGCAGCATCTCCTGAAAAGCAACTAATGTTGTAGAATGTTACTCTGAATTTACCTTTGTAAAAAGCATTGCTGATGCTATGACGTTTACTTACCGCGATCGCACGACTCAAATACTTGGCAGTTTGTTCATTGCCTACTTTGTAGATGCCATTGGCAGACGTACCTCCATTTTTGAACAGCTACAGCACTATTATTTTTATGTAGATGTGCTCGTAGGTTCCATTGGCGTTTTTATATTGTGGGAGATATTGCGACAAGTCATCCGCTTCCTCGACCGGCGTTACTCCTGGGAGCAACAACCTATTCCCCGATTGGTATTACAAGTCTTATTAGGCGTACTATTGCCCTCTTTACTCGGCTTTGGCTATGCCTTGCTGCAAAAAAAACTGATCTGGCAGGAAAATATCTTCGCAACCGACTGGCTGAATACGGAATTGCCTGTGGTCATGTTACTCCTGTTTATCATCAACCTGTATTATTACATTTATTACCTGCATTTGAAAAATCAGGCACTGGCAAGTGTAAGCCTTTCCCCGCCTCCCGCCCCGGAGGAGGCGACTGCCAAATGGGAAACCCTCATCGTAAACAAAGGACGTAAAAACATTCCCCTCCCGCTGGAGCAAATTGCCTACCTGTACCTGGAACATGGCTACGTCTATGTCAAAACCTTTGCCAATGAAGCCTTTCTATTGTCGTACCCGCTTGATACCTTGGAGCGCAACTTACCCACCAACACATTTTTCCGCGTCAATCGGCAGATATTGATACATCGGCGCGCCTGCGAAGCTTTTCAGAATGCGGAATATGGCAAAATCAATGTAACCCTGACACCTCCGCACAAAGCCCCCGTGGTCGTGAGCCAAAAACGCGCCAAGGATTTTCGCGCCTGGATTATGAGTTGAATCATATCATCAAAGTAAATGATTGCAATATTAGCGTGAGTTATGGCTCGACTGGTGCGACCTCTCTGAGGTCGAAATAAAAGACCATGAGGCTTTTCTATAAACGTTTGACCGCTTCGCGGTCTTCTAAAGCGACTTCGTAGAAGTCGAATGTTTATAGTAAAAAAAATAGCGCAACGGATTCCGACCTCGGAGAGGTCGCACCGCGTTGATTTTGAAATGTTTATTAGTTTTTATCCATAAATCAAGTTAATATTAAAAATGTAATGCCACTGCCACGTCTTCAGCCAGGTTCGATTCGATTCTCTTATAATCCAATTGGAGTATCGGAGAACCCAATTTGATTCTTTTATAATCCAATTGGAGTATCGGAGAACCTAATTCGACTCTTTTATAATCCAATTCGAGTATCAGAGTATCCAATTCGATTCTTTTATAATCCAATTCGAGTATCGGAGAACCCAATTTGACGCTTTTATAATCCAATTCGAGTATCGGAGAACCCAATTGGATGCTTTTATAATCCAATACTTACGTTGCGGTAATAAAAAAAGGTCAAATAGCCCACAAGCTATCTGACCTTTTGCAGAATAGAACTATTTATTTACAAAGCAATTTTCTTGCCGGTACGAGCCGCTTCATAAATTGCCAACATGATGCGTACATCGCGCAAGCCCTCAGCGCCGCTGATATGATCGGGTAAGGCTTGCTTGTCGAGCAATACTTTGCCAATGCCATCCATTTGCGCGGTTTGGTGATTGACAATCGGCAGATTGAGTTCACCATTGCTGGTGCGCCCTTTCAAAGGTCCGTAGCCGTAAGCCGGATTCAATTCAAAGAAACCTTTCTCCGCCGCCGCATAAAAGCGTCCAACATTGGTATTATAAGAAGTAAACGAACTGGCGATGGCTCCGCCCGGAAATTCGAGTTGCCACAGCACCGATTCTTCCACTTCGCTGAATAATTCTTTGCGCGTGACCGGACCAAACTGCGCAGTGACCGAGATAGGTTCCTCACCCAACACATAACGCGTCGCCTGCAAGCAGTAAACGCCCATATCCATCAAGGGACCACCGCCAGATAATTCCTTCTTGAGTCGCCACATATTCGCATTGCCTGCCCGGAAACCATTGGCAGCCTCAATGAAGCGCACCGGACCAAATACTTTTTCCTGTCCCAGGCGTTTGATTTCTAGATTGAAGGGTTCATAATGCAAACGGTAGCCAATGGCGAGCTGCACGCCCGCATCTTTACACGCTTTGATCATTTCCTCGCACTCCTGAACGGAAACAGCCATCGGTTTTTCACAAATGACATGCTTACCGGCGCGAGCTGCCCGAATGGTAAACTCCGCGTGCATCGAATTGGGCAATACGACGTACACCAGGTCAATATCTTTATTGTCTTTAATCGTATCAAAATTCTGATAATTGTAAATATTCTTCTTCGGAATGTTGTATTTCTTACTCCAGTCCTCGGCTTTGGCGGGCGTGCCCGTTACAATACCCGCGAGGCGACAATACTGCGAAGTTTCCAGCGCACGCGCCAGAATATTGGAATAATTGCCCAGCCCAACGAGCGCAACATTGAGTTTATCGCCTTCCGCAATGGGCGGTTTTTTGGCAGCATTACTCAGGAAGGACGGTAACGCAAAAGCAGCAGTGCTAAGGCCTACTCCCAGTCCCAGTTTTTCCAGAAAAGTACGGCGAGATACGTCTTGCATGGATACTTTGTTTTTTTTGGTGGATGTAATGATGATTCGGCGCAATAAGCCCAGGTGTCAAATATACACTTTTTCGGTATTTATCAGTCGTCGGTAATGCGACCCCTGCTGCCCCAGTCAATACGCGATCTTTTTCATTTCTAACAGCGTTAGACTGTTAAAACGAATCTGGCGTCTGGCATCTTGTATCTGGCATCTAACATCTAAATAACAACTTCATTCCGTCCATTTTATACTTTCCGTATCTTTATACTGCATGACTAAAGCTTTCAACTGCTGTTTTAAATCAGCTATGAGCTTTTGATGTTCAGGATTAGCATAAATATTAGACTTGCGTCATTCTAAGTAATTGATTTTCAATCTAATTTATTTTCTGTGAAAATTATAAAAATATCATTCTATCAAAAAAATATTAATAAGGGTATCAAATAAGGTTTTCCATTT
>JBKBWT010000153.1:0-14327 GCA_046314415.1 Saprospiraceae bacterium
CACACCAGCGCCAACAGCCCAAAAGGTAGCGGCACCGGCTGCGCCACGCATTCGTTCCAACGTGAAACGTACGTCGGCGCTGGATTTACAGAAATTATTAAAAGCCGAAGGTTATTACAAAGGCAGTCTGGATGGTTATTATGGCAATGGCACTGCTGCTGCCTACGATGGGATGTTAAAAAATAGTCGGGAATTACAAAAATATTTAGTGCTGGCAAATAACACGCCTAAAACCGGAACGGCTACATCGGCTTTGCAAAATGCACTGAATGAATTGCCCAATGACGCGGCGGCGATTGCTACGATTCGCACCTCCAAAGCACCGATTGCTAAAGCTTATCAGGCTTATTATAATTTTTTACTAAATGGACCGGGTGCAGAAGTAAATAACTTGATGAACACGGCTATCAGAGAAGCATTTGTAGGTAAAAAATTGCCTACACCCGTGCCTTTCGACTTTCGGGCAACCTATGCTTACACCGATTTGGTCCAATTGCTGCTGCACGTACACTATTTACACAGCCTGCCCGATAATGACCTGAGCGCCCCGTGTTGGCTCGGACAGCGCCATCCTAAAGAAATGAAAGCGATGTTTGAGCGTTATGTGACCACCGCCTCGCTGGAATATCCGCTCAAAGCTTGTGATCAATTCTTGAATTGGGACGAAGTAAAACTGCTGAATACCATTGCAATGGATTTGAATTCGAGCAAAAAAATCAATGCACAAGAGCTAAATGAAGCCGGTGCCCTGCGCACCATGCTTTACTTCGCGCCCAAAGCCATCAGCGCTGCGGACGTCAAAGATACAGAGGCTTGGAAAACCAAATTGCTGGCGGGTTTGGACAAATGGGGCGCTACGGATCCCCTCAACAAGCAAGCTGTTACCGCATTCAAAGCGGCTTTTTACCAATCGCAGGTACGGCTCGAAGATTTTTATCAGGATAAGGGCTTCAAAGCGGATGCCGCTGAAAATCTTGCTCTGGTGACGCTACGCACCTTGGTAGAATATCATTTGGAGCGCTTTGTATAAGAATATTCATATTGATATAAAAACGTTATGAGGTGTGACACAATGTATCGTGTTACACCTCATTTTTTTGTTTTATTCTGATTTAATAAATTGTAAATGAAGTATTTATTTTTAATAGTAAATGATTATATTATGTTCGTATTTTCCTTTAGTAAATATAATATTTGCATTTGATTTAATATAAATTTGTAAATTACAATATAAGGTAGCGGCTACAAAATCAAATTTTTACTCTTCTTATCAAAATTAGCATTACTATAAATAATATTAAACTAAATACTAAGCCAATTCTCAAGGAGAAAGCATCAGCGAGATAACCTATCGTGGGCGGACCCACAAAAAAACCGGCGTAACCGACGGTAGTTGCCATGGCTATGCCAACACTGGGTGCCACGCCTGGCGTATTGCCGGCAGCAGAGTAGATGATCGGAACGACCGTAGCAAGCCCCAGTCCAATAATGAAAAGCGCGATCAATACGATGTAAGGATTAGGGAAAAGCAGCATTCCACTTAGCCCAAGAATAGCGGCAAAGGTGTCGAGCAACAGCATATTGGCTCTGCCAAGACGCGCCGTAAAATAGTCGCCAAAGATGCGCCCGATGGTCATCGCTGTTGAAAATGAACCAAATGCCAAGGCTGAAAACGCTTCGTCCATGCCCACTACTTTATTCATGTAGATAGCTGACCAATCGGCCATGGAGCCTTCACCGGTCATACCGCAAAATGCAATAATACCAAGGGGTAGAATCGCTTTGGTCGGCAGGCGGAATCCACTCCCGCCATCGGCATTGGCAGCCTCATTCATGGATTCATTCACTAAATTGAAAGCTGCCCATAGCACCAACAATAAACAAAGGATGGCTCCGGTGAGAAAATGCGGGAATAAGCCAATTTGAAATTTAGCGAACAACGCACCTGAACCCGCGCCCAGTGCCATTCCTATACTAAAAACCGCATGAAAAGAGGACATAATCGGCTTTTCGAACATGCGCTCCACATACACCGCTTGCCCGTTCATGGACACATCGAGCGCGCCCGTCAATATGCCGATGAAGAAAAACAGCGCGCCAACAATCCATAAATTGGTAAAAAGCGGAAGCAAAGGCACCACGAGGCAAAAGGTAATTCCCATGGCAGCAGTGAGGGTTCGGCTACCAAAACGCACCGTGAGCAGCCCGGAGAATGGCATGGCAACAATGGCACCGGCGGCTGAGCAAAGTAATAAGGTACCCAAGAGTGAATTAGAGATGCCGTAAAATTGTTGAATTTCTGGCAGCCGCGAAATCCAGTTGGCATAAAGAAATCCATTAATAAGAAAGAAAATAGAAACGGCAATGCGATTGGTTTTCAAGCGTAGATGGTGTTATGGTGTTAGAATGTTTCAGTTCTTATTAAGAAAAAAATAAATATTATATGCTATTTTAATAAATAGTGTAATATTTTTATCTAAAGTATTGATTTTAAGTTGTTTAAATTTTAAATTTGCTTTACCTTGCTTTAAATTTCGGGTCACTCCACCCGTTGATAGACTTTGAAATTATAAGCAAATTCGTTTTTGTCATCGGGCTGATGCGGATCCTGCGAGATTAATTTCCATTCTTTCCAATCTACCTCCGGAAAAAACGTGTCGCCATCCGGTACTTCCACCGCTACTTCAGTAATATAAAGCTTGTCAAGGTAAGGCAAGCTCAATTGATAAATTTCGGCACCGCCCAGCACAAATGCCTCTTCCTCGCCATTTTGTTCGGCGATGTCGAGGGCTTCATCCATTGTGTGCGCAACGATTACATTGGTGGCAACAAAAAAAGGATCGCGCGTAAGAATAATATTGGTGCGTTTGGGCAAGGGATTTACAATGGACTCCAGGGTTTTGCGCCCCATAATAACATGACGGTCCAGGGTTTTATTTTTGAAATATTTCAAATCCGCCGGAAGGTACCAGGGTACCTCATTGTTTTTTCCAATGACACCATTTTTCGAGACGGCAGCAATTGCAGAGACGATCATAATAAATTGAGTTAGTAGATAATCCGGTAATTGGTTGATTTTGTCAATTAGAAGAATTACTAACCGGCAGGTTTAGTTCAACCGAATTGACTTTTCTTTCGCTTGCTTTTGAAGTTTCCAGGTTCTTGCGGGTAGCACGGGCGTAGCGCAGCATAGCGGCGTGGTCGGTGGCGTTCATACCAATGGGGCTGGCATCTACTTCAAAAGGCGAGATGGGTACCGCCCGGTACGTTTTTTTGCCATCGGCATGCCGCTGTACCCAACGCCAAACCGGAAGGTATTGCGGCGTTTGTATTTGTACCTGACCCGATTGCGGATCTTTTTGCAATGTGATTTCCACCATCAAACCGCCATCGGTATTTAACTTGACTTGCCCGGAAATGAAATTTCCCAGCGAATAAGCCACCGGTACTATTTTTTCAGTACCGTCAGCCCTTTTGCTCGTGATGGTTTTAATCGGCTGTACAACATGTGGATGCGCCCCAATAATCAAATCGGCGCCCCAATCGGCGAGCTTTTGTGCCAGCGCGCGTTGTTTGGCATTCTCCTGCAATTGATATTCATCGCCCCAATGCATGACCACGATAATCGCATCAGGCTGTAATTGGTGTGCCACTGCCAGGTCTTTTTCAATCTGGTCCTCCTTGATTTCATTTACAATCGAAGGCGCGCGCGTAGGCACCCCATTGGTATCATAAGTGTAATTTAAAAATGCCAGTCGAAAATTATTTTTGTAAATCAGCAGTGGATAGAACGCATCGCGGGCTTCCTGATTTTTAAAAGTGCCGGTTTGATAAAAGCCATATTCTTCGAGCGTGGAAATCGTGTTTAAAACGCCTTCCAAACCGCTGTCATTTGAATGATTATTAGCGGTTAATAAAAGATCGAATCCTGCATAACGCAAGGCTACTGCCAAATCTTTCGGACTGCGGAATAAAGGATAACCCTGGTAAGGCGGTTTGCCGGGCAGCGTCAGTTCCAAATTGCCGATGGCAAGATCCGCTTGTTGTAAGATGGGCGCGACATATTCAAAACAGGGCGTATAATCGTATAATTTATTTTTTTCAACCTCCGCAGCAGCAATCTGGGTGCCGTGCCCCATGATGTCCCCTACAAAAAGAAGTTTGATCTGCCAGGGGTTCTGGAGGAGTGTATCCTGACTATTTGCCAGGGTCAATGCTCCGAAATTCAATAAAACAAATAGTATGAGCCGCATTGAAAATTTTATTTCCTGCTGGTATTTAATAAATCATGTAACCAATTAATTAAAATTGTAAAATCAAGGGCTAGATTATAGATAAATTATCAATATTATCTACCTGAATAATTAATAACCAATCGTCAATTATCTATTATCAATCCATTCATTATGGCTTGCTCGACATCAGATTAGCTTTCATAATACGATCTTCCAAAAATTTACGTTCCTGGCGGATCGTGTCAGTCATATATTTTTCGATCATCAAGCTGGCAATCGGCGCGGCGTAAGTTGCACCAAAACCAGCATTTTCGACATAAACGGCAATGGCAATCTTGGGATTGTCTTTAGGCGCAAAGCCATAAAAGATCGAGTGATCTTTACCGTGCGGGTTTTCAGCGGTTCCGGTCTTACCACAAATTTCAATATCCGGTAAATTAGCGATACGCGCCGTACCACCCGTCACGGCACCGCGCATGCCGTCGATCACTGGTACAAAATATTTCCAATCGATACCCACGTGTTGGCGTTTAGTGAAATCACCACCAACGGGTTGAGTTTTTTTCCCTTTTTCGGTCTCTAATTCGTATTCCTTAATCAAGTGAGGGGTGACGAAAAAGCCACGATTGGCAATCATTGCACCCATATTCGCCATTTGCAAGGTAGTAAGCAGTAGTTCACCCTGCCCGATTCCTACCGAGCGAATCCAGTTGGAATTCCATTTCTGACCAGCCTGCTGGCGTTCATACACCCTGGTATAATAATCGGAAGTAGGGTAGAAGCCGCCTTTTTCGTTTGGAAAGTCAATGCCTAAGGGTTTACCCAATCCGAATCTATCCAGGTATTCATTGAATTTGTTCAATCCTTTTTGAGGATTATTGGAACCATATTTATCCACCATATCCCGGAAAACCGTTACAAAATAAGCATTGCACGAATGCTGAATGCCCATTGCAACGTTGGTACAAGTGGGATGTCCGTGGCACGCAGTACGCAGACCACCTCCATAATAACCCATCCGGCAGCCGATGGTACGCTCCGGATCCAGCACGCCTTCCTGCATGGTAATCAGCGCTACGAGCGGTTTGAACAATGATCCCGGAGGGTACATGGCTTGTACCGAGCGATCGAGAAATACTTTATTGGAATCTGCCAATAGTCTGGAAAATTCTCTACTGCGATTTTGATTGAGTGTCAATAAGTTAGGGTCATACGTTGGCGAGCTTATCATCGCCAGCACTTCGCCGGTTTGGGGTTCAATGGCAACGATACCGCCAATTTTATTTTGCATCAGCATCTCGCCGTAAGCCTGGAGATCAAGATCAATGGTTGTTTTGATATTGGCACCGGAGACCGGCTCGGTATCAAACTTACCATTTTCGTGCCTGCCCATATCGCGCCCCAGGTTGTCTTTCAGCATCAGGCGTAAGCCCTTAGTACCGCTCAAATCCTTTTCATAATATTTTTCAATACCACTGGCACCAATGTAATCGCCCATCTGATAGAGCCCCTTGCCATCGTTCTTATCCTTGTTTTTATTGATCTCGTCAGGATTTACCTCGCGGATATAGCCCAGCAGATGCGCAGCATTATGATGCGGATAGCCCCGCGCGTGGCGCAATTGAATGAAAAAACCCGGAAATTCGTATAAACTTTCCTGAAAACGGGCGCAGACATCAGGTGACACCTTACTCATAAACGGAAAAGGAACGGCTCTGGAATACCGATCATCGCTCCAGTCTTTCCGGGAATTATCATCGAAATAGTCGCGGGAAATACCCAGCAAATTACAAAACTTGAGCGTGTCGAACTTTTTCCAGTTGACCTGATTATACGTCAACATAATATCATAAGAAGGCGTATTATAAATCAACAATTTTCCATTGCGATCATAAATCAGCCCCCGTGCCGGATAGACCGTGTATTCCTGAATGGCAGTCGCATCAGCATTGGTACGATACGAAGAGTCTAGCACCTGCAACTGCATGGCTTTGCCGATCAGCAGCAGCGCTGCCAACGCGAAGACCAACTGAATCGTAAACTGCCGGTTGCGATTGTTATCTGATGCCATATTTCAAACTGCCAATTTGCGGATCAAAAATATTATATATTCGTATTGCAAAATATAATAAAATGGGTTTAATGCGTTGATTATCAAAATTTTGAAAATCTCATTCCTTAGGATTAAAAACCTGCATGTAAATTAATATGAAAATAAATGTCACAATAAAGCTGAAAAAAGTATTCAACAGAATACGAATTATATAAACGAAGGTAAAGGATTCTACTGAAAAATAAAAGAATAGATGGAATGCTAACAAAAAAGCTGCGTAACGTAAAAACCAAGCCCAGCCCATGCGCTCCTTATTGGGGGCGTGTGCAGCCGTATAGCCGCCGCGCGGTTCCAGGCGGTTGAGGATAAAGGGTCGGATAAATGCGGTGAAAACGCTTGCGCTGGCATGGATACCCCACGAATTGTAGAACATATCTACCAGGATGCCCATGGCAAAGGAAGTGAGTATAACCAGCGGACGTGGTACTCGCAAGGGCAGTAACAGGATAAAAAGCGGATATAATAGAATTTGTACATATGGAAAAGCTTCCCAACCCAGCGTGACACGCTTCAGCACCAACACCTGCACCAGCAGCATGCCGACAAAACGTAAGATATTGGCAATGACTGCTACTCTGCTCATTTCGGCTTTTGTGCTTGTAGTTCTAAAAGTTCTTTCCGATGGTTCAATGATACGATGTAGGCATGCTGGGTACGACCCATGCTAATGTTCAGATTGACATCCACTGTATAAAAATTTTCACCCTGTTTGACATACGCTTTATCTACCACGCCGATGAATATGCCTTTGGGAAAAATATGCGACAAGGGATAGCCTGTAGTAACTACTGTATCACCGGCTTCTACAATTTCATGCTTTGGGATGTCTTCAAGCTGCATTTTGCGGGGGTCGCCGCCGTGCCAGCGCAATACCCCAAAAGCCGTCGTGCCTTTCACTGCGGCTGAAATCCTGGTTTGTCGATGCAAAATAGACATCACCATGCTGTAATGATCGGATACCTCACGTACAATGCCGACCACCCCATCTCCATTGATGACGCCCATGTGTGGCTCTATGCCGTCTTTTCTGCCGCGATTGAGGGTAAGCGTATTGTCATTGTTCGATATCGAATTATCAATCACCTCAGCCGGTATAAAAGTATAATCTTCTCGCAGGGAATCTTTTCCGGTACTATCCGTTGGAAAAAAAGCGAAAGTACCGCTAAGGGCAGTGTCCGCTAAGAGTGAATCACCTTGAGCACGTGCCATCCGCTGTAGTTTTTGGCGCAGCAAAGCGTTTTCTCTTTGCAATACCTCCATCTGGTCATCCAGCGAAAAATAATTGTAAATATCGTCGGACTTTTTATTCAAATAGCCGGAAAAAGCGTTGGCAGTACTTAAATAGATGCGCTGCTGACCATCGTTGAATCGCACGATCAGGTAAAAGCATACCGCTTCCAGGAAAAAGAAAAGGAAGGTACTGCTATTGTTCGCCAGAAATAAGAGCAGACCACGCATCACTTAATTATTTGCACGTTTGACGTTTGATGTTGGAACGTGCGCCGTTCATTTATAGTCTTTCCTAAGAAGTTTATTAACATCAAACTTCAAATCAAAAACAGAAAAAAAGATTAAACACTTTTCCGATCAATCAGGAAAGAGAAACGATGCGTATTTTTCAGGGCAATGCCGGTACCACGTACAACTGCACGCAGGGGATCTTCGGCAATATGAACCGGCAGCTTGGTTTTTTGCGAAATACGTTTGTCCAAACCACGCAGCAAAGCGCCCCCCCCCGTAAGATACAAGCCGGTGCGGTAAATATCCGAAGCCAATTCCGGTGGTGTCGTTTCCAACGCTTTCAGTACGGCATCTTCAATTTTGGAAATGGATTTATCCAAGCAATGCGCGATTTCGCTGTAGTTGACTTTGATTTGCTTAGGAATACCGGTCATCAGGTCACGGCCATTTACAGCATATTCGTCAGGTGCATTTTCCAATTCGTGCAGCGCAGAACCAACATGTATCTTTATCTGTTCAGCCGTTCTTTCACCTATCAGAATATTGTGCTGGCGTTTCATATAGCTTACGATATCCGTATTCAGTTCATCCCCGGCAATGCGAATGGATTGATCCGCAACGATACCAGCCAGTGCAATGACGGCGATTTCGGTGGTACCTCCACCAATATCAATAATCATATTACCCACCGGCTCCTCCACATCCAGTCCAATCCCCAGCGCTGCTGCCATTGGCTCATGAATCAGGTAGGTCTCTTTAGAGTCCACATGATCCGCGGAGTCGAAAACTGCTCGTTTTTCTACCTCGGTTATACCGGATGGAATACAAATCACCATTTTCAAATGAGAAAACAAGCGTTGGCGCCTGCCAATCATATTAATAAAACCCTCAATCATACTTTCAGCCGCTTGGAAGTCGGCGATCACACCGTCTTTCAAAGGACGAATCGTTTTGATGTCTTCGTGGGTTTTCTCGTGCATTTGCATGGCTTTTCGGCCCACTGCAATGGTTTCCCCCGTTTTCCGATTGATCGCGACGATAGATGGTTCATCTACAACGACCTGTCCGTCTTGAATGATAAGCGTGTTGGCAGTTCCGAGGTCAATCGCAAGTTCTTGTTTGAATAGGCTAAACAGTTTCATTTATCTTTTGCCCTCTATTTTTGGGTTGTCGTATTTATTCCTTTTAAAAAACCGGCTGAAAAGATACTATTTTTCTACTGATTTTACACTTTTCTTTGTGGTTTTCAGGTAAGTGGATTTTACCGCCGCAAAAGAATAAAAATTTTATGGAAAAAGAAAATAAATAACCATTCTTAATTTCTTGGTTATCTGTTAAAAGTAGCGGAAATGCCGGGCTTCCCTGAAATCATAATAAATATTTTACATTTTATCTACTTCGCCCGCTACTACTTCCCAGAAATCATTGGGATTCAGGTACTTTTGCGAAAGCGCCAGCAAGTCTTCTTCGGTTACTTTTTGCACATCAGAAACCAGTTCCTCAAAATAACTGAGCGGCAAATTTTCGGTTACGAGCGTTTTTACTACCTCTGAAACGTTGAAAGGTCCATCGAGCATATTCAAAAATCCACCGAGCACATAATTTCTTACCATCTCCATTTCTTCTTCATCCACCAATTCTGTCTGCAACATTTCCATTTCTTTGTAAATCTCGTCCAGGGTCTGATTGATAAATTCATTCCCTACCTCCGTTGCAATATAAAAACAGCCATCGTGCATCATGGTATCCAGCATGGAATAAATGTTGTACGTATAGCCTTTCTCTTCACGAATGTTTTCCATCAGGCGTGAGCCAAAATAGCCGCCGATTATGGTATTGAGCATATACCAGCCTGGGTAATCGGGGTGATGCCGGTTGAATAAGTCCCGACCGACCCGCAGCGCCATTTGTATGGTGTCCGGATTTTGAATACGTAACTTCCGATCGGGTGACGGTTGCGCCAGGGGCTGGGCAGTAAGCGCTGCGCCCGGACGAATCGCGTTGCCCAGGTGCTGATTAAGGGCGGTTAGAATCTCGTCGGTTATTTTACCACTGATCACAATTTTACAATTTCCCGCCGTATAACAATGCTCGTAATGCCGGATCAAATCCTCGCGGCGCAATTCGCCATACGTTGCCGGGTAGCTGTTGTACCCGTATGGATGGGTTTTGCCAAAAATTAATTCGGTGACCGCACGGTAAGCCAGCGTGTCATTTTTCGTCAGATCAATCTGTAAATTTTGCTGATTCACCTGGATAAAAGTATCCAGCTCTTTTTGCGGGAATGTCGGCGAAGCCAGCATTTCTGCCAGAATCGGTAATACTTTATCGAAATATTTATTTAAACTATATAATAAAATATTGGAAGTATCAATATTAAAAGGCGTGCTGATGCTACTGCCATAAAAATCAATTTTTTCGGCAATATCAGCCGATGTAAAACTTGCCGTACCCTCCTTTAGCATGGAAGCCGTCGCACGCGAGGCAAGTTGTTTTTGCTCATAGGGGCGACCCGCATTGAAGATTACCTCCAGTTTCAGCACTTCCTGCGTACCCATGTTCACTACATACACCGGAATACCATTGTCGAGTGTCAAAGTTTGCACCGGCGGCAGTACCAGGCGATTGATTTCATAAATAAGGGGCGGTTGAGTTCTATCTAGCATAAGTCCTTGAAAATTAAGCTCGCAAAGATAGGAATAGATGTCAGATGCCAGGCAATCGACACCAGATTTATTACGTTACCTTGACAAATTCTATTAAAAATAGGTTTACTCCTCGTTCCTGGCTTAACTTGCAGCGTTTTCCACATTGTGTGGAATATTCACACTGAAAAAATTGTCAGGAAAAACTATTTTTGCATTCTTGAAATAAGAGATTACAATTTGCCGGTACGTTTAAACGCATAAAGTCGTTATTTTTTGCAACAGGTAATTTGTAATCAATCCAATACAGATAACAATTAGTAATCATTTTACTATGAAATTTAGCGTTTCTTCTTCCGAATTACTCAAGCGCCTGCAAATTGCCGGCGGTGCCATCGGCTCCAACCCCGTATTGCCGATTCTGGAAGATTTTTTATTCACCATCAATGGCGGCAGATTGATGATTGCAGCCACGGATCTGGAGACTTCCATTACGACCGAAATTGAAGTGATGGCGGATTCGGACGGTTCGGTAGCAGTGCCTGCTAAAATTTTACTGGAAACGCTGAAAGCTTTGCCGCAGCAGCCCATCACCTTTTCGGTGAATGAGGATAATTTTGGCATCGAAATTACCTCGGCTTATGGAAAATATCGCCTTGCCGGTGAAAATGGCGCGGATTTCCCACGCATTCCTGAGCCGGACAATGTGGATATCGTGACGCTGCAAAGTGCCATTCTAATGCAAGGCATTAATAAAACGCTGTTTGCTACCAGCAACGACGAACTCCGTCCGGCAATGTCGGGTGTTTATTTCCAGGTGGACTTTAATAAAATTACCTTTGTAGCGACCGACGCACATAAATTGGTCAAATACACTTTCTCTGACGTAGCAAGCGACGTGTCCACCTCCTTCATTGTACCGAAAAAAGCTTTGAATCTGCTGAAAGGAGCGCTACCTAGCGGTGCCGAAGTAAAATTAGCTTTTAATAAAGCCAACGCGTTTTTTTCGTTTAACGAAACGCAACTGGTATGTCGCCTCATCGATGCCCGTTACCCCGATTACAACGCGGTTATCCCTGTCGATAATCCGAATGTATTGACTTTGCCACGTGGCGATTTTCAAAATTCCCTCAAACGCATCGCTATTTACGCGAACAAAACCACCAATCAGGTCATTCTAAAAATGACGGACGAAAGTTTGACCATTTCCGCGCAAGATTTGGATTTTTCAAATGAGGCAGTGGAACAACTTTCCTGTAATTATGATGGGAATCCACTTACGATTGGCTTTAATGCCAAATTTTTAGTGGAAATGCTGAGTGTACTCGATGCTGACGAGGTAAAAGTAGAGATGTCAACGCCTACGCGCGCAGGTATCCTGCTGCCGGTGGAAGAGCGGGAAGGAGAGGAAATTCTGATGTTGGTAATGCCGGTGATGTTGAGCAACTAATTTTCATTGATTACTGACAATTGATTGTTGATCATTAATTGTTTGTTTTATTTTTTGTAATATTTTGTAATACAATAAGTTACCTGTGCTTTATGATCAGTTGTCAATAATCAACCACTTCTCAATCGTCCACATGAAACGCTTTTTGATACTTTGTGTGCCCCTGTTGTTGGTCATTGCTTGCCAACGTAAACCCAAATTGCCCAACACACCCGAAGAGGTGGTGCGGCAATACCAGGCTTATTACGACCAAAATCAGTTTGAAGAAGCTAAAGCCCTGAGCACGCCCGCTGAACGGCAGCGTTTGGACGATCTCAAGGCAATTATTGAAAGCGAACCAGCCGATTCTACCATTTTTACCACTACCTTTTTGAGTATCAACTGTCAAACCCAGCAGGATACGGCAGTATGCGTTTGTGAGGTGAAAGACATTGAAGAGCCTTACACAACGGAATATAAATTGATACGCATAGATGGTCAATGGCTCATCGACGCTCCCGAAGAAGAAGTAGAAATCGAAGAAGACTTTATGGAGTTGGATAGCCTGGAAATTGATTCCTTCCTGCACCGCGATACCTTGGAAAACGAAAATTGAAATCTGAAATGCGAGATTTGAAACCTACTGATTTTTCAAATTTTAAATTTCATATTTCACATTTATGAAAATTGGCTTGTTTTTTGGTTCTTTCAATCCGGTTCATGTCGGACACATGATCATCGGTAATTATATGGCAACCCAAACCGATTTACAGCAAGTATGGTTTGTCGTCTCGCCACAAAATCCCCTGAAGCCCAAGCGCACCTTGTTGCGCGATTACGACCGCTTTCATCTGGTACAATTAGCGATTGGAGATAATTTGAACCTGCGTGTTTCCGATATTGAATTTTCCTTGCCAAAACCTTCCTATACCATTGATACACTGGCAGTTCTGAAAGAAAAATATCCCGATAAACAGTTTGTGCTAATCATGGGTGGCGATAATCTGGCAACGCTACCGAAATGGAAAAATTACGAATTGTTGTTAAAAGATAATGAAATTTATGTATATGATCGCCCGGATTATGACAAAGGCGAATTGGTCACGCACCCTAACGTGCACATTTATGACGAAGTGCCAATGATGGAAATTTCAGCAACCTACATCCGCGATTGCCTGAAAAATGGTAAATCCATCCAGTATCTTGTACCCGATGCTGTTTATCAGTACCTAACGCATACAAATCTTTATAAAAATCTTTAATGTGAATATTGCTCTGGCGATAACTCAAGAGAAAAATGGACTTTTTTGTAACAAAACAATCTCAATTCCGTAATTTTGCGTGTGAATTGGACTAAACCTGCTACCTTGAAAGGCATTATCAGATTTATCCTATTTTTGTTGGTGATTGGTTGTGTACAGCGCAGTGCGCTCGCACAGCAGGGCAATAATCCCTTCGAGCTTACGCCTCGGCTGGATGCGGTTGGTACGCCCACCGAAGTGGCTACGGTGACTCCAACGAGCTCTAATCCATTCGATTTAGTAGCGCCTACGAAAGAAACGACTGCCGCGTCAAGTAATAAAGCAGTACGCCCGGCTAAGCCTAAAAAAGCGATTAAGCCAGAAAGTGCTTACAAGCGTTTCCTTTTTATTTCGCTCATGATTACACTGCTGCTCCTGACGCTGCTCATGACGTTTCTGCGCCCGTTTTTTCAAAAAGTGTATAGTGCTTTTGGCAGTGACAACATGTTCAACCAGGTGTTCCGCGAGCGAGAGAGCATTGGTTTGACGCCTTTCCTGTTTTTATATATTCTATTTTTTCTTAATGCAGGTTTGTTTACCTATCTTATGCTGAATCATTATAAAATTTCGGTAGCAAGCACCCACCTGTTAGGATGGTTATATTGCATATTGGGTGTTGCTGCGGTTTTTCTAATAAAACACTTGGTTATAAGCCTTATTGGCGTGGTTTTTCCGGTTCAAAAAGAGACGCGATCCTATAATTTTTTAATTATCATTTTTTCGATTATAATTAGTCTGATACTGGTGCCAGTAAATGTTTTGTTAGCATATGGACCAGCAAGCATAGCACTCTATCTACTTTACTTTGCCTGGGGAACTTTAGGAATTGTCTATTTGTTTCGCTATTTAAGAGGGGTAGCTATTGCGAATCGTTTTCTAGCATTTCATAAATTTCACTTTTTGTTGTATCTTTGCGCCGTCGAAATCGCTCCTCTTGCAGTGATCGTGAAATTATTAATGAATTATGAGGCGGGGTGATCCATAAAGTTGAAAACCAATAATTTTTCCAAAGCGAATGGACGTTATAAACGGAAAAGAATACGTGGAAACGTATAAAAAAGTCAAATCAATCCTTGTATCCCAGCCAAAGCCTGAACGCTCTCCGTACTATGAGCTGGAAAAAAGATACGACCTTCAAATAGA
>JBKBWT010000154.1:0-8626 GCA_046314415.1 Saprospiraceae bacterium
AGAATGAAGCGCCAATATGATATGGATATGATATTGGGTATTTGTGCCGGTCTTTGGAATTTTTTAATATGCTGATAATCAATTTGACGCAAGTCTAATATTATTACGAATAATGTAATTCTTTTTTAATGCTTGACCAGAACCGTTCCAAATCGCAATGCCAAAACCTTTATCTTGAATGTAACAATCATAAATCTGTACGCCGGAAAGTGCCGCTTCAATGGCTTCTTTGCCACTCGAACCATCCGAATCAACCATCCTTACATTATATATTTTAAGATTATTGGCACTCGTACCGGTCGGTTCATAAGCAGTAAGTTGCGGGTGATTAACATAAGAATGCCAGGTATTACAAACAATATTATATACTTCATTACCTTGGTCGAGATTCCATAATTCGATGGAAATTTTTTCTCCCCAAGCGGCATCATTTTCATTTACTGTAATATTACAATCATGGATTTTGACATTTCTATAATGTCCGACCATAATAAATTTAATACCGTATCCTACATTATCCTGGATATTAATATTATAAATATCAGCACCGTCCAGACCAGCAATGCAAAGATTTCCCAGCGATTCGCTACCGAGTTGTGCTCCATTATTATTAAAAGTACAATTATGTATTGTGGTGTTATACATCCACTTGCCATCTGGCATTGGCTCGTACCACCACATATCGCTTCTGGTAAATACCGCACCCCGTTGCTCACAATTATTAATGGTGACATGATGCATTGTTACATTATTGCGATTTTGTACCCAGACGCCTGCTTTTAATTGTTTGTTATTGCCATCTATGGTAAAGCCACTGAGCGTTTGATTCCCATTTGAAGAAGCAACCATCTGTGTAGGCGAACCATATAACACTTCTGCACCACCTTCATAACCAGCGGAATACAATTGAATCAAACTGCCGTAGTACCACAGTTTCCAATCGGCTGAGCTTTGATCCACACCTGGTGGTGGGGCAATGGGTCCATTTACTCGGATTGTAACTTGAGATTCCCCAGCGCCTTCAATGTTTACGCCAGTTGGAACAATGACTGCCTGCGTTTCCGTGTACGTTCCAGGATTCAGATAAATCGTATTATTTTGATTGGCAGCTACCCGAGAAGCTGCGTACGCCAACGTTTTCCAAGGATTAGCCGCCGTGCCGTTGCTGGGTGCATCCACACCGGTTGGGGACACATAATAATAGGTGCCCACTGTTGCTTTGGTAGTAAATGCAATACCGGCATTGGTCGCAACGGTTGAACCGGAGGAGTTTACTGCCGTCACTTTCCAATAGTACTGAGTACTACCTGCCAGATTTGTACTATGGGTATAAGAGGTTCCGGTCAAGCCAGTTACGTTAATAACGGGACTTGAATAGTTGCTATTGGTAGATACAATGAGCGAGTAAGTAGATGCATTACTGGCTGCTGCCCAAGTAAATTGTGGGGAACGACTTACTTCCGTTGCATTATTAGCAGGCGCAGTTTGCGTAAATGCGCCAGGCGGCGGAGGTACTAAAGTGGTAAAAGAAATACCGGCGTTGTTAGCATTCCGAGAGCCACTGGTATTTACAGCTGTTACTTTCCAATAGTAAGTCGTACCACCTTGCAGTGCAGCACTGTGGGTGTAGCTGGTAGTAGTCAATCCCGATACATTAATGACCGGATTAGTAAAAGCGCTATTGGTAGCCACAGTCAAAGTATAGCTGAATGCATCGGTAGCAGTGCCCCAAGTGAAATTAGGCGTCAAAGATACGTTGGTAGCAGCGCTAGCCGGTGCGGTTTGACTGAATGTACCCGGCTGCGGTACCGGCACCGGCGGGAAGGTAACCAGATTGGCGCTAGTGATGGTAGCACGAGTGCCGCCGGAAATTTTCCACGCTACGGTTAGGTGGTCATCGCCGTAGGCGTCTTTTTGCAGTGCTTCAATGTAGTAATAATTGCCTGCTACTAAATTGATGGATGCTGATTTTTGGGAAGCATCCTTGTCAAATTGCTCGGCATTTGCCCAACCATTAACGTAAGCGATTTTTACCTTATTTGCAGGCTGATCATTTGTACTCAACCATAATTCAGAATTATCATCCGAAGCAATCCAGAATTCATAATTGCCGGTAACGGTAGGCGCCAGATAACCTCTGATGCGTTGTCCGTATTCATGCGCCACATTTCTGGGGGCGTCAAAAGTGGAAAGAATGGAAGTAGAAGTTGGCGTATTAGGATAATTACTGTTGCTGGTCAAATCACTCACCGAGGATCCAGGAATTCCTGCCCAATACTCACGAATTACACCTGGGTCAGAACTTGGTGGCGCTTGGGTGCCGGTGGTAAAAGTAATGCCTGCATTGCTAGCCACCGTTGAGCCGGAAGAATTTGAAGCGGTCACTTTCCAATAATATTGTGTACTGCTGGAAAGCACGGTGCCCGGCGAGTAACTTGTGCTAGTGATATTAGCAACATTAATAATTGGATTGACGTAGGTACTACTAGTAGAAACAACCAAGGCATAAGAAGTGGCATTGGATGAAGCCTGCCAACTAAAAGATGGCGTAGTAGAAATACCAGTGCCGCTGCTCGGTGGCGACGTTTGGGTGAAGGCACCCGGTGCCGGTGTGACGGCTGCTGTAGTGAAGGCAATACCTGCATTGGAGGCGTTGGTAGAACCATCATTATTTACAGCGGTTACTTTCCAATAATAAGTAGTATTGTTTGCCAATGCTGTGCCGATCGTGTAGCTTGTTGCTGTAATGCCGGTTTGATTAATCACGGGATTCGTAAAAGAACTATTCGTAGAAACGACCAGATTATAACTGTTTGCATTTGAGGATGCGCCCCAATTCAGAACGGGAGTCGTAGAAATACCCGTTGCATTGGCTGCTGGTGCAGTTTGCGAAAAAGCGCCTGGCAAGACGGTGACAGAGCCGGTAATCAGTTCTAAATAATCAATATTTACAGACTGTGCAGCATTCACCCGTCCTTCTACACTAATGCCTTGGTATCCCACCGGCACGTTGAACGTCAAGCTCAATACTTCCCAAGTACTCCAGGAAGCGGTGGGTGGAAAAGAGAGGTCGGCTATCTTCTGTGAACCCTGTGTGAGTTCTAAATTTGTTATCGTCGTTCCGGTTCCATTTGCATATCGGATATTTAATTGAACAGCAGTCGTTTGTGAATAAGAACGTTCAAACTTAATGTAAGACCATTCACTTGTAAAATTAGTTACATAACCTGCACCAGAATAGCCGCTGTAAGTAGTAGCGGTTGTTACATTAGCACGATTGATGGATTCTGCCTCGTAGATTTCGCCGGTTGGTGGGGGTGGATTGCTTACGTTACTTGTTGTAAATGCGATGCCGGCATTGGTGGCTATCGTACTGCCTATGCTATTCACCGCCGTTACTTTCCAATAATATTGGGTGTTATTTGCCAATGCAGTGGTAGGAGTATAGCTCGTACTGCTGATACTTGACTGATTGATGACCGGATTGGTATAAGTGTTACTGGTAGAAACTACTAATGTGTAAGTATTTCCCCAGAAGAAGTTGCCCAAGTAAACGTTGGAGTAGTCGATACATTGGTAGCGCCCGAAGCCGGAGCAGATTGCGTAAAAGTTCCAGGAGCAGTTGGCGCTGCCTGGGTCGTAAAGCTAATTCCCGCATTGGATGCCACGGTGGAACCATTGGCGTTTACAGCCGTCACTTTCCAATAGTACTGGGTGTTATTTGCTAAGGCGGTGGCAATGGTATAGCTGGTGCCGGTCAGATTGCTGACATTTACAACTGGATTGTTATAGCTGCTGCTCGTTGAAACGACCAAAGCGTAACTCGTCACATTTGTTGCACTCGACCAACTTAGCGAAGGAGTGGTTGAAACGCCCGTTGCACCCGCCGCCGGTGAAGATTGACTAAATGAGCCGGGCGGCGTACTTGAAACGCCCAAAGTCAAATCGCTGTAATCAATATTGACAGTATTGCTGGCGTTGCTTGTACCTCTGATAATAACTTCTTGATAGCCAGCCGGTAGTGTAAAATAAACAGTAAGCGTGCTCCAAGTTGTCCAATTCGTTGTATTCGGGAATACCAAATCCTGAATTTTAGTGGAGCCTACATATAATGCTAAATTCGTTATATTACTACCGTTACCGTTTGAAAATCGAATATCCAACTGGGCAGATTGAGTTTGGGAATTGGACACTCCCATTGCAATTCTTGACCATTCGCTGGTGGTATTCGTCACATAGCCTGATCCTGAATAGCCAGCATAAGTGCTAGCTACAGTAACATTTCCAATATTCGCTGATTCTGCTTCGTATCGGGTAGCAGCAGACAGCCCGTGCGTACCCCATACATAAAATACCAAAATCAATAAATGTGCTAAAGAAAGACCCCTTTGCACATTTTGCCATAGCTCGTAGAGCTTTTGTTGTAAATAATTCATAAAATGGTTAGTTAGTTGATGAATAGTTATGAAGTTATGTAGGTGCAAAATCTGTCTGGTAATGAAGCTGCATCAGTAACCGCTCCATTACACTTGAAAACCAATTAAAATTTTATTGAGAATTCGTATTATTGTATAAATAGACGATTCATCCTAACATAACCTTTTATGCATTGAAAATTTTTAAAATTTTATTTGGAAAGATTTTTGCACATAGAATAAATGAATATGCGACCCCAAGATTTAGAATAGCATTCTTCTAGTCAAACCAGTAGAATACTCCATAAGAAAACCGCTATTTGATTTTTAAAAACCTAACACGAACAAAGCCATTAATGGATAAATCAATTTTTCTAGATGGTGAGCGTGTTGACGGAGCTTGGTCAATGCCCGAAGTGCATAATTTTGAGCTACCTGTGTACTAATGGACATGATTTCAGCAATTTCTGAAAAACTCTTTTCTTGATAGAATCGCAGGTAAATAACTTCCTTTTGTTTGGTAGGTAAATTTTCGAGTAATTGATGCAAGTAAGAATTTACGGGAGCAACTGGCTCTTCTAATACTATTTCTTCATTGGGTGACGCTTCGTTATTTGATCTGAATTGCTGATTGAGTAAGTTTTGCTGATTTTTTAACTTCAACTGGGCAGACAATAAATTATTGCGAAAAGCAGTAAACAAGTAATTCTCGGGCTGCTCCATTTTAGCGATCTTCTCATGGTTCTGCCACATCCAGACAAACAAATTTTGAATGGTGTCTTTTGTCAACTCACGATCATTGCTCATTGCCTTCCCATAACTTATAAAAACAGGATAATACGTAGCGTAAAGTTTATGAAAAGCTTGATTATCACCGGAGGATAAGAAGGATGTTAAAACTGATATACGTTGATTTGACTGTCCCATCCGCTATGCCAATGCGCTTACTTTTATATTCAAAACTAAAAAAAGTATGGAATTCAGAAAAGAATATTCCTCTTTTTTTGGCAAATCCGCCAAAAACCATCAATAATTGGGCTGAATACAATGAAATTGTCTTAAATTAAGATGGACTTTCAAAAAAAATTATTTTTTCGAGGTTCCGAAGGTTATGTTTTTGATACTTACTTATCTAATCAATAGAAGAAACATAAAAAGTAACCGCATGAATTATCAGACCTATGAGGGTTATACCGCGGAAATGTTTGTGTCAGACGATTCTTTTAGAAAGTGGGTAAAAAATCCTACCCCTGTCGAGGAGGCTTTCTGGCAAGCATTTTTGACGCAGTATCCGCAGCAAAAGGTAGAAGTAGAAAAAGCAAAGGCGATCATTCGCGCCATTGAGGAATATTATGCGGAGGCAGTTACAACCGAAGAAATGCAAGCTTCTTTTGCGGTCGTGCAGCAGCGTGCCGCTAGTGCCAAGCCTTTGCGGGTGGCGCATAAAAGACGTTGGCAGGCGTGGCAGATTGCGGCTAGCATCATTTTATTGGTGAGTTTGTCAGCGCTCAGTATTCTTTATTTGAAGTCAACTCCAGAAGTAAATGTTTATGCGACCGATTTTGGAAAACGCGAAGAAGTGATGCTGCCAGATGGATCGGTGGTGCAATTAAATGCAAATTCTACGCTCCGGGTTAGTGAAAAATGGGAAACAAATACTGCCCGGGAAGTGTGGCTAGAGGGGGAAGCTTATTTTTCGGTAAAGAAAATACCAAGTGCGCAAGCGAAATTCATCGTTCATACGTCCTCGTTGAATGTAGAGGTGTACGGCACGCAGTTTAATGTAAATGCTCGTAAGGAGAAAACGGAAGTAGTACTGGAGGAAGGCAAGGTTCAGGTTGTTTTTTCAGATCAAAAAATTTCAAAGGACATTTCCATGATTCCGGGGGAGGTAGTAACCTATGATGCTACGGATAAAAAAGTAAAACATCAAAAAGAACCGACGCAACAATACACCTCCTGGAAAGATGGCTTCCTGGTTTTTGAGTCGGCTGATTTGGCAGCGGTAGCCAAACGAATTGGAGAAATTTATAAAATTCATCTGATTATTCCCCAAGAATCTATTCAAAATTTACCCATTAAAGCCTCACTCCCTACTGATAATTTGACAGAATGCCTGGAAACTTTAGAATTACTCTTATTATCAGAAGGCGTAGCATTAAAATATCAGGGCAGGGACACCGTCATAGTTCAGTAGTAAATAAACACATTATTTACATTATGTAATAAAAATATTTTTTCAACTGTAATCAGTTGAACTGAAGCCGTATTGGTAATGAAAAATAAAATTCCAATGATTCTCACGAAAAACATTAGACCCAAATTAAATGTCCATCACAACGCAAAAGGCATACTCTTGCTGGTCAGCTTATTATGCAGTGCGCAATTCCATTTGTGGGCAGCAAATTTTCAAAAATATAATAACGCCCGTGCAACACTTATTCATCAAGTGAATAATCGAGCCGAGCAACCGATTACACTGGCACAGGCATTAGATTTATTAGGTAAAAAACATAATATCAACTTTACATATCGAATAGATTTACTAAATGATATAACAGTTAATTATCAGCCGGATGCCTCTGCGGATCCATTGAAAATATTAGAAGATTTACTACAGGGAACGGGCTTAAAATATAAGCAATTTGGAAAACGACGCATTGTTATTTATGAAAATAAAAACGATACTATCCAAAAGGAAAATACTCAACAAGAACCCAATAAACAAGAGCCCTCTCGTCAAATCATTCGTGAAGAAAATGCTCAAAATCAGGAAATAACACTTAAAAAAAATACGGTATCCATCAATGGTACTGTAAAGGACAGCGAAGGAAATCCGTTGATTGGTGCAAGTGTTATTTTAAAATCAAATATAACTTTAGGCACAACTACAGATGTGGACGGAGCTTTCACTTTAGAATTGCCAGATGCCAACGGAACCTTGGTTGTATCTTACATTGGCTATTTGAGTCAGGAATTACCTTTGGAAGGAAGGACGGAAGTCACAGTCGTTTTGCAGCCTAGTTCAATGGCGCTGGATGAAGTTATTGTGGTTGGTTATGGCACGCAACGTCGGGCAGATGTAATCGGTGCCGTCAGTTCATTGAAAGGCGAAAGCCTGAACACCAAGAACGTCTCTACCTTTGATGCGGCCTTGCAAGGGATGGCAGCCGGTGTGTCGGTTTTGTCGCAGAGCGGAAAGCCTGGTGCCCCTAGTTCTATTAAAATCAGAGGGGCTAATTCTATCCAATCCAGTACAGAGCCACTTTGGGTAATTGACGGAATGCCGGTGTTTAGTAGCCCTACCGGCTTAGGCTCCTCCAATCAAAACCCTATGTCACTTATCAACCCGAACGATATTGAAAGTATCCAAGTCTTAAAAGATGCAGCCGCAACTTCTATTTATGGCTCCAGAGGTTCAAACGGGGTAATCATCGTAACCACCAAAAGTGGTAAAAATGGCAAAGGCACCTTGAATGTGAATGTTTCCTCCGGCATTTCCGATTTGACGCGCACTCCTTATGATATGGGGTATGTCAATACGCAGGAGTGGTTTCAGGTAATGGATCAGGCTTATCAAAATACGTTTGGTCGAAATTTTAAAATGCAAGATTACTATCAACTTGCGCCTTTGGCTTTTGATGAAATCACCAGAGCACAGATTGAAGCAGGAAATATCAATACAGATTGGTATGATGAAATATTTAGAATGGGTTCATTTACGGATATTAATTTATCCAGTTCAAAAGGAGCAGAAAAAAGCGCTTATTATTTATCTGCCAATTACCGATCTGATAAAGGCGTATTAGATCATAATCAATTAGACAGACTTTCAGTTCGGTCAAATTTAAATTTTGAACCATTCGACAATTTACTATTTGAAACAAGGTTAAGTTTTTCCTACACGAATAACGAGCGCCGGGATGAAGATATGACCACCCTCATCAAGTTTTCGTTGCCCTGGATGCCTGTTTACAATCCTGAAAATCCCGGTGTTTATTTCAATCCTTATGCTACCGGCAATATTCGCGCCAGAAATGACCCCAATAATACGCTGAATAACGTCAAACAATATCGTGCCCTTGGCAATTTTGCGCTGCAATATAATTTACCCTATGTAAAGGGACTTTCTTTGCGCACAGAATTTTCTGCGGATATTATTCAAAGCAACTTGGTGGACTGGCGTAGCCGCAACATTCGCTTAGACGGTG
>JBKBWT010000154.1:8636-14285 GCA_046314415.1 Saprospiraceae bacterium
GAGGCGGTTACTTATCAGAGTATTAATTATAATGCGTATTCAAATTACAATCATGCATTTGGGAAACATTCTATCAACGCTGTGCTGGGCGTGGAAGCACAACGCATCAGTCAGTACGAACGCATCTTGGCAGGAGAAGGGCTGATTGGAAATTATCAAGAACTAGGCAATCCTAAAGTTCCACTGAATGTGGATGCCCGCAAAAATAATGAACGTTACCTATTGGGCTATTTTGGTAGAATTAATTATCGACTCGGCGATACTTACTTACTGGGTGTGAGCGCCCGCAGAGACGGGAGTTCTGCCTTTTCTGCTGCCAATCGCTGGGGAACCTTCGTAGCAGTTTCGGGGGGGGGTGGATATTATCGGAAGAGCCATTTATGGATTTTCTGAATCAAGGCGTTTACCTGAAATTACGCGGTAGCTATGGCGAAACGGGTAATCAGAGCATTCCAAATAATTTACAAACCATCAATTACTTTGATCGCGTGGTGTACGGTAATAGACAGGACGGCGGTAATGGCACTATCCCGTCTAACCTGCCCGTCAGTGATTTGACCTGGGAAACGACTCGCAGCACCGACTTTGGTTTAGACTTCGGCTTTTTAGATAATCGCATCAGCGGTACCTTGGCATACTATCACCGATTTGTAGATGGTATGTTGCTCAAAGCGCAGTTGCCCACATCTGCGGGGGTTTCTCCAAGTCGGGAAGATGCAGATTTTGGATTTTTGAATAATGTAGAAGGTGAAGCGACTAACAAAATCTGGAGCAATATTGGCAACATGGTAAATGCAGGGGTAGAATTGGAATTGTACACCGTAAACTTGGATCGAAATGGATTCAAATGGACCACTTCTTTCAATGTAGCGCTCAATCACAACACCATCAAAGGTTTGACCCCTGATTTGGATCAGAAAGGCAGTGGCATTATTTCCAGCTACGCCATTTCGCGCACGGGCAACCGGCGCAATGTATGGCTGGTAGCGGATTATGCCGGTGTAAATCCCAGCAATGGCGTGCCTTACATCTATGCCCTGGACAAGGAATGGTTTAATCAGACCGGACATACTCGACGCCTGCAAACAAGCGGCGGTCAGGACAGTTTGATGCTGGCAACACGCGCCAACATGCGTGAAAACCGCTTTATTCAAGGGAATAAATCTTCTGATCCGGTTTACTTTGGTGGTTTAACCAATCGGCTGGAGTACAAAGGCTTTGATTTGAGTGTGTTTTTAGCTTTTTCCGGTGGAAATTATCTATTAGATTATGATCGCCAAGTAGCCGTCTATCCCAATGAAACAAGGCTGGTGCTAAAAGAAGCGCTGACAGATTCGTGGCGTCAACCCGGAGATGAAGCAAAATATCCCAGGCTGGTAGCTCGCCAAACTCATGAGATAAGAGACGGTCAGTTTGCGTCTGATTTTGGGGATGAAAATGTATTTCACAATCGTGAATTGTACAAAGCAGATTTTATTCGCTTACGCAATATAACGCTGGGATATAATTTATCTGCCAATTTATTAAGCAAATTACATTTACAAGCCGCTCGTTTTTACATTTCTGGCAATAATCTCTGGACACTGACCAGTTACCCTGGATTTGATCCGGAAGGTATTCCCAGTCAGGTAGGTGGAGTGCATATTTTATATAATAACACCCCGATTCCGCAGCTTAGATCCGTTATCGTTGGCTTAGATATTAAAATTTAAATAAACGAATTAATAAATAAAGTATGAAACAATTAATTATTATACTTTTATTTAGTTTGATTTTTACAAGTTGTAATGAAGACTTTTTTGAATTAGATCGTCCTCCACAAGAACCCTGGACAACTTTGGAAGATTTTGAGCGTGCTCCTATTGGCGCTTATGGTATCTTGTTTTCTGATCGCGAGTGGGTGCAAGCGTGGCCTAATTACGCCGTAATTATTACCAGCCTGGGCGATGATGTAACGTATGTAAATGATAATCAATGGGGTTATCAGCGCAGAACTAAGGAAGGCACCGATCTTTCCAACCGCAATTGGTGGTTGCTGTATCGGGGTATTGGTGCGGTAAATGCTGCCCTGGATTTTGTAGCGGAAAATAACGGCGACCCCTACCCGGAAGCTACTGAAGCGGACAAACAAAATACCCTGAATCGTATTGTAGGGGAATTACATTTCATCCGGGGCTTTTGTTATTACATGTTAGAAACTACTTTTGGAAATGCTTACATTCCGGGCGGTGATAATTCAAAGAAAGATATTACGCTGCATACCAAATTCATTCGCGCTGCCATCGAAGCCACCAATCCCCAAATTGGTACCACGCAGGAGGTCTGGGATTTGATTTTAGAAGATTTTAAAAAGGCAAAAGAATTATTACCCAATAGTTATAACCCGGCCCTGCACCACCCCTCTTTTCAGGTGAGAGCCAATAAATTTGCGGCAGCTGGCATGTTGATGCGCACGTATTTTCAGCGTGGTGAATATAATTTGGCAAAACAGGAATGCGATTTCATTATCGAACAAAATGGCGGAGCCTACGATTTGTCGGAAGACCCTATCGCGGCTTTCAACAAAAGCGGCTACGCCGAGCGCGGCAGAGAAGTGATCTGGTATTTGCCTTACTCCGACCAAACGCTGTTTCCACCGAGCCATATGAGCGTCATGAATGCTACCTGGAACGGCGAAAAATGCCGCTGGAATGAAACGCGCATGGCGACCAAAACCATCAAAAGATTGGGTTGGATGGATGACCCCATTAATAATTCTAAAATTAATCTGGCAGCGCTGCGAGACAAGCGTTTCCAACAATTGATGAAAGTTCGCTATCCGAAATCAAGCGCCACGCCCATTCAGGAGACCGACGACCGCCCGGAAATTGCGGAATCAACCACTATTTGGCCCTTCAAATATTATCGCGGACCTAACGCCGATTATACCAATCTCCCTTTATTACGCCTGGCAGAAGTATATCTGACCCGATCCATCTTGCGCTATTTAAGTGGCGATCAGGCTGGAGCAGCGGATGATTTAAATCAGGTGAGACGGAGAGCCTGGGATGCCAATGTGGGTGGACCTTACGTGGAAGTTACTGCCGCTGATATTACTGCAGATATGATTCATGATGAAAGAGTGATTGAATTATTTAATGAAGCCGACCGAATCAATTACCTGCGCAGCCTGAAAGTGGAGATACCCGAAGGCGACCGGGGCGTGGGCAAAGACCCTTACACCAGCGATAAGTTTATCTGGGCAATTCCTGAAAGTGAAACCTTATATAATGATGGTTTATAATGAAATTCATAAATAACCATATAATAAATAGCATTTTCTATCATTCTGCTCTTCGTACCGTCCAGGTAGTGGCGCTCCTGTTTCTCCTGGCGAGTGCTGCCTGCTCGCCAGAGGAGACGGAGGCTCCAAAACCCGACGAAACGCCGAAGGAGTTAACTTTATTAGAACCGATCAATGGCGCTAAACAAATTGCTACCCACGCAAAATTAATCTGGAAGGCGGTTCCTAATGCTATTCATTATACCCTTACCATTTCTTATTATGAAAATTTGGAGGAACCGGTTTTATTACAAAAAAACCTGACCGACACGACTTATATTTTGCAAGAAAATATTAATAAAAGCACCGTATATTATTGGTCAGTTACCGCCCATGTAAATAATGGAGCTGAAGTAAAGGCTCCACAAGTGTATGCCTTTCGCACGGAATTAGCCGCCGCCACCGCTTCGCCGGGCATTTCCAAATATTACGTATCTCCCAATGGCGTGGACAGATTGGGCGGTGGCACGCCGGACAAACCTTTTAAAACCTTGGGCTATGCGAGTCGTGTTGTTCCGCCGATGGAAAATGACACGATTTACTTAATGCCCGGAGTTTATCAGGAAAACGAAGCGGCGCTGATTGGTTTGGGTGTGAATGTAATAGGAGCCGGAGCAGATCAAACAATCCTGATTTCCAACGGAGTAGAAATAGCTAAAAATATAGATACAACGAGTTTGAATTATCACCTTTGGTATGATGGTACACTGATTCAACTCGTTTCGCCACACACCAGCGACTTTCGCGACAAGTACAGCACGATTTTACCGCCGCAAAACGGCAACCAGGAAATTGCAGGTTTTACAATCGATGGACAAAATAAAAAATTGAAGGCGGGCATATGGGTTGAAAATCGGCATCATGTAATCATGCATCATGTAATATTTAAAAATTTGAGTCAAAGAGGTGCTGTGTTTGCCGCAGGAGATAAACGCTGGTACGAAGAACCGGCATATTATTTAAAAGGCATTAAAATTCATGATTGCACTTTTATCAATTCCGGTAAAGATAATGTAAATGAAAGCCTTGGTAATCTGAATATTGCGCAGTTGGACGGCGCGGAGATTTATAACATTAAAATAACTGATAATGAAGGCTACGGTATTAAATTTATATATGATGGTTATTTTAAGAACACATCAATTCATGATTGCACAATCGAATTAAATGAAACAGACAAATTGTGGGGAGAAGACATCGCTATTGAGCTTTGGAATTTAGGTAAAGGGAATGAAGTATATAATATTCGGGCAAATACCTGGCTTTCTTTTGTAAGCCATCCCGAAATTTTTGCAAAACCCACTCAATACGAACATTTAAAAGCACATCATATTCAAATTATTGATAAAGATGGCAATAGCAGTAAAGAAGGCATTGAAATCGGCATGACCGGCATAGAAGTATCCGACTGTTATATTGAAAATAAAGGCTTCGCGGTTGCCATCTGGAATATGGGCAGAGAAAACATATTAATCCGAAATAATGTGTTTTATAATACTGCTGTAAAAAATAACTGGGCAGGCGGCCCGGCTATTTACATTGACAATAGTAAAAACTGGAATTTTAAAAATATTGCTATTTATAATAATATTTTTGACCGACATAATATCGGCATTCATATAAAAGGGAATAGGATTCTAAATATTGACATCAAAAACAACGCCTTTATTAATATTAAAAATGCGGACGTACAAGCTGTCGGGAATATAATAACGGTGCAAAACAATATAAAATATTCACCAGAACGAGCAGATTGGACTTTAACTGGTGTAAGTACAAGCACAAATAATTACATTGGTGATCCTGGATACATTTACAAAGGCAACAGATGGGATACTTATTATAAACCGCAAACGGGAAGTTTTGTCATTGATAAAGGAATAGACGTTGGCTTGCCTTACAAAGGAAACGCCCCGGATATTGGCTTCTCAGAATATTAACTCAACCAAAGCACTTTCTATTCTTATGTAACAACAATAATTTAAAACTCAATTTTATGGTAAATTTATTTAAAAATTTCCGAATCTTATTCGGACTGGCACTGGTTTTGCTTTTTGCAGCAAGTTGCGATGATAGTTCAGATGTGGAGCAACCTGTTGCAAGCTTTACTTACACTGTGACTAACTTGACCGTGGCATTTAAAAACGCTTCTACGAATGCCCTTACTTACACCTGGGATTTTGGCGACGGTGAAACTTCTACGGATGCATCCCCCACCCACACGTACAAAGCAGCAGGTGATTACACCGTAAAATTAACCGCAACTGGCGAATCGGGTTCTACTGCTTCGGTTAAAACGGAAAAAGTAACGGCTGTAGCGCCTCCGG
>JBKBWT010000155.1:0-14275 GCA_046314415.1 Saprospiraceae bacterium
CTCTACAACAGCACCGGCGGCAGCGTGCTGGCAACCATCGTGTGGCATGGCACGTACAACGCGGTTGTGGCGGGCAGCGAAGGTGCGGTCGCGGCGGCGGTCACGGCGGCGGTCATCCTGGCCTTTGTGCTGATTGTCCGCCGCTACGGGCCGGAGACGCTCTCGCCGCGAGAGAAACAGGTGTTGAAGGACTACATGCAATTCTTCTGACAGAAGGCTTGGTGGGGAACCTGCTCTTGCCATGATATAATTTTAGGACGAAGGTGTACACGTCATGACCACTGACCCGACCTTCATCATCAACGAAGCCATCCAAACGGCAGGTTTGGATAATGACGTGCTTTTTGAAGAAGCGCGTGCCAAAGCTTGGGAAGAATACAAAGCGAAATATTTAAGTCATATCCTGTCGTGAAGCGTTACGTCACCGATGCCAATGTAATTTTCAGCTGCCTTATCAGCGGACGTGAGGAATATTTGAAAGCATTCACCGAAAATAAATTCTATTTACCCGATTTTGCTTTGGTTGAAATACAGTTATATCAATCAGAAATTTTAAAAAAGACAAAGCTACCTCAGGAAAGACTAAAAGAATTTACACTCAGCTTGTTTGACGCTCTTGTAGTAGTACCCAACCTGCTTATCTCCACGCGCCAGTATTTACAAGCTTTCCAACTCTGCAAAGATATTGACGAAAAAGATACGGCTTATGTAGCGCTCACGCTGGAGCTGGAAGTAGCGCTATTGAGCAAAGATGAAGAATTGATCGAAGGATTGCGCGCGAAAGGCTTCACCAAAGTGATTTCTTTACAGGAATTTTTTGATGGATTGTAATATTGAGTATTAATTTGAGCTCGCCTGTCCCATAGGGACTACATATCGGTAGAAAAAATGCGGAAGTAGTGGGTGTGCCGTAGGTACACGACAGAAAAAGAAAACATAAGGCTTGATATTGAAAAAAGTATTAAAGAACTTTTTTAATCTATTTGGACTAAACGCAAATGTCTAATATTTTTGTAATGAACGGCGGAAGATAGAGAAGAAAAAAGGCAATCCAGCTGATTATCTGAATTTTATAATTATAATATTTTGAATATTTTTACAATTTTGGAACCTTTGTGTAGTGAACGGCTTACGGTAAGTTTTCCACATACTGTTGAAAACATTTGTTTCATTTCATTTGCAATTAGGTTTAATTTTGTAAAAGAGTAAATAATGAATGAGCTAGAATGATTAGAAGAAAGAAGTGAGGAAAGAAAAGAAGCAAAAAGTTGTAAAGAACTTATTTACAAAATTTGGAGTATAAGGTAAATTTCCGATATTTTTGTATAAACTTTTTTTAACAGGCGAGCTGCTAGGGGAAGCTAAATGATTCAAACAAAAAAGGCGACCCGAAAGCCGCCTAGAAGTACATTTATTTTATAACAAATTAAAACGATCTAGATGGTAACTAGAAAGTTTTTTCTTTCTCGCTATACGAGATATAAACGTCGTATGCGAGTAATCCTGCGAAAAGTGCATCGTTGGAAGCGGAGGCACTGGTGGTGGGCTAGTTGGATACTAAGACTCACCTTATTTCTTATTTCAAAGAATTCTGACCCTTTGGGTTAGAACTGTCTTCGTTCTTATTTCTGCGCCGCTCACTTTGGGTGGCGCTTTTTGTAAAAATGAATTTTAATAATTTTGCTAAAATTGATAATTTTCACAAAAATATACACTAATTGCATAAGATGCAATTTTTATTGCGTGTTTTTGCGTAGCATAAATTTATGCAATAGAAAACTTATCATCACTCCCTTACCCTCGTCGCCACTGCCGCCGCTACCAGCACCAATCCCGCTACTCCTGCCAGTGCGATCGGCAGGCTGAATAATTCCGAGATATTGCCAATCAACAATCGTCCGGCCATGCCGCCGATGACGCCCGCCGTTGCCACAGAAGCCAACCCGATGCTGGGCGTTACGTCCTGATTGCGCGCTGCCGCGCTATACACCGTTGGTACAATCGTACTGAATCCAATGCCACACAGGATAAAACAGAGTACGCCCGCTATGGGAAACTGCGTAAAGACCAGTAAAATCAAGCCCAGCGCACCAATCACCGCGCCTACGCGAATGGTGTTGCGCGTGCCCCAGCGCTGGCGCACGGCATCGCCCGAAAAGCGCCCGATTGCCATGGTGAGGCAAAAACCGGCGTAACCCAAACTGCCGATGAACGGTGAGCCGCCCAATTCTTTGCGGAGGTACAAGGCACTCCAATCGCCAATCGCCCCTTCGCTGAGGATGATCGCGAACGAAATAAACGCCAGTAATAATAAGGACTTGCGGGGCAAAGCAAAACGTGGTCCGCTTACGGTAGCGCTATTCGGCAGGTGCTGTACGATGGGACGTAAATTCCAGTGGGCAACGATCATAATCGCGGCAATGGCAGCAAAATGCAGCGTTGGCGGTATTTCCAGCGTGGCAATCCAACCGGAGAGCGCCGCGCCGATCATGCCGCCCAGACTAAACATACCGTGACAAGCCGACATAATGGTAATGCGGTAATGCCGTTCGATGGAAGCCGCAGCGGCATTGATGGCAATGTTCATAAAACTATTGGCGGCGCCGAGTAATGCCAGGGCAAGCATCAGCGACCATTGATTGAAGGCGAGGGTAGGCAGGATAAAAGTGACGCAAAATACCAGGGTGCTGTACAGCGCTGCTTGACCGGTAGTAAATTTGGACAAAATCCAACCGGATAATAGCGACATGGTAAGCGAACCCAGGGATAAACCGAGCAAAGCCAAGCCCAACTGCGCATTGTTCAAACCCAGATGAGCCTGAATGCCCGGAATACGCGCAATCCAGGTGCCATTGAGTACGCTGAGGGTCAGGAAAGCAAAACTAATGGTGAGGCTGGGGGTATGATAAGTCAATACTCTTAATGTCTGGATCATAACCGTCAAAAATTGCGATTATTGAGAAAAAATTTATTTTATTTGGATTTACAAGAGCTAGATAACTTATTTTGGAATATTATTTGGTTTTTAGTTTTAACTTAAACCGATCGTCCACCCGGTTTGTTTTTTAGTTTATTTGTGTTAAATAATTTGATCTTTTGTAGTAATGTTTTTTAAAATCTTGATTATCTGACATTTACAACCATTTACCTACCTTACTTAAAAAAAAAGTGACACCCGACTTGTGGATGCCACCTTTCCCAATGATTTAAAACTAAATGGTAATGTATGAAACTAACTAAACCGGTACAAAGATAAGGGCGGTTTTTACAGAAAACTACTTTAATTTTTGCATCTTGTGGTGCTATTTTAACCTAAGCTCTTCGAAAAGCTGGGTTTAGTGTTAATACAGTGTAAATTACCTGTTTTGAAATTGCAAATAAAATTTGGTTTGATAAATTCCAGCAAAATAATATGAAAGCAACATTCGAAAAAATAGAACCAATTTTTGGAAACTCGTTTACGGTTCGCCAATTCACCGAGAGCGACAACCGTCCGTATTGGCATTTTCATCCGGAGTACGAAATCGTTTTTATTTCCAACGGACGCGGAAAAAGACATATTAATGACCATATTTCGTATTTTGAGGATGGCGATTTGATTTTTTTGGGTCCGAATTTGCCGCATTTTGCTTTTACGGAAGAGTTGCTGGAGCAGCATACTGAGGTGGTGATTCAGATGAAAGCCGATTTTTTGGGCAAGGAATTTTTTATGCGCCCGGAGTTGGCTGCGATTCGCCAATTATTCGAGCGCTCGGAGCAAGGGCTGACATTTACCGGTAAAACCAAACAAATCGTCGGTGAGAAATTACTGAAAATCATGGATTTAGATCCATTTGATCGCTTGTTGGAATTGCTCGCCATTTTGCAACTATTGGCAACCGCCGAAGATTATACCTTGCTGAATGCCAGTGGGTTTGCAGTGGAAGTGAGCGCGCAGGATCATAACCGGATTGAGACGATTTATGATTATGTGCAGAAAAATTTTCAAAATGAAGTGAGTCTGGATGAGGTGGCGAAGCGCGTGAATATGACTGTGCCGGCATTTTGCCGTTATTTTAAAAAGCTGACTAATAAAACCTTTACCGAATTTGTCAACGAAATTCGCATTGCGCACGCGTGTCGGCAGCTGGCAGATGAGCACCTGAGCATAGCGGCGGTGAGTTTTGAGAGCGGTTTTAATAATTTATCACATTTTAATAAGCAATTTCGCTTGATTACCGGAGTAAGCCCGCGGGATTATCGCCGGAATATTCGAAGAATGGTGCAGGGATAGGGGATGAAAGAATGAAGGAATGAATAATTAAGAAATAGAAGAAATTAATAATGAATAAATAATTGTTTTTATCGAGCTTAGCGAGATTTTTTCTTATTATTTATTCACAGCCATTCATTACTCATTATTAATTCTTTCATTTCTTCATTATCCATTCTTCATTCATTAATATGGTTTTACGAGTAAGCCGTTTTTCATGCGCGGCTCGAACCAGGTGGACTTTGGGGGCAGGGTTTGGTTGGCTTCGACGATTTTCATCAAATCATTGAAATCAACCGGATAAAGGCAAAAACCAATTTTATTATGATTTTCTTTAATCTTTTTTTCAATTATTTCCAAGCCTTTAGGCGCATCGATGTATTCCACTCTACGGTCGTGGCGAATGTCCTCAATACCCAGTAAGGGCTGGATGATCTTTTCATTCAAGAGCATGGTATCAAGCACAACCGATTCATTATCATACAATTGTAACACTTCCGCTTTCCACTGCAATTGATACCAACCCTGCGGCGTGCAGAGCGTCATTTCATGTAAGCGAGTCGGTTTGGCAGCCTGGGCAAGCGGTTGTATCGTAAAAAAAGGCGCAAGTTGTTGCAAGTCAAAACCAGCCGGTATTTCTACAACCCGATTAAATTCCAGAATATCCAGTTCGACCGAAGGGAAAAAAGCACAATAAACATGTTGATATTGCTGACGTGTAGCCTCATCAGCCGTTTGAGCCAATAGTCCGAAAGCAGCCATACGATGGTGTCCGTCGGCAATGTACGCATGCGGGACATTTTGGGCAAAAAGCGCTTGTAATTGTTGAATAGCGCCGACTTCCTGTATCCACCATAATTGATGGCGTTGCTCGTCGCCGGGAAAATAAACTTCCAGAAAATGCTCGTGCTGCGCCACATACCTGGCAATCCAGGTGTCAATTTGCGGCGCATCCGGATAAACGAGCAGTACCGGCTTCACAGCGGCATTTCGCTCAATTGTTAGCAACATTTGCTTCCGCTCTTCATCAGGCATGGTACTTTCATGCTTTTTAATATCCCCGCAGAGGTAATCGGCAATATCTGTGCAAGCGAGCAAGCCAAGGTAATGACGGGATTTGGTCTGAATACGATACAAGAAAAAACCGGGTTGATCGGTGCGCAAAAAAAGCCCGGCTTGTACAAAATTATTGTAACGTTCTCTCGTAACATCAAACAAATCAGGGACTTGTGTGAACCGTTGCGGATCAGGATAAAGTGCTTGAAAAGGGAAAATATGCATTGTTCTGGTACTAAAGATATAGCGTGACAAAGATAAGGAATGAAATGCGTTTAATAAATGGCTCGGAAGAGGCGAATCAAAATGAAGCAAAATAAAAAAGGGCGAATGCTAATTGCTAGTTCGCCCTCAAAAAAACTAAACCCCAGTTATATTCTTGCGAAGACAACGCTTTGCATTGTTTTCGATAAGTATCTTGTAATGTGTGTTTTAAGTGTTTGTTACTTAACAGAGCTGACACGCAAAATGATGTGCGTTGATTGCAGCTACAAATTTAAGAACAAAAAATGAAATTTGCTAGTTCCCAGCCAAAAAATTTAAAAGAACTTATTTTGCGTTTTGGCTGTAATGATCTTTTTCCAATTAATCTAAAAAGAACAAGTTTCAAAAATGTTCAAGGACTAGCAGCAAATTTTTAATTTTTTTTAAAACGCCCTGCTTTTCCTCCTATTGTACATTTATTTTCCTTTAACAATTGGTTGATCTTGCTAAAAAATTAAGTTTGCTCTGCAAGGAATATCCAGAATCAGGAACAAATTATCTTTCCTTTTCGTTGATACAAACCCGTATATTCGCGGCAAATTTAAAATTATTGTCAATTGTTACGTTGTTTGTAATAATTGCCAACTGTCAAATAATCGTCAAAAATGAGCAAGAAATACCTCGTTACGTCTGCGTTACCTTATGCAAATGGTGCGTTACACCTGGGACATTTAGCAGGTGCCTACCTTCCGGCGGATATTTATGTACGCTACCTGCGGCTGATGGGCAAAGACGTGGTGTGGGTATGTGGCTCCGACGAACACGGTGCCGCCATTACCATTCGGGCTAAAAAGGAAGGCATTTCGCCACGTGAAATTATAGATAAATATCATGCGTTGAACAAAGAAACCTTTGATCGGCTGGGCATTTCATTTGATTATTATCACCGCACCAGCGCAGCGTTGCACCACGAAACTTCGCAGGATTTCTTCCTGAAATTGTATCATAAAGGCAATGAATTTGAGGAAATCAGTGTGGAGCAATATTATGACGAGGATTATAACCAATTCCTGGCGGATCGATACATTATAGGAACCTGTTATAACTGTGGTTTTGATAAAGCCTATGGCGACCAGTGCGAAAATTGTGGAATTGATTTATCACCACTGCAATTGATCGAACCGCGTTCGACCCTGAGTGGCAAGCCACCAGTATTAAAGCCAACCAAACATTGGTATTTTAAGCTTGACAAACACGCTGATTGGCTCCGTGCATGGATTGAAACGGGCGTACTCGACGGCAAACAACACCACGATGCTAAACTTTGGAAGAAACATGTAGTTGGGCAGTGTCTGTCCTGGCTCGATGGCGGTTTGCAGCCACGTGCCATTACCCGCGATCTTGATTGGGGTATTCCGGTGCCATTGGATGATCCCGAGGCTAAAGGCAAAGTACTGTACGTGTGGTTTGACGCACCAATCGGCTATATTTCTTCAACTAAGCAGTGGGCACTTGAGAACAACCGCAATTGGGAAGATTACTGGAAGGGAGATGAGGTGGAGTTGATTCATTTTATCGGTAAAGACAATATCGTTTTCCACTGCATCGTGTTCCCGGCGATGCTGAAAGCCTACGGCGACTTTGCGCTGCCTAAGAATGTGCCGGCGAATCAGTTTTTAAATTTTGAAGGCGAAAAGTTTTCCAAATCACGCGGCTGGGGCATTGAGCAGGATGAATATCTGGAGGAGTTCAAAGCCTTTCCGAATAAAGAGGATGCTTTGCGCTACGCTTTGATTCGCAACATGCCGGAAAACAAAGATGCTGATTTTAAGTGGGATGAATTTGTGGAGTTTCATGACAAAGAATTGGCGGACAATCTGGGCAATTTTGTAAACCGGGTAGTGGTGCTTACCAATAAATATTTTAATGGAGTGGTGCCATCCGTGGACGTTCATTTGGCGGAAAAGCTGGAGGAAGTACGCCATAAAGCCATCGAACTCACCAGAGAAATTGAGGCATTCAGCTTTAAGCAGGCAGTCCAGGATTTTCTGGAAATTTCGACCTGGGGTAATACCTACCTGCAAGAAGTGTCACCGTGGCAGATTGCTAAAACCGACCCAGAAAGCCCGATTATCAAGGAATGTCTCTACATTTGCCTGCAAATTGTAGGTTTGTTGAGCGTGCTCAGCCAACCATTTATTCCATTCACCTCGCCACGTATTCGAAAATTATTGAATTTATCCTTGCTGGAAAATGGCGATTTGCAACAAGCCATTGATACATTGAACCGGGGAGAAGCGCTGGTGCCGTCAGGTCACCAAATCGGCGAACCGACCATTTTATTTGCCAAAATTCAAGATCGCAACGATACCAGTCGTTTGGAAATTATCAATCATCAAAAAGCAAAAAATGCAGCGGTAATTGCAATTTAAGAAGCAAAAAAAGCCGAAAAAACCCAAAGAGCGCCGGTAGCAACGCCTGCGTCAACATATGCGCCTGCAAAATCAGAAATTACGTATGATGATTTTTCAAAACTTGATCTTCGTACCGGGGTTATCCGTGAAGCGGAGCGCGTACCCAAAGCCGATAAACTGTTGAAACTGAGCGTTGATCTGGGTTTTGAAACCCGCACCATTGTGTCGGGCATTGCCGAACATTTTGACCCGGAAACACTGGTAGGCAAACGCGTGGTGGTAGTGGCGAATCTTGCACCTCGCAAACTCCGTGGTATTGAAAGCCAAGGTATGATCTTGTCTGCCGAGGATGCCGAAGGCAAATTGGGCTTGGTAGCACCGCCGGATGGCTGGGAAGGCGGATGGATTGTGAAATAGAATGATGTAATTTTAGTGTAGTAAGTACTAGATAATCAATTTTTTAGACGAAATTCAAAATTAACGTACTTATTACACTAAGCTCGGCTTGCTTGGTTTTAAATCTTTAAGTAACTTCACGGTTTCCAATGATTTTAAAACTATAAGCGGCAAGGGCATGACCAATTTTGATAACTTTTTTAAGTCAGCCTTTACGGTTGACAACGTTATTTTTGGTTTTGACGAAGGTGACCTCAAGGTGTTGCTCATCAAGCGTGGCGAGGAGCCTTACAAAGGGAAGTGGGCGCTTCCGGGCTACTTTGTATATTCGGATGAAGACCTCGACAGTGCAGCAGCGCGGGTTTTGCGGGAATTGACCGGATTAAGTAAGGTTTACTTGGAGCAGGTAAAAACTTTTGGCAGAGTGGGTCGTCACCCTTTTGGTCGTGTTATTACGGTGGCTTATTTTTCGTTGGTCAAAATCAGTGATTACAGCATTCAAGCGGCTTCTATCGCCCAAAAAGCGCAGTGGCATTCCGTAGCCAAAGTAAAAGATTTAGCTTTTGATCACAATGAAATTTTGAATGCTTGTTTTGAACGCCTGAAGTGGTTAGTGCGTGTACGTCCGGTTGGATTTGAGTTGCTGCCGCCCAAATTTACCCTCACCGAATTACAACACTTGTACGAAGCAATTTTGGAAACTGACCTCGATAAACGCAATTTCCGCAAGAAAATCCTTTCTATGAATTTGCTAGTGGACCTCGACGAGACCCAGGAAGGCGTAGCGCACCGACCGGCAAAGCTTTATCGCTTCGACCCCCGTAAATACCATCAGTTTGAGGCGGAAGGCTTCAATTTTGAATTAAAAGAAAGTAAACGGAAAGAAAAAAAGCAGACCAAAGCAATCTTGTAATCGCTTATTAATAATTTTCAGTTATTAAATAATTTACAAATAGTAAATAACTACTTTATAACACTTCCCCTTTTGAATTTAACAACCTGATAGTAAGTCGATTACCATAATTTTGCCGGTAACGATTGACCAAATCTTTCAGCTTATTGGCATCATCAGTGTAATGATAGAGAAATGTTTTTACATTGTTATTTAGTGGTTGTTCATTTACCGTGACTTTCCGATCGAGATTATTAATCGTAAAATGACCATAATAGCCCGATCGATAATTCAGTGGAACCTGACTAATCTTTTTTAAATCTTCAACCCATTGATTAGCAAGGCTTTCGTCGTTATTTTGCGGATAAGTTACATATCCCCAAATTGCACCTTCGGGTACGCGCAGCAATTCGCCCCGTTTCAAAGAAAAGCCATTTTTAGAATACATATCCAACGTATAGCTGTCGCTGCGTACAATCAATTGCCCGTCATTGAATACCGTATTTTTCAAATCAATATTAAAACTATACAAACTATTAGGCAGATAGCCAATGCCAACATCGGTTTTCACAGTGGTTTCACCCGGTACACAATCCAACGGTTTGATAATGTTATTAAGTGCTACTTTCAGGCGATTTCCGTCTTTATATACTTGATAATCAATGCGGTAATTCAAACACTTTTCCGTTTTGGCAGATTCGATTTTAATCACCAGATTGCGTTCCTCAAAAGTGGGGGCAAGCGATTCCCACATATCCACGTCAAATTCATCCTCCACTTCCGTGATCACAATGGGATCTTTGAGCGAAGAAAAGTCGCAACTTGCAAACACAAACAAGGGTAGCAAGTAAATCAGATACTTGAGGGTAAAGTAGCGCCGCATTTTTCTTTGATTTTGGTATTCTCTAGAAAGTAGAACGGCAAAACAGCATAAATGCTGCCCGTTGGCAAGAATTTATACAAAGTTTTTTAAAAGCAGATAGGGGAAAAACGTTTAACGTACCATCTATCTTATAATAGCTAAAAAACCTAGTTGGTCATCCTAAATAGGTCATTGGTCTATCAATTTTGTTTAACCCGACTCGTCTGCTTCTTTTAGAGCAGCAATAGCAAAAAGACATGATCCGACTGCAACAGATACGCAAATCGTATCGCACTGATTATACTCAACTGGAAGTACTCAAAGGTATTGATCTGGAAATTCACACTGGCGAGATGGTCGCCATTATGGGTTCTTCCGGCTCTGGCAAGTCCACGCTACTCAATATTTTGGGCATTCTGGATGAATACGATTCCGGCGAGTACATACTCGACAATACCCTTATTAAAAACCTGTCGCAAACGCAGGCGGCACAATACCGCAATCGCTTTCTCGGCTTTGTTTTTCAATCCTTTAACCTGCTTCCGTTCAAAACTGCCTGGGAAAATGTAGCCCTCCCCTTATACTATCAAAAAGTAGATCGCCAGGAACGGCAGAAACTGGCATTGGAATACCTCGAACGCGTAGGCTTGCGCGCCTGGGCAGAACACTACCCGAATCAAATGTCGGGCGGGCAGCAGCAGCGCGTCGCCATCGCACGGGCTTTGATTTCCCAGCCCAAAGTAATTCTTGCCGACGAACCGACGGGCGCTTTGGATTCTAAAACTTCGTACGAAGTGATGGAATTGTTCAAACAGGTACATTGCGAAGGCATGACTGTCGTGCTGGTGACGCATGAACACGATATTGCGGAAATGGCGCAGCGCACGATCCGACTGAAAGATGGAATGATTGATAATTAAAAAGTGAAAGGTGAAACCCTCACAAATATGAAATACGAAGTGTGAAATATGAAATATAAATCAAATAAGTATCAAGGAGTTTACATAAGAAAATTAGTATTTGGAAGGTATTGAAAATCCTGGTATTTACCTGACGCCAAAGACTTTAATCATTCATAGTCAATATAATATAAAATAAAAATAGTGTATTAACCAGAATATTTCTCAGTATTTACAACAAGTATAAAGTGTGAGTTTTTCAAATCTCACCTTTCACATTTCAAATCTATATTATGTTTGATATTGATAAATGGCAGGAAATATTTAGTTCGATCCGGCGGCACAAATTGCGGACGACGCTCACGGCGCTGGGCGTATTCTGGGGCATTTTTATGCTGGTAATCTTGCTTGGTGCAGGCAATGGCTTGCAAAACGGCGTCGAATATCAGTTCCGCGATGATGCGACCAATAGCATTTTCCTGCGCCGGGGCACTACTTCGATGGCTTATAATGGCTTGCCGAAAGGTCGGGAGATTATGTTTGACAATGCCGATTTTGACCATCTGGGGAAAGAGTATAAAGAAATTGACCATTTAACCGGGCGTTTTTACTTTTCCGGCGACCAGACCGTATCATATGATAATAAAAAATTATCCTTCCCGGTGCGCTCGGTGCATCCCGACCATCAGTATCTGGAAAATACCATTATGATAGAAGGTCGTTATATCAATCAGCTTGATATTAAAGAGTTTAGAAAATCAGCGGTGATTGGTAAAATTATTAAACGCGATCTCTTCGGCGAAGCTGGGGATGCCATTGGTAAAGAAATTAATATCGGCGGCATTATTTATAAAATTGTTGGCGTCTATGAGGACACCGGCTCGGAGGATGAAATGCGCGTTATTTACCTGCCCATTTCCACCGCCCAAAAAGTTTATTCCGGCAAGGATGATATTCACCACCTGATGTTTACTGCGGGCGACTTGCCGGTGGACAAAATGAAAGAACTGGAAGAGCGTGTGCGCCTTGATTTTGCGGCACGCAAGCAGTTTGACCCCAAAGATACGCGCGCGGTTTTTATGTTCAATCTCGCCGAAGAGTTCCAGCAGTTTCAGCAGTTATTTGCCGCTATTAAAGCTTTTGTTTGGTTTGTCGGCATTGGCACCTTGCTGGCAGGCGTCATTGGCGTGAGCAATATCATGTTGATCGTGGTGCGCGACCGTACCAAGGAAATCGGCATTCGCAAAGCGCTGGGTGCTACCCCCTACTCCATCGTTTCGATGATTATTCAGGAATCCGTTTTTATTACCGCTTTGGCGGGTTACCTGGGCATGTTGGCGGGCACAGGCGTCATTGCGCTCATTGGTTCCGTAGAATCCGAATACTTCCGCAATCCGCAGGTGAATTTTGGGGTCATTGCTACCGCCACTTTAGTGCTGGTTATCTCCGGTGCACTGGCAGGCTTGATTCCGGCGGTTCAGGCGGCAAGGATTAACCCGGTGATTGCGATGAAAACAGATTAACCAAATGTGAGATGTGAAATGCGAGATGTGAAATGTGAAAAACTATAAATGAGCAATTCGATATATGAAATTTAGAATTAAAAACTAAACAAAAATATGAAAGAATTTACACAAGAGGAAGGTTCATTTAACCTCGTAGAAGAACCTGGCGTGTCATACACTGATTTAAAAGAGCGCACCAAGCAATTTGCATTAAAGATTGTCAATTATGTTCAATCGCTTCCACAAAATAAAATTACATATCGAATTGGAGATCAGTTATTAAGATCAGGAACATCCGTTGGATCGAATACACGCGCCTCTTTTCGGGCAAGAAGTAAAAAGGAATATGTAGCAAAATTGGGAATTGTAATAGAAGAAGCCGACGAAAGTATTTTTTGGTTAGAAATTCTAGCAGGAGTAGCCCTTGGCAATCAAGAGGATACGAAAAAACTAAAGCAAGAAGCAGAGGAGTTAACCAAGATATTCGTCAGCATTTACAACAAGTATAAAGTGTGAGTTTTTCAAATCTCATATTTCACATTTCAAATCTGTATTATGTTTGACAGAGATGCATGGCAGGAAATATTCGCGACGATGCGCAAGCACAAGCTCCGCACGGGCTTGACGGCATTGGGTGTGTTCTGGGGCATTTTTATGCTGGTATTTGTGCTGGGCATGGGCAAAGGTTTGGAAAATGGTGTGTTTCGTGGCTTTGGCAATCGTGCTAAAAACGTGATGTACGTGTGGCCCGAACGCACTTCGCAGCCTTACAAAGGTTTCCAGCCGGGTCGTGTGCCGCAGTTTACCCTGGACGATATCATTGCCATTAAAAATGGTGTGCCGCAGGTCGAATACATTGCCCCACGTCGCGCCATGCCGGCAACTACCGTAATCTATGGGGAGAAAAGCGATAAATACGAAATTCGCGGTGAGCTAAGCGATATGATCAAAATCGAAGCGCTGCAACTGCACGAAGGGCGCTACATCAACGAGCGAGATGTAGCCGACAGCCGTAAAATAGCAGTTATGGGCACGCGCACTAAAGAAGTGCTGTTTGGCGAGCAAGATGCCATCGGCAAATACATACGCATTAGTGGCGTGGAATTTTTGGTCGTCGGCATTTTTGGTCCGATGCAAATCAAACCCTGGACAGAAGACGATATGGAAGCCATCGTCATCCCACTCACCGCAATGGGCCGCACCTTTGGTACCGGCAACCGCGTGGATTATTTCACCTGTTCTGCTGCGCCGAAGGTAAAAGTCAGTGAAATGGAGCCTCTCGTCAAAGGGTTGCTCAAACAACGCCACAACGTCGCGCCCGATGACCCCCAAGGCATTGGCGGTTTCAATCTGGAGGAAGAATTCCAGCAAGTACGCACTTTATTTGACGGTATTGCTATTTTCCTATGGTTTGTGGGTATTGGCACGCTGCTGGCGGGCATCGTTGGCGTGAGTAATATCATGTTGATTGTGGTGAAAGAACGCACCAAAGAGATCGGCATTCGCAAAGCGCTCGGCGCTACGCCACGCTCCATTATCAGTATGATCATGCTGGAATCGGTTTTTATTACCTCATTCTCCGGTTATATGGGATTGATCGCAGGAACGGCGGTGATCGGCGGCATTAATTACATCATGGTTGCCAATAAGTTAGAGCCGGATAATTTTTACAATCCGCAGGTGAATCTGGCAATTGGCATCGGCGCAGTGACGCTACTCATCGTCGCGGGGGCAGTGGCTGGGCTGATTCCAGCCTTGCAGGCAGCGCGGGTGAATCCGGTGGTGGCTTTAAAGG
>JBKBWT010000156.1:0-14156 GCA_046314415.1 Saprospiraceae bacterium
GGTATGCAACGGCACGAACACTGTTTTTTTATCAACGAAGCCGATGAAATTATTTAATATTTAGCATTTATAATAAAATCACTCGACTTATGATACGAATTATTAATTACCATCCGACTTTACAACCCTATTTTGAAAACCTGAATCGCGCTTGGATTGAAACGTATTTCACGATGGAACCGCGTGATATTGAGACGCTTACCGAACCCGAAAAGAACATCATCGAACCCGGTGGCACCATTCTGTTTGCCGAATGGAATGGCGAAATTGTGGGCACCGTTGCTTTGAAAAAAGAAGATGAAACGACTTTTGAATTGACGAAAATGGCGGTGGATGAATCGAGCCGCGGCAAAGGCATTGGTAAAATGCTGGCGAAAGAGGCGTTGGAACGCGCAAAAGTACTTGGTGGAGAACGAGTTATCCTGTATTCGCAAACGCAACTGGGTGCGGCGATTAATGTTTATCGCCAATTGGGCTTTATGGAAGTGTTGCTGGAAAAGGGCTTGTACCGTCGCGCTAATATCAAAATGGAAAAATCTTTAATACCAATGACCAAAGCGGAGCGCGAGCGCCTGATTGAAAGTTATGGCAAAGCGTACGATAAAATTGTGGCGGCTTTAGCCGAATTTCCACGTGAAATGTGGCAATGGCGACCTGCGCCAGGGAAATGGACGATTCACGAAAACATAGTGCATCTGGCTGATAGTGAGGCGAATTCATATATACGTTGTCGCCGATTGATTGCAGAACCTGGTAGTGCCGTGTTGGGCTATGATCAGGAAATCTGGACGCAAAAACTGGATTATCATCAGCAATTGATCGAAGATTCTTTGGAATTATTCCGCTTATTACGCAAAAAATCCTATGATTTGATTAAAAACTTGCCCGATGAATTGTGGCAAAATACCATTGAACATTCGGAAAATGGCACGATGACCTTTGAGGATTGGCTGCGCAGTTATGAGAATCATACCCATATTGGTTCGATGCGGCGGGTTTATGAAGCCTGGCAAAAGCAGTTGGTAGAGGGTATATAGTAGAGGGTAGAGGGACTGCCCGCGTGACGTGTCCCAGTCCCTCTACTTTATACACGCTACCCTCTACCAAAATACTTAGCAAATTTTCGGTTGTTCCCGTCCCTGCATTCGGTTAATTTTGTAAGAAAAAAGTAAGATGGAATTATCCGCCGATCGAATGTATCAAGCTTTACTGGACAAAGACAGTCAGTTTGAAGGCGTTTTTTATGTAGGCGTCAAAACTACCGGCATTTTTTGTCGGAATACCTGCACCGCCCGCAAGCCCAAACGGGAAAATGTCATATTTTTTAATAATACACAAAACGCTATTTTAGATGGATTTAGACCTTGTAAAGTGTGTAAGCCTTTACAACAAAAAGGAGCAATGCCAACTTATATCGCCGAATTAATCCAGGAAATTCATGCGAATCCTGAGCAAAAAATAACCGATTGGCAATTGCGGCAACGCAACATGGACCCGGCAGCGGTGCGGCGTTGGTTTAAAAAAGAACACGACATGACCTTTCAGGCGTTTCAGCGTCTAACCCGCATCAATCAAGCGATTGGCATGATTCAAAAAGGCGAAAAAGTGTCGAGTGCCGCGTTTGACAATGGGTATGAATCCTTGAGTGGTTTTAATTATATGATGCAAAAATCAACCGGTTTAAATCCAAAAGCCACTGAAAATAAAGCAGTTATAACGGCTACTCGTTTTTCCACACCATTGGGCACCATGATGGCAGCCACCACCGACGAAGGCATTTGCTTATTAGAATTTACCGACCGTAAAGCCTTGGAAACCGAGCTGAAACAATTGCAAAAATTGTTAAATGCGATTATTTTACCTGGAAATCACCCGATTTTAAATCAATTAACACAAGAATTAGACGAATATTTTGCCGGAACAAGACAGCAATTCACCGTGCCCCTGCATGCACCCGGCACCCCTTTTCAAAAGCAGGTTTGGCAAGCTTTGCAAACGATTCCTTACGGGGAAACCCGCTCTTACAAAATGCAGGCGCAAGTGATTGAACAGCCCCAAGCCGTCCGCGCTGTCGCCCGCGCCAATGGCTGCAATCGCATTTCCATTCTCATTCCCTGCCACCGCGTCATCGGCGAAGATGGCAATCTGACGGGCTACGGCGGCGGCATCTGGCGCAAGCAGTGGATGCTTACACATGAAGGAAAATATAAATAAGTAATGTGTTGAAATACTGTGTAGATATTTTGTTAGTATAGGAGGTTCATTTTGTTAAAAATAAACATAGGTATTTATTTTAAAGTAACTTATAAAACTTCTATTTTTAGAACCGAAATAGCTTTCTTTTTACTAACAAAAACCTATGTTCATGGCTATCGGCAATAACTATTTGCTCTGGGCAATTGGCGCAGACAATCAGGTGCAAGCGCTCGACCCCTCAACAAACACTTTTGTTACAAAATCCGACAATGAATTTGCATTTGACCTCGGCGTTTCCGAAGATGGCACCATTTGGGTGATTTCGACGATTCCCGATCCGCATGGCGGTGCCAAAATTTTCTGGAGTCCTGGCGACGGCACCTGGAATGAAGTGCAAAAACCAACCAAGCAAGCTGCGCAAATTTGCGGTACAACACATAGCTTTTGTACCTATATATCAGAATCGGGCGATGTGGTGCAAATGAGTACAGATGGAACAAGTTATAATTTACTCACCAATTTGCATGTGGTTGATCTGGATTATGGTGGCGGCTATTATTGGGCACTTATGCCATTAAAGCCCGGTGGTATTCCTTGTTTGCAATACGCCCGAGTAACCACCCCGCCAATGACCTGGAAGCCATTTGCCGGTAATGTTATGCCAACCAGTCTTTCAGCCTGCTATACGGGCGATTGTTATGGCATTCAAGGTTATACCCCCATGTATTATTCCATAGATGGCTCTACCTCCAACGTTTTTGGTAGCGGTGCCAATGGCAAGGCTATCGAAATCACTTTCAAAAACTGGACCTATCTGCTTGCTACCAATGCTGGTCCGCAAGGCAATGAAATCTGGCAGTGGGTAGATGAAATGGGCGGTGTTTGGCAAAATACCGGATTAAGAGCGATTAAAATAGTGTCAAGCTGGTATAAAGGGTGATATAATAATTTGATTGATAAATTTTTATAAGTTAAAAATATATTAAATACTTTGGTAATTACATTGATTGTGATGTATATTCCTTGAAATAGTTATTTATCAAGTTGATATTATTAGATCGTGTTTTACCAATAAAACCTATTGTTCATGGCAAGTGGCAACAATTTTATAGCCTTATTAATAGGCGCAAGCGATCAGATTATAGGTGTATTACCTGGCGGAGATCAGCAAACTATATCTGATAATGACTTTGCATATGATATTGGTATTTCCGAAGATGGCACCATTTGGGTCATTTCTACCCAGGCTGATCCGGTTAACGGCGGTGCAATAATTTATTGGGGTATGGGCGACGGCAATTGGAACAAAGTACAAAAACCGACGCAAGAAGCCATGAAGATTTTTGGCACTACCGCAGGCACCTGTATTTATCTGGGGGAGGACGGAAATGTGGTGCAACTGAATACCGCTGGTGCAAGTAATACCTTGATCACCGGTAGTTTGATTATAGACATGGATTACGGAGGCGGCTATTATTGGGCGGTTATGCCGAGTGAGCCAGGTGATATTCCATCCTTATTCTATGCCAAGGTAGCTCCTGCCTTGGTGTGGCAAAATTTTAAAGGTGCGCCAGATCCTACCAGTGTTACCGTGGATTATGAAGGAAATGGATATGGCGTGGTGGGTTACACCGTGATGTTCTATGATAAGGATGGCAGTACTTCAGGCGTATATGCGCTGGGGGCTGACGGTGTAGTGTTGCAAGTGAGTTGCAAAAACTGGTCTTATGCGCTCTCTACCAAAGCGACCGAGCAAGGCAATGAAGTATTAACCTGGGCAGATGAAAACGGCGGTATGTGGGTAGGTACCAATCTGTATGCCTTCAAAGTACTGGCGACTTATTATTTGTCAAATGAAGCTTAGAAATAGATTAGACTTTTGAAGTTCAGTTGGGCTTCAAAAGTCTTTTCCTTAAATTACCAATCTTCGTTACTGCTTCCCCACACTCGTTTCCTATCTTTGTAGCGCTAACCAATCATTCAAAACCATGATCAAAATCGGTATCATCGGCGCGGGCGCCATGGGTACGGGTATCGCGCAGGTAGCAGCTAGCGCCGGACACGAGGTGTATTTGTACGATGCGAATTCTGAAGCCTTGCAACGTGCCAACGTCCATTTACATGACACCCTGAAAATGCTCAGCGACAAAGGTAAAATAAGCGAAGCGGCTGCCAATGATATTTTCCACCGCTTTCATTTTCTGGAGAAAAAAATGGATTTGCTCAAAGATTGTGGCTTGGTCATTGAAGCGGTTGTAGAAAAACTCGAGGTCAAAAAAGAATTATTTTACGAATTGCAGGAAGTGGTCGCTAAAGATTGCATCCTGGCTACCAATACTTCTTCGTTGTCCATTGCAGCAATTGCGGCGGCTTGCCGGGAGCCACAGCGGGTCATTGGTATTCACTTTTTTAATCCGGCACCGCTGATGAAACTGGTGGAAATTATTCCTGCCGTGCAAACGGATGAAAGCATCGTACAAAAAGCTCGGCAACTCCTTGCAAGTTGGGGCAAGACGACCGTTTTAGCCAAAGATACGCCCGGTTTTATTGTCAATCGCGTGGCGCGTCCGTTCTACGGCGAAGCGTTGCGGATTTACGAGGAAGGCATTGCCGACATTGCAACGATTGATTGGGCAATGAAGGAAATCGGTGGTTTCAAAATGGGACCTTTCGAGTTAATGGATTTTATCGGACATGATGTAAATTACACCGTCACGGAAACCATTTTTACCGCATTCTTTTACGATCCGCGTTACAAACCGGCTTTTTCACAAAAGCGATTGATGGAAGCGGGTTATTTAGGTAGAAAATCAGGGCGCGGTTTTTATAATTATAATGAAAATGTAATAAAACCCGAACCAAATCAAGATAATACCCTGGGAAATTACATTGTGAATCGCATTATTACTATGTTGATTAATGAAGCCGCCGATGCAGTATTTTGGAATATTGCCACAAAAGACGATATTGATCTGGCAATGACCCTCGGTGTAAATTATCCCAAGGGATTATTACAATGGGCAGATGAATGGGGGATATATAATATTGTAGAAAGTATAGATGGATTATATGCTGAATACCATGAAGATCGTTATCGTTGCAGCCCGCTATTGCGTAAAATGGCAAAATCAAATGCAAATTTTTATTAATTTGGATTACAGAAAAATAGATGCCAGATGCCGGATTCAAATCATACATTGACAAGTGTTTTACACCAAGCCTTTGACGTGCAACATTTCCGTACCTGGGGGCACCAATTGATTGACCTGTTGGCGGATCATTTGCAAATGGTTCACCATCAAGCAGATGCGCCGGTATTGCCTTATCTTTCGCCTGAGCAGGAACTGGCATTCTGGCAAGCGCATTTACATGCCGGGCAGGGACAACCGCAGGAGTTATTTAGCACCATATTACATCATTCTATCAATGTGCATCATCCGCGTTACATTGGGCATCAAGTGGCGGTGCCGGCGCTGGTGGCAAGTCTGGCAGGCTTAATTTCGGATGTCATGAGCAATGGTACGGGCGTGTATGAAATGGGTACGGGTGCTAATGCATTAGAAAAAGTTGTAACAGATTTAATGGCGCAAACCATTGGTTTTCAAAATGGTACGGGGTTTTTAACGTCAGGTGGTTCGCTGGCAAATCTCACCGCCATGCTGGCTGCCCGCAAAGCGAAAGCACCTACAGATGTGTGGATGAGTGGGCATCAGGAAAAACTGGCGATTTTGGTGTCCGAGGAAGCGCATTATTGCATCGACCGGGCGGCACGTATCATGGGTTTGGGTAGCGACGGCATTATTAAAATTCCGGTAAATGAACGTTTCCAAATTCGAGCAGATTTATTAAATGATTATTTACAACAGGCTAAAGATCAAGGATTAATGCCAATTGCGGTGGTGGGTTGTGCGTGTTCTACTTCCACCGGTTCGTTCGATGATTTGGATGCCTTAGCTGATTTTTGCGCGCAAAATAATCTTTGGCTACATGTGGATGGGGCACACGGCGGCGCAGCAATTTTTTCAGCAAAATACCGATCTTTATTAAAAGGGATTGAACGTGCCGATTCCGTGACGATTGATTTTCATAAAATGCTAATGACCCCGGCTTTAGCCACCGCGTTAATTTTTAAAAATGAAATGGATTCTTACCAGACTTTTTCGCAGAAAGCCCAGTATTTATGGGAGTCGCAGCAAGATGCCGAGTGGTGGAATTCCGGTAAACGCACTTTTGAATGCACCAAATTTATGATGTCTTTGAAGGTCTATGCTATCCTGAAAACCTACGGTGTGCGTATCTTTGAAGAAAATGTCGAGCATTTATTCGATCAGGCAAAGGTTTTTGCTAATATGATACAACAGCGCCCTCATTTTGAATTAGCCATTACACCCGAAGCTAATATTGTGAATTTTCGGTTAGTGAATCTACCTGAAAATAAGCAAGATGTGCTAAATGGCGCGATTCGCAAAAAATTAGTACAAAGTGGTAAATTTTACATTGTACAAACGACTTTACAAGGCAAATTATATTTACGTACCACCATCATGAATCCTTTAACAACCGAGCAAGATTTAGCAGATTTACTAAATGAAATTGAATATTTATCAAGTATCCTGTCTTAATCTCAATCTTAATCTTAATCTCAATCTCAAATAACTAAAACCATGAACAAAACTATTTATCGCAATTTAATTTATTCTTTATTCCTTCTTTCATTTTTATTCACTGCTTGTGAAGAAATTCCGCCGACGATCAATCCGGTTGATCCTAATCCTGGTGGTGGCGGACCCACACCGCGCAAGGTTTTGATTGAAGAATTTAGCGGAGTGCGTTGTGTCAACTGTCCAGCAGGCAGCGAAGCTATTGAAAATCTGCTAACTATATATAAAGATCAGCTTATTCCTATTTCCATTCACGCCGGTTTTTTTGCGCCGCCTTATCCCGATAGTAAATATGATTTTCGTACCCCCGATGGTAATAATTTGCTCAGTTATTTAACGGAACCACTCGGTTATCCCAGCGCTGTAGTGAATCGAAAAATTTTTACCGGCGAACCCGATATACAACTCGGTCAGAATCAATGGGCTGGCTACATTGCGCAGGAGGCTGCACAGGCGCCGGAAGTAACCCTGACATTGAATAGCACTTATAATAATGTAAATAGACAACTAAATATTGAAGTAAATATTAAAACCCTGGAGCCCATTGAGGGCAGCGATATTCGCCTCAGTGTGGCGCTCACCGAAACTAATATCAGCGATGTGCAACTCACGCCTACCGGTCGGGTCAGCGATTATAAGCATAAGCATGTGTTGCGCGATTTTATTACCAATTATGATGGCAATCCGGTGCCGGAAATTCAAAAAGATGGCTCCACATTAAGCAAATCATTTACTTACACTTTACCGGCTAATTACATGGCAGAGAATTGTAATATTATTGCATTTGTTCACTTAAATGGTGAAAAGAAAGATGTGTTGCAGGCGGAGGCAGTAAAGGTAGTGGAGTAATTATTGAACCATTCATACCAAGATATTTGTTCTTTAAGAAAAAGAAGTCATGAGTGTATCGCCATCCACCAAATTAACGGCACTTCAATTAGAATTATTAAAAATCTATTCTTTTGAGCCTAGCGAAGAAGAACTACTGCAACTCAAGGAGTTACTTGGACAATTCTTTGCTGAAAGGTTGCAAAAAATGGCAGATGATGCCTGGGAAAAGAACGGCTGGACCGCAGAAACAATGGAAGCTTGGTTGAACGATGAGCACCAATAAGCTGCGCATTGTTTTGGATACCAATGTTTTTCTGGTGGCTATACCGGAAAAATCACCTTATCATCTGATTTACAAGTCCTTCCGCGCTCATGCTTTCGATTTATTTGTTTCTACGGAAATATTAATGGAATATGAAGAAGTTTTTGCTGAAAAATTGGGCTATGAACGCACGGCGTTAATGCTGCCCGAATTACTTAATCTTCATTCTATTCACTTGACGACTACCTATTTTAAATGGAATTTAATACCAGAAGACCCTGACGATAATAAGTTTGTGGATTGCGCTATTGCTGCTAATGCAGATTACATCGTCACCAATGACCGACATTTCAACATCTTGAAGCAAATAAAATTTCCGGTTGTTGTGACTATCAAAGCGAGTGAATTTTTAGAATTACTTCCTGCACTTTGAGATTTTCTTTTCTATCTTACATCTACGGAATTCCTTATCTTTGCCGATCAAAATTGCAAAAACCGAACTTAATTTGGTTTTTCGCAGTTGAAAATCAAAATAACAAAACTAAAAAGGCTTGACAGAACGGCATTCTGTTAATGCTCAAATTCTTGAATTCTGATGGAAGTCTCACTCAACTGGCTAAAGCAGTACCTCGACATACACGTTTCCCCGGAAAAACTGGGCGAAATCCTCACCGATATTGGCTTGGAACTGGAGGGCATGGAGCATACCGAAAGCATTAAGGGCGGCTTGAAGGGCGTAGTTGTTGGTCACGTGGTGGAATGCGCGAAGCACCCGAATGCCGATAAACTCTCACTGACGAAAGTGGATGTCGGCACCGGTGAACTACTGCAAATCGTGTGCGGCGCGCCGAATGTTGCGGCGGGTCAGAAAGTGCTGGTGGCAACGGTGGGCACGACCTTGCATCCGACCGGCGGCGAGGCATTGGAAATTAAAAAAGGAAAAATCAGAGGTGAAGAGTCGAATGGCATGATCTGCGCGGCGGATGAATTGGGCATTGGCGAGGATCACAGCGGGATTTTGGTGCTGCCGGAAGATACGCCGATTGGCATGAGCGCCAAAGATTATTTTCATATTGAAACGGATGTAATTTATGAAATTGGCTTGACGCCGAACCGTTCGGATGCGACGAACCATATCGGCGTAGCAAAAGATTTGGCGGCGGCGCTGAAAATTAATTATGAGCATCCTGGCAGTATAAAGATGCCTTCGGTGGATGCGTTTAAGGTTGATAATCAGAGTCTTCTGATTGAAGTCGTGGTAGAGAATTATGAAGCCTGTCCGCGTTATTCCGGGGTTTGCATCAAAGGTGTGACGGTTGGCGATTCGCCGGATTGGTTGAAAAACAGATTATTATCTATTGGTATTCGATCGATTAATAATATTGTAGATATTACCAATTTTGTGCTGCACGAAATGGGGCAACCCTTGCATGCCTTTGATTATGATGAGATTACGCAGCATAAAGTAATTGTAAAGACTTTACCTGAAGGGGCGAAATTCATTACATTGGATGAAATAGAACGCAGTTTAAGTACTGAAGATTTGATGATTTGCGACGGTGATTCTAAGGGCATGTGCATCGCGGGGGTGTTCGGTGGCGTGCGCTCGGGCGTGAAGGAAACGACCAAAAATATTTTCCTGGAATCCGCGCATTTTCATCCGAAATGGATTCGGCGGAGCAAGACGCGACATGGTTTGTTTAATTCCGAAGCGGCGCGGGTGTTTGAAAAAGGCAGCGACCCGAATATAACGGTGTATGCATTGAAGCGGGCAGCGTTGTTGATTCAGGAAATTGCTGGTGGCGAAATTGCATCAGAAGTAATTGATTTATACCCGAATACAATTGAGAAAAAACAAGTAGAGGTTTCTTACGCGCACGTGAATCGTTTGATTGGAACAGAAATTGAGCACTCGGAAATTAAGCGAATTTTGGCGGCGCTGGAAATGGAAATTGTAGCGGAAACAGAAGAAAAATTCACCGTTGCAGTACCGACGAATAAAGCCGATGTGTATCGTCCGGCGGATGTGATTGAGGAAATTTTACGGATTTATGGTTTTAATCGCGTGCCCATTCCTGCGCGGGTGACCATTTCTACCAATTCCGCCCCGAAGCCTGACATGTATGGCATTCGTAATATGATCGGCGATTATTTGGTGGCGAATGGTTTTAATGAAATGATGGCGATGTCCCTAACGGAGTCGCGTTATTACAAAGAATTATTACCCATTGAAGAAGAAAAGCTGGTTTTTATAAACAACACGTCGAATGTTACATTAGATATTATGCGTCCGACGATGTTATTTAGTGGTTTAGAAGCGATATTACATAATCAGAACCGGCAGCAGCTGGATTTGAAATTGTACGAATTTGGCAGAACGTATGAAACTTCCGGCGATAAATACAAGGAATACAACCACTTATCTTTGTTTTTGACCGGCGAGCGTTGGGGCGAGAGTTGGATTTGGAAAGACAATCAGGAGGCAAATTTTTACAGTTTAAAAGCATTTGTACAAAATATCCTTTCGCGGATGGGCGTTTCTGGCTATCAGGAAACGGCGTTTCAGGATGAGCGCTTTGCATATGCCATTCGTTACCATCGTGGCGAGCAGGTTTTAGTAGAATTGGGTAAAGTAGCGCCAAAGCTGGCAAAACACATGGATATAAAAAGCGGAGTGTACTATGCCGATTTTCAATGGGATAATGTCGTAAAAACATCACAGAAAAACGTGGTGACCTTTACGGAGCTAAATAAATTCCCGACCGTGCGAAGAGATTTGGCACTGGTTATTGAAAATTCCGTAAAATTTGCAGATATTGCGCTGATTGCCAGAAAAGTCGGCAAAAATACGATTAAGGACGTCAATCTGTTCGACGTATATGAGAACGAACAACAGTTGGGCGCCGACAAGCGTTCTTATGCAGTGAGCTTCACTTTTGAAGACCCTACGAAAACCTTGCAAGATAAGGACGTGGACAAAGTGATGGAGCAACTGATTAAAGAATACGAAACGAAATTGAACGCCGTTATTAGACGATAATTATTTATTATTTGAAGATTTTTTTATTTGACGTTCGCTTGTTATGTTAACATTATGTGTTTAAAATTTATTATTTGACGTTAATATTGTATTTCAAATAAAACACGTCAACATCAAGTGTATAATGTCAAATTTCAAATAAAAAATAAAAAAACGTCAAATGCCAAATAGAAAATGAATTTAACGGATAAACTGGAGAGCATCGAGATAAAAGTGCGGCAGTTGGCGTTGAAACAAGAGCGTTTGCAACGGGAAAATGCAGCATTGCAGCTTGAAAATCAACAATTAAAAGCAGGCTTGGATAAACAAGAGGCGACTATTATCGCCTTGAAAGATAAATTGGAAACAGCGCAGCGGGCTCTGGAAAACAGGGCAGAAGAGGAGGACGAGCAGTCGCAGCAATTGAAGCAGCTGATTGACCAATACATTCTCGAAATTGATAAATGTATTGAGTGGTTGCACCACAATTAGGGTTATGGACATGGACGGGCAAGATACTAAAAGTATCACGGTTTTGATAGCAGGCAGACCTTATCCCTTGAAAATCAAGGCAGAAGACGAACCCGCTATTCGTAAAATTGTAAAGGAAGTCAATGAGAAAATCAATCGTTTTCAACTAACTTACTCCAACAAGGACAAGCAGGACTGTCTTTCGATGACGGTGCTGACTTACGCGGTTGATTTGCATAAAGCGACTTTAGAACAAGCCGTTCAGGTAGAAAATCCCGAAACTGCACTTGCCGAAAAGCTGTCAAATTTGGAAAATCTCCTTGACAAGCTTTTGTAATTCCTTATTGCTTCGTTGTTGTCAATGGTTTGGAATACGGTTATTTGTTATGATGTTATTTGGGCATCTATTATTAACAAATTACGAATAACCCATTTTTCATTATTAAAAATTGTTACATGGAAATAGGAATTGGACTTGCCATTGGACTGGTAGTCGGTGCGATTATAGGCTACTTTGTAGTGCAAGCAATGATGAAAAAAGCCGGGCAGGCGAAGTTGGAAGAAATTAATGCCAAAGCTCAGTTGCAAATAAAAGAAGCGGAAATTAATGCAAAACGCATTGTAAGTGAGGCAGAAACAAAAGCAGAAAAATTGATGGGTAATGCCGAAAGCCATCATGAACGCATCAAACAACAGAAAATCCAGGAAGCAAAGGAGAAATTTAATCGCTTAAAGTCCGAGTTTGAAACCGAGAAAGCGGCACACATGGTGGAGATGAAGGATCGGGAGATGGAGGTGCGTACGCAGGAAAGCGAGTTGAAACAAAAGATTGATAGATTTCAGGATCAGTTAAAACAGCTGGATAATCAAAAACTTGACCTGGAAACTAAAAATGCCGAGATTGCTGCCATTCGGGAAAATCTGGAATTGCAATTGAAAGTAATTGCCAAACGAAAAGAAGAATTGGATGCCGCTAATGAATTGCGTATCAAGGAATTAGAGAAAATTTCCAATCTGAGTGAGCAGGAAGCCAAAGAGCAATTGCTGGAAGCCATTCGTGCAAAAGCCGAAAGCGAAGCGATGGCGATTGTGAAGGAAAGCATTGAACAGGCAAAAGCCGATGCCAATAAAGAGGCGAAGAAGATTGTGATTCAGACCATCCAGCGGATGTGCGCCGAATACACGATTGAAAATACCGTTTCAGTGTTCCACCTGGATTCTGATGAATTGAAAGGACAAATTATTGGTCGGGAAGGTCGGAATATCCGGGCGCTGGAAGCCGCTACCGGTGCGGAAATTGTGGTAGATGATACGCCGGAAGCGATTGTAATTTCAAGTTTTGATCCAATTCGCCGGGAAATTGCACGTTTGGCGCTCAAGAAATTGGTCGCCGATGGTCGTATTCACCCGGCTCGTATTGAGGAGGTCGTTGCTAAAACGCGTAAGCAGTTGGAAGAAGAAATCGTGAGCATTGGTGAAAAAACAATTATTGAACTGGATTTGCATGGCTTAGACCCGTATCTGGTGAAAATGGTCGGTCGCATGCGTTTCCGTTCGTCGTATGGACAGAATTTGCTGAAACATTCCATTGAAACCGCTAATTTATGCGCCATCATGGCAGCCGAGTTGGGTCTCAATCCAAAACAGGTGAAAATGGCAAAACGCGCGGGTTTGCTGCATGATATTGGTAAAGTGGCGGAAGAAGAAAGCGAATTGTCGCACGCGATTTTGGGGATGAAGCTGGCGGAAAAATACAAAGAACATCCGTCCATCATCAACGCCATTGGCGCGCACCACGATGAAATCGAGATGACGAGTTTGATTTCGCCGATTATTCAGGCTTGTGACGCCATTTCCGGCGCTCGTCCGGGTGCTCGCCGCGAAATTTTGGAAAGCTACCTCAAACGCATTGGTGAACTGGAAGAACTGGCACTTTCGCACGATGGCGTACAAAAAGCTTACGCGATGCAAGCCGGTCGGGAATTGCGCGTCATTGTGGAGGCAGAGAAAGTAACTGACCAATACGCGGATGATCTGTCGTTTATGATTTCGCAGAAAATCCAAAATGAAATGCAATATCCGGGACAAATCAAAGTGACCGTGATCCGTGAGAAGCGGGCGGTGACCTTTGCAAGATAATGAAAAGACGTGACAGGTTTCAAAAACCTGTCACGTCTTCCCAAACTTATTTTGTAGTGATGACTTTCGCACAACACGTCCTCCATTTTACAAAAACATTACATCCGCATTTACCACTCCCACCAGGATTTGATTTACTCTTTCCTTATGATAACCCAGAAACATTAGCAGTAATGACTGCTTTTTATGAAAAATATTATAATGATAATAATAATCGCATTTTTATTTTTGGTATTAATCCCGGGCGTTTCGGCGCGGGCGTGACAGGCGTGCCTTTTACCGATCCCATTCGCCTGGAAACGGAATGTAATATTGAAAATAATTTTAATAAAAAGCCGGAATTGTCCTCTGTGTTTGTGTATCAATTCATTCACGCTTATGGCGGCTTGGAAAAATTTTATAATGACTTTTACATCACCTCATTAAGTCCGCTCGGTTTTACTAAAAATGGCATTAATATTAATTATTATGATGACCGGAAATTACAGGAAGCGGTCGAGCCATTTATTATAGCAAGTATTCAAACCCAACAACAGTTCGGCGCCAGCCGCAAAGTCGCCCTCTGCATGGGGCAAGG
>JBKBWT010000157.1:0-14139 GCA_046314415.1 Saprospiraceae bacterium
TGGCTACAACCGCAACAGATACTAAGCAATACCAAGCTATCGCGCGCAATTCGTTGCTGCGCAAGGCACTAGTAAGCTATATAAAAAACCTCTTTTCGGCTGCGGCGGGAAAGGGGTTTTTCCATTTTATGATGCTCCATCCTCTTTATCTATTTCCCGCTTGTGTAATGTAAAGCCATTTGATCGCAGTGTAAAAGCACGAGTGCGCAGTGTAAAGCCACTTGGTTCGAGTGTAAAATCACATGTGTGCAATATAGAACCACTTGATCGCAGTGTAAAAGCACGAAAACGGAGTGTAAAGGTACTTGATTGCAATGTAAAAGCACAAGCGCAGCGTGTAAAAGCACTTGGTCGTAATGTAAAAGCATTTGATCGCAGTGTAAAAGCACGAGTACGGAGTGTAAAGGCACTTGATTGCAATGTAAAAGCACAAGCGCAGCGTGCAAAGCTACTTGATCGTAATGTAAAGCCATTTGATCGTAATGTAAAGACAGGTGTACAGGCTGTAAGGACGCAAGTACGATTAGAAAGACGACCTGAGTGCATTGCAATCAGTCTGGCGTTTATACTTATGAGGTAGGACAGCCGACGGGAAGAGCCTGGAAACTTAAAAAGCGGGCGGTTAGAAGAACGAATCTAGTCTTTTGCAATTCGCTCTTCTAACCTTTACAGTGCCGATTAAAAATTGTAGGTAAACCCAAAGCGGATATCAAAGGGAGATTCGACGGAATTTTCAGGTAAAGACAGGTTGTACAATACCATGATTTCGTAGCCGAAGCGCTCTCCGCTGTTGTAACCCGCACCAAGGTAAGTATTCGTACGTTGTTCGCGCAGTACTTCCAAATCGCCGCTACCCCCGATGGTAAAAACCGGAGAATTCTCAAACTCGTACTCGGCGTGAGCAAAAATGGTGCGGAAAAGTTTGTAACGTGCAAAAGCACCCGCCGTCCAGGTGATAGGATTGGCAGTTTGTACGTCGCCGCCACCAAAATTGTAGCGATAGTGCGAGTAGAAAAACGACACGCGCGGACCAACCGAAAACTGGTCGAATAATTTATACCCTACCATTGGCGAAAGCCCGATCTGAAACAAACTTTGAAAAGAGTTGCTGGAAAAACCCAAGCCAATATTGCCTCCATACCAGAGGTGACTGGCAAAATTGTTTTTGGGTTTGGTTTGTTCGGCGCTATTGTCACGTACCCGTACCTGCGCATCCAGCGTGGCATGGTTGATGACGAATGCAAAAATGACCAGGGCAATTATTTGCGATACTTTTCTCATTGAATAAATTTTTACAAAATTAGTCTAGAATCTTGGAATACTGGAATTTTGCAACGGCGGAATACTAAAATTTGCAAAGGCTTATTATTCAGTATTCTCCACAGCGAATGTTCCTTAATTCCGGCAAAAAAGACTATCTTTACCGTCACTTGGTTGGTCGTATTTTATCCCATGAATGTTCTGCACATGACACTTCGTAACTTTCTCCGGCTTTCTCTGGTGTGGTATTGCCTGTGGGCGCAGGTAGCTGGCGCCCAAACCCTGGTGGGCAAGTCCATTCCCAACATTCCGACAGACCTGTTTACCGATGAATTGCGCACAGTACAGGTAATGGTACTCAACAGCCAAAAATTCCTTGAATTGGCACAAAGTGGCACTCCGGTTCATTTAAAAATCGGTACCGAACACGACTGGTATCTGCAATTGACGCCTGATCCCATCTTCAGCCCGGATTATACTTTAACGACAGCTACGCCGGAAGGCATTGAAAAAGCCTGGTCGAGCCGGGTACAGACCTTTGCCGGCGTAATCGATGGCGTTGACCGAGGTAAATGCCGCCTGACACTAGCAGAAAATTTTATTTATGGCGTCTTTGAGTTCGAGGATCGAACTTATTTTATCGAACCCGCCCGGCGATCCAATCAATCATTAGGTGATGACCAGTATTTATTTTATGAAGCGAATGATATTCTACCCAATGCCAATGGACACTGCGCAGGCGCTTTATTTGAACAGGATAAGGGCGAACTGTTATTACCTACCGAAAAGACGAACCGCCAGTGTTATACAGTGGAGGTGGCTATCGCAGCCGATTATAAAATGTTGCAGTTTTTTAATCAGGATGTAACGCTGTTGGAAAAATACGTAGCCGCCAATTTAAATAATGTCCGTGCCAATTATGATAATGAATTCACGCATCAGATTCGCTTTGAGATCGTGACAATGTGGGTTGCTACCTGTGCTACCTGCGATCCCTGGGGTGAGGACACCAATTATGAAAATTTGCTCGCAATTTTTCGGGATTGGGGCAATGCGAATGGCTTTGCCAAAACATTTGATGTAGGCACTTTGTGGACCGGGCGCGTGCTGGATGATAATATTGGCGGGGGCGGTTATTATGGGGTGCTGTGCGGACGCTTACGGTACAATGTATTAAGAAGATATTCTGAAAATGCGGGTTTGATGCGGGCACTTCAAGCGCATGAGTTGGGGCATAACCTGAATGCGCGGCACGATTCCACCAATGCGCCTACGATTATGGCACCTTTCATCCGCGATGTACATGCCTGGTCGCCCATGTCACAGGTGAGTATCAATAATTATTTTGCCAATGCATTGACTATCCGCAATTGTCTAAGCCCTTGTGTGGAAACCGCACCTACGGCTGATTTTTTTACCTTTAAAACGAAAGGCTGCGCCCCGCTGGAAATACAATTTTACAACACGTCTTCTGCCAATGCAACGGAATGGGAATGGACTTTCGAGGGTGGCACACCAAGTACAACCACAAATGTCAATCCTTTAGTCACCTATGAGAAACCAGGCATTTATGCAGTTACTTTAAGAGTCGGCAACCCAAGCGGGGAAAATCAAGTAGTGAAAAGCGCCTTTGTAGAAGTGAAAGGACCACCTGTTCCTACTTTTAATATCAATTATCAAGTAGGCACGACCATCGCTTCATTCAGCACTGCTGTAGTAGCAGATAGTTTACGCTGGTATTGGGGTGATAACCATACCGATACCTTAAAAACTGTTAACTTTGATTTTCAACAGGATGGTGTTTACCCGATTACCCTGGTCACGTTTAATGAATGCGGTGCGGATACATTGACCCAACAACTTGATATTATCACCCCGCCGCAGGCAGCGTTTTCAGCAGCCAACGTCATTGGCTGTGCCCCTTTAACGGTGCAATTCAACAATGAATCTTCCGCCAATGCATCAGAATTTGCCTGGCAATTTAGTGGCGGTAATCCACTGACCTCTAATGAAAAAAATCCCATCGTAGTATTTGAGCGACCAGGTGTGTACAGTGTCTCGCTGGTAGCCAGGAATGCTGCGGGTGAAGTGACCCGCCGCCTGAGCAATCTGGTGCAAGTGAATGATGTACCAAGTGCCGGCTTTAGTACGAGGATTGATCAAAATGTCGTGGCCTTTCGAAATTTATCGGAGGGAGGCATGGTGCATTACTGGGATTTTGGCGATGGCACGAGCGCCAATTCGACCAATCCCGTGCATACTTATCAGACTTCCGGACGTTTTACTGTGCAATTGATTACCCGTAATACTTGTGGTAGTGATACCATTACAAAACCCGTCGAAATAACCGGGCTACCGCCCACAACCGTATTTACAAGCGAAACCCGACAAGGTTGCACGCCCCTCACCCTGCGCTTCACCGATCAATCCACCAATGAACCGGAAACATGGGAATGGCAATTTCCCGGAGGTGAACCTGCCTCGTCCACCGAGCAACACCCAACCGTAACTTATGCTAAACCAGGCATTTATAGCGTCCAATTGGTTACCAGTAATTTTTTTGGAACAGATACTTTGTACGAAGCATTTTATTTACAATTGACAGAAAAACCAAGCGTCGATTTTAATTATACGATTCAACAACAGCAAATCACCTTGCAACTGAATGATGTGGTACAGCGTGGCTGGGAATATGTCTGGCAGTTTGGCGATGGCAATACTTCGGAGCAGCCCGAGCCAACGCATTCCTACGAAAGCCCCGGACCTTATGAAATTACTTTAATCGTACACAATGAATGTGGCGCAGATACCACTCGTAAAACGGTGCAAATAGGTACCACCCGTACGCAGGAAGCCAACTGGCTTGAGGAGTTAAGCTTGTATCCGAATCCCAGCAATGGACATTTTATGTTGCTTTTAAAAGGAGCACCGCAGCAACGCTTACATATACGCACGCTCAATGCCTTAGGGCAGGCTTTGCAGCAGCAAATGGTAGATTTTTATAGCGGTTATTGGCAACAATATTTTGATTTTCAGTATCTTGCAGCAGGTGTTTATTGGCTGGAAATTCAGAGTGATACTGGAATTGTAAAAAAAGCGTTTATCGTACAAAAACCCTAGCATAATATCTGGAAGACTGGAAACTTGGGAAACTAAAAATTAACCTTGTTAATATCCACATTCCAATACACCCATACTCCTTTATTCCAATAAGGTGTTTTTTTATGTGACATCCTTCCCGGCAATTTGGCAAGCTATCTGCGAAAATATACTAATTTTGGGTGCGAAAGTATCAAAGCGCCCGGAAATAGCGTTTAACGAGACATTAGACGATGGATACAAAAAATTAGACGGATATTTTTTTGTCTAAGTCTAACAAATGATCCCAAAACTATTGAGAGGCTAAAACCAATGAACAGATGAAAGATAAGAAAATTGAAATATGAGGTTTTGAAGATATTGCGGCAGACGTGGTATCGTTTTTTCAAATTTTACATTTCATTTTCAAATTTTTCACTTGGCTCGCTGGTTTTCATTCTGCTTTAAATTATGAGGCAAATCCTAATCCTGTGGCATATCTTATTCCTGGTGTTCGTCGGAACGCCTTTGTGGCTGCATGCGCAGAACTCGCAAAATTGTGGTTTTGCCGATACCACGATTATTCGTGCCAACCGTACTACAGAAATTGATATCAACATTACAGATGTAATTAATAATGATCTTGCTGATCCTAATCAGGGGATTTGTGGCATTGAATTGGGTTTTGTGCATCAACTTTCGGAGAATTTAGAGATCTGGCTGACTTCCCCTGCCGGGCAACGCATTCAATTAATTGGTCCTAATACGCCTGACAACACTGCTTTTACTTTCCGAGCGCAATGGAATATAAATTTTGTGCCCTGCGCAGCAACGGCAGTTCCCGACAGCGGCTATGTGGCTAAGTGGAATAACGGGCAACCCAATAATTTTATCAACGGCGGACGTTATCGGGGTTCTTACTATCCTTTTGTCGGTTGTTTGGAAGATTTTAACATGGGTCCGGTCAATGGCACCTGGAAAATTACCATTACCAATAACCCTTCCACTTATCAAGGAGCCATTACGTTCTTTCGTTTGAAACTATGTGACGAGCGGGGCTTCTTGTGTTGTAATGCCAATCCCGGTAGCCTGGCATCGTATCCTGACGTGACAGCTTGTGAAGGCAGTGCCGCTTTAAGGCTCAATCTTCAACCTGATTTTGGTGCAGCGGCTCGCCCGGATAGCGTGGAGTACGGGCATACGTTCATGATTAGTAAAGATGGCATTTTATTAGAATATGATTCTTTAGCCGACTTGCGCGATTTGCCCGTTGGCAATTATCAGGTATGTGGCTTGTCATATCGGCGCAGCGATTTGGATAGTTTTCCGCAACCCGATGGCGTATTGCGACTCGATGCCTTCCGACAACAATTAAATGGCGACTCCTTATTATATTGCGGTTTAATCAATACAAATTGCGTAGATGTGCGCATCACCGGCGGCGATACGATACGTGTACAACGCGATATTTGTCAGGGAGAAAGCGTTCAAGTCGGCAATCAGACTTTCAACGCAAGCGGCGATTATTTTGTAACGCTCGCAGGATCAGGCGGTTGCGATAGTATTATTAATTTAAAACTCTCGGTTGTACCCGGACTAGTCACTAATCTCACACAGGAAATTTGTGCCGGTGATTCCATCGTTATTGGCAGTTCAGTGTATAAAGCAACGGGAATGTACTCCGATACGCTCACTTCAGTGAATGGTTGTGATAGTATTGTCAATCTTAACCTGCGAGTGCTACGGGTGCCGCCCACTTTTCTTACCGAAGTAATTTGCCAGGGTGAAACGTTTAGCGCCGGGGGGCAAACTTTTGATCAGACCGGACAGTACGATATCATTATTCCGGCTGCAAATGGCTGTGATAGTTTAATTAATTTGACCTTACTCGTATTAGGACCCACTGTTAATATTGCAGCACCCGATACCCTGGGGTGTAATAATCCCACTGTCACCCTCGACGGTAGTGCCTCCGAACCGGAAGATGAAATTGATTTTACCTGGACTAATCTGGCAGGTGATACCCTGGGGATGGATTCTACCTTGACAGTAGATGTGCCGGGTATTTATATTCTCACTGTATCACAAACCGTAGCCGATTTCACCTGCGCTACGCGCGATACCGTTGAGGTATTTAGCAGTGCAGATACACCAATTGCCGACCTGGATACGAGCTATACCATTAATTGTGCTACTCCGACCATCACTATTGGCGGTGCGAATACGTCCATTGGTCCAAATATTAGATATCGTTGGCATATTATAAATGGGAATATTGTCGGTGATACTACCCAAAGAACCGCAACGGTGGACGCTTCCGGTGAATACATGTTAATTGTTACTAATATTATTAGCGGCTGTTCAGATACAGCCTCTACGCGGGTTTTGGCGGATTTCACCCTACCAATAGCGGATGTTCGCGCGCTGGATACTTTGAATTGCGATCAGACAACGGTGACATTGGATATCGGCAGATCAAGCCGCGGTGCCAATATTCGCTATACCTGGCGCAACGCCAACGGCACAATTCTGGGAGAAGAAACGCGCCAAACTGTAGATGCATCAGGTAAATACTACCTGGATGTAGTCAATATACAAAATGGCTGTACAGCTCGCGATTCAATTGAAGTGGAAGCGAATGGCGTGCCTGCGGTTACCTTCGGCGATACGGTGATTCCTTGTGATGTTGATACTTTTATCATACAAGCGGCTATCACCCCTGCCAACGGCAATTTTGCTTTCTTCTGGACCGGCGACGGCGTCGTTGGCAGCGGTGACGTTCTTTCTACCCCCATTAATCGCCCCGGCGAATATATTTTGACCATTATCAACCTCGATAACGATTGTGTTTTTAATGAATTTATAACCATCACACAACAAACGGATTGTGACACTTTATGCGTGGAAGGAAATTTACCGGATACGCTGACTTGCTTGCAGGACACGATTGCCTTAAGCGCTACTTTATGTGCCCCATGTAATAATTGCATCATAGAATGGACAACAAGTAATGGAAATATTATATCCAGCCCCGATAGTTTAGTTATTTTAGTCAATCAACCCGGTAATTATACCTTAACGGTAAAAAATCCGAATGGTGATTCTACTTCCATTGTATTGGAAGTGCTGCAAAATATAAGTTCTCCGACCGCCAATGCCGGTGCCGATATCACACTTACCTGTGCGCAAACTTCGGCGTCTTTGAATGGGAATACATCGGCTACCAATGCCCGGTACACCTGGACTACAGCGGATGGTAATATTACATCGGGTGCCAATACTTTGACGCCGGTAGTGGACGCGCCCGGTAATTATGTGCTGACGGTGTTAGACACCCTGACGAATTGCGCAAGCGTGGATACGGTAATGGTTGTGGCGAGTGAAGATCGCCCCGATGTGCCTACGTTTGGCAATGAATTGCTGACCTGTTTGAATCCAACGGTGACGCTCGACGGTTCGGCTTTTGTCGGTGGAAACCTGACCGGACGCTGGTGTCAATTAGACAGTAATAACTTGGAAATCAACTGTTTAGATAATCCGTTATTGATTGTAAGTGCAAGTGGAACGTATCGTTTTCAAGTGACGAATACCACAACGGGTTGCAATAATTCTGTTACAGTCCGAATTCTTGATAATAAAGCTTTGCCCAGCATCGAAGCCGGTGCAACGGATACTTTAAACTGCGTACAACCAACGCTTACCCTTAATCCTACGATCACTCCTGCCAATGGCGATTATCGTTACCGCTGGACATCCGTGAATGGGAATCTGGTTTCTAATGATTCTATTTTGAATCCAATCGTCATACTACCAGATATTTACATATTAGAAGTAACGAATCAAACGAACGGCTGTGTAGCGACTGACAGTATCGAAATTTTACAAAATGCTGAAGTACCTTCGGTTTTCGCCGGATTTGATACTTTATTAAATTGTAAAATAAACACGATACAACTAGAAGCATCCGCGCTGGGTAATAATTTAATATACGAATGGACAACCTCGACCGGCAATATTGTTTCCGGTGCCAATTCCTTGAATCCCGTTGTAAATCAACCAGGTACGTATTTTTTCCGTGCGATCAATCCATTAAGCAATTGTGTGGCGGAAGATACCCTGGTCGTTGGTCAAAATATTTTTGAACCTACCGCAGCCGTACGTAATTCAGAGGAATTAAACCTTGATTGTCAATCAAATGCGTTGACACTTGATGGTTGCGTCTCAGTATCCCAAACCAGTGCTGCATTGCGTTACCGCTGGCAGGCGCTCAATGGTGCAATGCTTAGCAATCCCGATTCTTGCTCGATTACAGTGAGCCGCAAAGGCGATTATCAATTATTGGTGGAAGACCAGAGTAATGGTTGCCGCGACAGCATAACCGTTACGGTCAATCAAAATCCTAATTTACCGGCAGTAACCCTGAATACGCCCGATTCGATTACCTGCCTTCGCGATTCGGTGACCCTCACAGCGCAACTCGCCGGTAGTACAAATAACCTGAGCATTTCCTGGATTGCACCCAATGGACAAGCTTTACCCGATACGGATTTAGATATTATTACCACATTACCAGGTAGTTATACTTTTATAATAATCAATCGAATCAATGGTTGTAGTGATTCTACTACCGTGAATGTAGGTATTGATACCTTGCAACCGCTCATTAGCATTGCCCCGCCTAACAGTTTGGATTGTCAGGTACAAACCGCCACCTTGGTAGCAACGGTAACCAACGGTAGAAACTTTGCTTATAACTGGACAACCACCGATGGTTCCATTGTAAGTGGCGCTATGACGAGCACGGCAGTGGTGGATGCCGGTGGCAATTATACGCTGCGTGTGACCAACCTCAGTAATGGCTGTAGCAATCAAGCAGTGACGGGTGTTAAGGAGGGCGAATCTTCCATAGCTCAGGCTTTCTTTACGGTTACGCCGGCAAATTGTCTGCGTCAAGGCAGTGGTTTTGTGCAAATTGATTCCGTGCGTGGCGGCACCGCACCTTATTTATATTCATTAGGCGACTTACCTTTTGCATCGTTTGATTATTTCCAGAATATTCGGGCAGGCACCTACACCTTGCGCGTACAGGATGTCAATGGTTGCGAATGGCAGACGCAGGTAGTAGTAGATCCGCCAGAGCCGATTACTGTTGACATAGGCAAAGATACCCTGATTCAATTTGGCGACACTATTCAATTGGTTGGCATCACCGATGAGAGTCGAATAGATTCTGTAGCCTGGTTTTCCAATGGCGATACCTTGCCTTTTGCCAATACCCTACGCGTCACCATTGCGCCGCCCCTTAGCTCCGAATATTGGATTTATATAACTGCCACCAACGGCTGTACCGCAAAAGATTATATCAAAGTAGCCGTAGCGGTGCCGGTTTCGGTTTATACGCCCAATGTTTTCTCCCCGGATGGCGATGGCATCAACGATGTATTTATGATTTATGCCGGTGAAAATGTACGGCAGGTAAGGAAGTTTATGATATTTGATCGCTGGGGCAACCGACTATTACAGGACGGTCCTTTTGCGCCTAATGACCCGGAACACGGCTGGGACGGTACGTTCAACGGGCAACCAATGGATATCGGGGTTTATGTGTTCTACGCAGAAGTTGAAATCGTAGATGGTCGCATCGAAATTGTAAAAGGGGATATTACGCTGCTACGATAATATTTTAAATACGCATATTTTTTTAATTCAATGATTTGTTCAATTTTTTTGAATCAAAACCCATAATCAACTGATAACCAGCATTTTAATACACAAACACGTAACAACTAAACGACCTGATTCAGAAGGCATTAGCCGAATTTCAGCAAAGTACGGTTAATTGAAAGATTCTATATTTACATAAAAACATTTATTTACCTCGTTTTATAATTTCTGTATAAAATAAATCAATTTTCAAATTTCAACCCCGTTTCACAGCAAAAAGCCAATTCAGTTTGTTTATTTAGTTAACTTGTACTTCGTAAATCGAAAATTACAATTGCAACATGAATTGGTCGCTTCAAATTGCGCGTATTCGCGGCATCAATGTTTATGTCCATTGGACTTTTCTTATTCTCTTGGGCTGGATTATTATAAGTGGCATGCGTCAGGGGCAGAATTTTGCTGAAAGTATGATGTCCGTATGGTTTATTCTGGCATTATTTGCTTGCGTTCTATTACATGAATTGGGGCACTCGCTTACTGCCATGCGTTATGGTATTAAAACAAAGAGTATCATTCTTTTACCCATAGGAGGCGTTGCCAATATTGAAAAAATGCCCGAGAAACCCATTCAGGAATTATGGGTCGCCTTGGCAGGACCAGCGGTGAATGTAATAATTGCAGGCTTACTAGCCTTATATTTTGTAGTCACTGGCGGTTTCCCGGAAATGACGGAAGCGGCAATGACGCAAGTAAACGCGGATAATTTTTTATTTAATTTATTATCCGTCAATATCATATTAGTATTATTTAATCTAATTCCGGCTTTCCCAATGGATGGCGGACGAGTGCTAAGAGCCCTACTAGCCATGCGTTATGATCGCGCCGTTGCGACCAATATTGCCGCTAAAATCGGGCAGTTTCTCGCCATTGCTTTTGTATTTTTTGGCTTTTTTTACAATCCCTTTCTGATTTTTATTGGTTTATTTATCTTTTTAGGCGCAGGCGCAGAATCCAATTTTGAAAACACTCGCTCTGCATTATCCAAGTACAAAGTCCGCGATGTTTTAATGAACCAATTCACTGCTTTTCATGCATTTGAAACGCTCGACAAAGCCATTGCCGCACTGTTGAATGGGCAGGAAAAAGAATTCCTCGTCGAACAAGACAACGAAATCATTGGCATTATCACCCGCGATGAAATCATTCAGGGTTTGCGCGAAATCGGTCAGGAAGGCGCCATTGGTCGCATCGCCAACAAACAATTCTTCACCCTCTACCCCGACATGCCACTCGAAGAAGCCTATGCCCGCATGATGCAAACCCAAAGTGCCATTTGCCCGGTGATGGAAAATGGACAATTGATTGGCGTACTGAATATGGAAAATATTACGGAAGTGGTAATGCTTGCCAATGCTGGGCTGGAGCGGAAAAAATTATTGGAGGTGATACCTCAATGAGGGGCGTCACCTCCAATGGCGATTTTAATTTTTTTGAGATAAAATAATTTTTCTTATAATCCTTTTTTCATTTATTATGGTTGAAAGAAAATAAAGTCCACCATTAAGGTGCGAAATATCTATTGTAAAATCATCATACTTACGCTTAGAATCCATTCCTCTTTTTTCAATGTAAAGAATTTTACCAGTCACATCTTGTATTATCCATTCCGTTGGAATAGAGATTGGATTTATAATTGAAACGTTCAAAATGCCCGATGTAGGATTTGGATAAACGGTTATTCCTTCAAAATTAAGTTCGTTATGATCACTTTCTATTATTCTAAAGCTCTCTTCACCACTAAAATTAGCTCCACAAGCAACATCTACAAGACTCGGGACATTAGAAATAATGGGAGCTCTTGAAGAACCAGCTGTTAGGTGCAATTGATTAGCAGAACAATCCTTGTTCATTCCTGCTGAAGTTTCATCGAATTTATAGTAAGCAATTAAACCGCTTTCTTTGCCTGTTAACTCTGTTTTATAATTATTAGTAATTTCTGAAGCAGAACGCGCATAATTCCACATTCGGAAATCATCCATTTGACCATCGAAAAAGTGACTATTAACGCCTCCAAAAATACGCTTACCTAAGTAAAGTTTTAAGTTATTGATGTTTATCTCGGGGGCATTACCCGTTACAGTTCTCGAACCTCGTGACGCTCCGTTGATATATAGCGTTATCTGACGGGTACTATTATTATAAGAAAAAGCTAAATGATACCAAGTACCTGCTTGCGGAGAAAAATCATACATAAAATCCGGTCCGTTATTGAACCCGCCTTGAGCACCATTATAGCCTATGGCTATATTTTTACTTGGTAAGCCAAATGTGTTATCATTGTTATACCAAAACCATAATTTGGTATAATTTGCGTTACCCACTTCCGCGATAAAATCATTTGTACCCACTCCAGGATTATTGAATTTTACCCAGGTTTCTAAAGTAAAGGATTTTATAGTTTGATAGGAGGAGAATGTTGGGCTTTCTTTATAATCGCTCGTGCCATTGAGCACCAGTACATTATTGTCGGTTACTGAACCTCCTCCTCCATTCGTATTCACTTTGATTGTAATCACGCTGGATGTAGCTGATGCCTGCATATCATCGAATGCCTTTGCTGTCAAAGTATAAGTACCTGCTGCCAGATTGCTTAACGTAGCATTGTATGAAGGAGCATTATCCGTTGATACCAAAGTATTATTCAAATAAAATTCTACTTTACTGATTGTACCGTCGGGGTCGGACGCAGTAGCAGTGACATTCACTGTAGCCGGAGCATTATACGTAGCATTATTAGCAGGCGCAGTAATGGCAACTGTTGGTGGTTTATTGGTAGTAAGCGTGGTAAAACTCTTAATCGCCGAAGAAGCACTACTAGTACTGCCACAAAGTGCCGTAATTCTTACACTGTAAGTATTTCCAGGAACTAGCCCATTCATAATGATAGAAGGTGTGCTGGCATAGCTATACAATGACCATGTAGCCTGCGTACCAACTCGATATTCTACTTTATACTGTTCTGCATTTGCATTATTCCAAGACACCGTGGCGCTCGACGTAGTTATATTTGAAATAGATACTCCAGAAGGCGTAGCCAGCGGCGCAGTCGGTATATTGACCGTTATTGAGGTATAACAGCCCTTGTCGTCCGTCACCGTTACTTGATAGGTGCCAGCGGAAACTCCTGTTAGTTTGGCATTATACGTCCAGTTGCTCCACTCGTAATTATAAGGAGGTGTTCCTTTACTGGCGCTGATGCTTGCCTCTCCATCAAGCTTATTACAAGTTGCTGCCTTAATTGTACCAATCGTAAGCACTGGTTTTTCAATAAGAGGTACAATCACATTTTTAGAAATACTACATCCTTTGGCATCCGTCACCGTTACGCCATACGTACCTGCGGGAACGTTTTGAATATAATTATTGGTACTGCCATTGCTCCATTTGTATTTATAAGGTGCTGTACCGCCGATGACCGGAGCTTCATAAGGGCGAGTGTCGCAGGGGTAGTAAATAGGGGATGTAACTGGAGCAGTATCAAAAGCAAAGCCAATACAGGGATTTGTGTTGGTAGCTGTGGTAAATCTGGCGATTGGCGAAGGGCTACTGCTAGTATTACCACAATAGGCAATTATTCTTACCTGGTGAGCAGTACCCGCCACCAAGCCTATCATTGTAACAGATGGCGTGGTCACATCACCGTAGTATAGCCAACCAATCTGCGAACCTGCTCGATATTCTACTCGATATTGTTCGGCACCAGTATCATTCCATCGAAGCGTAGCGCTGGTAGCAGCCACATTAGAAATGGTAATTGTTCCTGGTGTATCAAGTGTTTTGATTGGGATAGTAACAGATTGGATAGCCGTACAGCCTATGGCATCTGTTACAGTCACAGTGTAAACCCCGGCGGAAACATCCAAAAGATAGGAAGAGTTCTGTCCATCGCTCCATAGATAAGAATAGGGTGGAGTACCTCTACTTACAAAAGCGACCGCTTCGCCACCACGATTATTACAATTCGCTTTTTCTGTATTTAAAACGGTTAATTGTGGCTTTTCGATGACTGGCACCAGCACATTCTTAGAAATACTACATCCATTGGCATCCGTCACCGTCACGCCATACGTACCTGCG
>JBKBWT010000158.1:0-14091 GCA_046314415.1 Saprospiraceae bacterium
TTCATTTGTTACTCTTTCCACTACGCCAACTACTGACTATTCTGGACAAACGGATTCTACCGAAACTTCAACAGAATCTTCAATCGTTGGCGGAGACATTACAGGATGGTAACTTTTTAAAAGAAAAACACATCAACTGTTCCGCTATTTTACAAATATATTAGACTGATAATCAAAATAATACACAAATTACTTGCTCTTATAATCATAATCTAAATGGTTGTAAAGAAGGGAATCTGTACTAGGTTAAGTATATCTAAGTATAGTATATTTGTAAAAAGATAAAACCGAATGATGTAATAACTCTTTAAAATACTCGACTCATGCTGTTTTATAAATTAATGATTTAATTGACAGAATTAAATTATTAATTGCTGCCGAGCAACCTCAAAGTAGTAGCTTTTGGTTTGGTTTATTTTGCATAAACAATTGATAGACTATAGCTTATTCTTTTTTTTATAAAAAATAGAATATTCTGATGTGTTGAATTCTGCCAATTTTGCGCTTGCAAGGTGGGGTGTGTTGCCCTATCTTTGTACTGTGTGTTTGTGGTTAGAACGCTGTTCATTACAGTATGACCGACCGTTCTTCCCTTTCTTTTGTTTTCTCTACGTAAAATTGGCAAAACAACCAACGCATCAGGCAGTGTTCTTACCGGGCAGACTGCTTGATGCCTTTTTTTGCCGGTAAGTCCCAGTAGTTCTTGTTTTTGTTAACAAGAATTAAGCATCTTTTATTTCAATGAACTGGAATTCAGGCACTTGTCTCTATTTAAGACAAGAATGCCTTGATAACTGATATGTTGAACCGATGTAATTTTGCGGTTGCGGCGTTGTTGCTGCGCCTGTATCTTTGCATCGTGTGTTTGTGGAAAGAACAAGTGATTTAATTGAACGACCGTTCTTCCCTTATTTTTTGTTTTCTCTACGCAAATAGATTTTTAGCAAAAAAATGCATCAGGTAGTATTGACAAAGTATAATGCTGCCCGATGCTTTTTTCGCGCTAGCGAAAGCAACCACTTTTTGTGTTATTTGATTGGGTTAGATGAAAGCGGATCAATCCATCCTGACTGAAATAGCCTATTTGTTGCAGCTATTCAGCCCTACTCTTGTGCTTCAAAATAAGTATCAAAATTAATACTATCTTGTTGAAAAACAAATAATAAGGATTTGTTTTTTTCTTGAGAACCAACTGGTAGGAAAATCAAGCAGCCCCTTCCTGTTGTCAAAATTTAATGATATACCAAACTAGTGAGTGCACAGCAGGGGCTGCATGGAGTATTAACGCCTATATCATCAAACTGAGGTAAAAACGTTTGCGTTGCTCCGAATGCTGCCTGCTAAGACACACTTTTTTCGTATTCAGCTACAATTCTTTTCAATTCTTCAAGGTAACGTTGCTTGCGCGGGGCACGGCGTCGGCGGTTGGTTTTGGTAAAGAAGCTGTGTTTTTCCAGAAAATTGACCTGCAAACGATTCCAGGCTTCTTCGCTGTGGAGGACATCATAGGTTTTCAATTCTTCGAATAAGGTGGCACCGATGGTGTAGAAATCGTCTCTGCCCAGATAGTCAAGATCGGCATCGCAGATGATCTGTTCCAGGTAGTTATGTGGCGATTGAGGAATTTTAGTTGCCATAATCATACCGCAAATCTGGTCAATTTCGATGGGAAGATAGTCGTACTGCGGCAGGTATTGGCGGGCGAGGTCGCAGCCCAGTGCTTCGTGAGTAACATTGCTGATGGTGAAGCCGGAGTCGTGAAAGAGTGCAGCGGTTTTCAGCAGCAAGGATTCATACGGTGACACTTTCTCGAAATAGCAGAGTTCCTCAGTCGTAGCGAGTACGTCCAGGGTATGGTGTAAGCCATGATAGGTAAGCTTCTCGGATAGCTCCCGCTCCAACTTGTCGAGGATAAAAGCCTTGGCAGCGTGATAATTCATGCTATTTCAGTTTTGGCGCCGCGCTTCAAGCAAGTGAAGTGGTAATTGACCGACCATGTTTTCCAGGCGCAGTTTTCTCAGTTTTTAAGATGCTATAGTTGCTATTGATACGTTGGATGCTGCCGCTGTAGCAACAGCAACTATAGGCATTTATACTTTAACGAAAAACTGTAAACAACGTTCGATTATTGCTTTACTTGCCTTTTTTATCCAACAGCAACACGCCCGATGCCATAAATTTCAGTTCTTCTTTCGGCTGCGTGATTTTTTCGATTTCTTCTTTCGACTTGCCGGCGTCTTCGGCATAGTGGCGCAATTCATCTACCGAAGTCACTTCCCGGTAAGCAAAGCCTTGCATGACGACTTTGCGACCTGAAATATCTTTAGGTACAAAGAAGCCATAATCCTTGAACTTTACCATCATCTCCGGCTTATTCGCTTCGTTAATCGTCATCCAGCAGCCTTTCATCTGGCAAACGGCATCTACCGTGCCGACAACTTTCACTGCAATGGAGTCTTTGCCTTGCAATTGTTTCAGCATTTGCTCGTAAGATACTGCACCTTTGGCGTTGATTTTTTCACCGAAGGTTTCTCCGCTCATTTTTTTAGCATTGCCTTTTGCATGTCCTTCGTGTTGGGCATTACTTACTGTAACGGTCAGGGCTACCACTAAGATAGCAAGAAAATGTTTCAACATAGGTTTAAATTTTTTAACAGTTCTTTTAAGATTGCTTCATATAAACGCAAAAATAGCCACTCTACACCAGATTTATTTAAAAAATTTATTAAAACCTGAGCATAGTGCAATAATGTATAGGGTTTTGGCTTTATTATCTTACCTGAAGAAAAAATATATATAACCAATATTACCGCATGAAGCAACCGCTACCCTAAGATGATAACCCAAAAACGGATTAGTTAGACGGTAGATTTTTGGACAATAGATTTAGACATTTTTGCGATCCCGATCAGATGCTTAAAAATTGGTAGAAATGCAGGTCAGACTTGCCTTTCGGAAATTGAAAAAAATTAGCACGGTAAGCTATAAGGTCAGCATGGAGCTATCGTTGCGCTTTTGAAAACAATCTGAGAAATTGAAACATCGAGTTATCCGCCTGCATCTGAGGTCTATAATCTGCAATCTAATGTTTATACAAACGGCTTTCCGCTTTTGGTCTTTACAAAACATGGTGTAACCAAAACCCGGTCAACTTATGAGACTGCTCCTAATTGCATTGGCGGTTGTGAAAACGTTTGCTTTGTTGCATGCGCAGGGAAAGTGCATCAAAGGGAATTGTTCGGCGGACTATGGCGAGTACCGTTTCGATAATGGTGACGAGTACAAAGGTCAGTTCAGAGGCGGAAAATTCACTGGGCAAGGTATTATGTACTTCAAAAGTGGGGATAAGTACCTGGGCAACTGGGCAAATTCGCAGCGTCAAGGACGAGGGCGGTTCGAATTTGCGAATGGCGACGTGTATCTGGGCAATTTTGTAGAAGATCGAATGGAAGGTGAAGGCGAGATGGTGTATGCCGATGGTTCCCGTTATACAGGTCAATGGCGTAATAATCAACGCAATGGCGATGGAAAATTGCAACTACGCAATGGTGAAATCATCACTGGCACTTGGAAAAATGATCAGTATCAGGCAGCATGGAACAGTGTGGCATTTCTGGGAGATACCATCAATCTGCGCAATTGTAATATCGATTACTGCTCCAGCGGCATTGGTAAGTTTACGTATGATAATGGCAATCGCTTCGTCGGCGACTTTCGCGATGGAAAGCCGCAGGGTACAGGTATTTTGTATTATAAAGGAGGGGAGCGCTACGAGGGCGACTGGCGCAATGATGCGCCGAATGGTAAAGGGGTGATGCATTATGCCGATGGCAAAGCTTTAGGCGCGGTGTGGGAAGCCGGCAAGCCCATCAAGCGTTTATTCGAAGAAGCGGGTAATGAAAAAGGCAGCGTCGCCATTGCTGATTATAACAAAGCGGTGAAAATCTGGGCGGTGGTGATCGGGGCAGCTCGCTATTCTGCCATGCCCATGCTGCGTTACACCGATGATGACGCTTATCAGATTTTTGCGTTTCTGAAAAGCCCGGAGGGCGGGGCTTTACCGGATAATCAGGTGCGGCTCCTGATTGATGAAGATGCTACCCGCAGCAATATTTTGTATGCCATGCGCTCTATTTTTGCCAAAGCCGATGAGAACGATGTAGTGTTGTTTTATTTTTCGGGGCACGGTATTGAAGGGTCTTTTCTACCCATTGATTATGATGGTACTAAAAATAAATTATTTCACACTGAAGTTCGGGACATCCTGACTTCCAGCCGCGCCAAGCACAAAATCGTATTGGCAGATGCCTGTCACGCCGGCGGCTTGATGGCACTCAAAAATGGGGTAGATGCCGGACTGCTCAAATTGTACAAAGCATTTGAGGATAGCCGGGGCGGAATGGCGCTGCTGATGTCGTCGAAAGGGGAAGAATATTCGCTGGAGGACAGCGGTTTGCGCTCAGGTGTATTTAGTCATTTTGTCATTCGGGGTTTGAAAGGCGAAGCCGACAGCAACAGTAATAAAATTGTGAGTGTGCAGGAGTTATACAATTTTGTTTATAAACAAGTGCGTCGTTATACCGCCAACATCCAAACACCGGTTTTAACCGGCACTTTTGACCCGAATATGCCCATTGCAACGGTGCGTTAGGATTCATTGTATGTTCATTTAAATCAATGCCTATTTTAACAAGCGCTATACATTTATCTCAAGGCATGGTGCAACATTTTGCCAAAGTTATTTAACTTTTTCATATTTAATTTTTTATTAATTCTGTAACGTTCGAGCTATTTTTGCGTTTGTATAATTGTAACTTTCCCCAAAATAACCTTCCTGTATTCCTTCCAATTATCAAAATTTTGATAATCGGATTATCTATAATCTCAAGAACGATGCAAAAAATAACGATACTCACGGGCTTATTGCTTGCCTTAGGACTAAGCCTGCAGGCACAATGCGTTTCGGGCGATTGTCAGAATGGCGAAGGGGCTTACCTCATGGCAGACGGTGCGAAATATATTGGTGCTTTCCAGAATGGCGAGATCACCGGTAAGGGCAATTGCTATTACGAAGATGGTAGTTGGTATCAGGGTGATTGGCTCAAGGGCTACCCGCACGGTAAAGGCGTGAAAGTATATGCTAATGGCAAGCGAGAGGAGGGTATCTGGCGCAAAGGGCACTTGGTAAAGGAAGAAGAGATTTCGGCGCAGGAATTCATCATTAAAGGTAAAGAAGCGAATCGAGAAGGCTGTGTCACAGGTGATTGTACCAACGGGCAGGGTATTTTCATCTATCCCAGCGGAGCAGTTTATATTGGCGAGTTTAGAAACGGTGAAATTCACGGCGTGGGGGTTTGTTATTACTCCGACGGCAGCAAATACCAAGGTGAATGGGCTTTCCGCTATCCCAATGGCAAAGGCACAAAGACATTCACAGATGGCTCTAAACGTACCGGCTTGTGGAAAAACGGTCAGCCGGTTGATGCCAGCGGTAATATAGAAACCATCCTGGCTACCACTGAAGTCGCAGACATTCAAACAGGCTGTTTATCAGGTAATTGTGAGAATGGGAATGGCGTTTTTGCTTACCCGGATGGCAGCAAGTTTGAAGGACAATTTGTGCAGGGAAAACCCAGCGGCTACGGCGCTTTTTTCTATCCGAATTATCCGAATAGCGATAAGTACGTCGGCAATTTTTTGAATGGAGCCAAGCATGGTACGGGCACCTTGTACAAAGCCAACGGCACGACGCAAATCGGGCAATGGCGCGAGGGCGAATACGTGGGTGATAAGATCGCGGCACAGGCGGGGTGCATTCAGGGGGATTGTCAGAACGGCGAAGGCACTTATATCTTTAAAAATGGCGCTAAATATGTTGGCAAGTTTTATAACCGACTACCTCATGGCAAAGGTAAAGCGGAGTACCCCAACGGAGAGCGCTATGAAGGCGAATGGGCTGGTGGCAGCTTCAACGGCTACGGCACGCTTTGGGTGAATGATGGCAGCAAAGTGAGTGGTTATTGGCGGGAAGGCACTTTTATCGGTTCTAAGAATCCCTATGTTTTAGTGGATGAAGATGAAGCGGTAAAACCCAACCCGGAAGTAAAACGTCCGATTACACCCATGGGCAATACTTCGCGTATTTGGGCAGTAGTGATTGGTGTGGCTTCTTACAATCACATGCCGGTGCTACGCTACACCGATGACGACGCTTATCGCATTCACGCTTTTCTGAAAAGCCCGGAAGGCGGCGCTATTCCTGACGAACAAATGGAAATTCTGATTGATGATGCAGCTACTTATGACAACATTAAGGCGACCATGGCGCGGGTTTTCGGGCAAGCCGGTGCGAATGACATGGTGTTGCTGTATTTCTCTGGTCATGGTTTGAAAGGCTCATTTTTACCCATTGACTTTGATGGATTTAATAATAAGTTGCTCCACGAGGAAATTACGACGATTTTTAAAAACAGCCGTGCCAAATATAAACTCTGCATTGCGGATGCTTGTCACAGTGGTAGTCTGCTCGCCATGCGCAGTGGTTCGGCGCAAAGCATCATTACCAGCTATTACGAAAAATTGGCTGAAGCCAACGGCGGCACGGCCTTGTTATTATCCTCCAAATCAGAAGAAACTTCATTGGAATCCAGCGGTTTGCGCCAAGGGGTATTCAGTCATTTCCTGATTCGTGGCTTAAAAGGGGAAGCAGATGGCAATGCAGACAATGTGGTGAGTGTGCAGGAGTTATTTGACTATGTATATGACAATGTGCGTTCTTACACAGGCAACCGCCAGTCGCCGGTTATTCTGGGCGATTATGACAGTAAAATGCCGGTAGCTATGAAGCGCTAAACTTTCTTTCAAAATAAAAAAGGGGAACTCAGGCTTTTCTGAATTCCCCTTTTTACATTTTATCTAGAATATGCTTACATGTTCATATTACCCTGAATAGCTCTTGCCCGCTCCAGGTGCATGGATACATGTTGACGCGTCTCGGTTAAATGATTGCGAAGCGCTTCATTTTGGGCCGCTGGAATCAACTGATTATCCAGCATATTCAACGCCTCCTGATGGTCTCTCACCATGGCATCCATATAAGCCCGTTCAAAATCTTTACCAGTGAGCGGCGTCAGCGTGGAGAGCATATTTGCCCCTTTTTCTTGCAAATTGCGAACCGCTTCGGTATTGCCGCCTGGCATGTTGCTTATATCGTTGGTGCCTGTATCATCTGTTGTTGCGGTATTGCCCGTATTACCGGCATTGCCGGCATTACCCGTTGTGCCCGTACCATTCAGCGACTGGCTCAACGTTCTACCTTTTTCCAGATTACGGGTATGCTCGGTATGCATCATATTGGCATATTCCATCACTGGCTGGCTGAGTTTCTTTCTGCGCGCTTCCGCAGCTGCATTGATTTCGTTCATATCTACCGTCATTACCATTGCCAGCACTTCAGCGTCTCCGCTCAATTTACCGGCAGCATCGTCCATACCAGTACCAGTGTCTGTTGCCGTATTGTCGCCTTGCATTGATGTTGTATCGCCCCCGTCGGTATTGGTGTTTCCATCGTTGTTGCGGGAATTACAACTGTTCAGAATGAGTAATCCGGCGATCATCAGAATAGATAGGAGATTGGAATGTGTTTTCATTTTTTCGGTTTTTGTAAAACAATTGTTAGATGATAACGAAGCAATTTCTGAAAAGTTAGCACCAGGTTTATTACATTTGGAAAAAACAACTTTATTAACGCTGTTCAAAAATAAGTTGGCTACTCCAATATCAATGCCCACAGCAAATAGAAATGAATCGATGGCAATGGTATCTAAAGTTTTGGATTATGGAAGAGTTGCGGTTGCTTCTTTTTCGCAGGAACTGAAGGTAAACAAGCCCAAACTCAGGAACAGCAAAGCAAGTACCAGAAAACGATTTTTGTTAAATTTGGATCGAAATGATAGCTTTGTCCTTCAATCTGATGCAACGATGAAAAATACCTGGCTCACCTTTACTTTTTTGTTGTGCAATATGCTGCTACTCGCACAAAATGCGCCTTTACAGGTGATGACATTCAACATTCGGCTGGCAACGAAAGACGATGGCTATAATTATTGGGGCAACCGCACCGATCTGGTGAAGAGTATGATTCAATACCATGAGGCAGATATTGTGGGCTTACAGGAGGCTATGAAGGTGCAACTGGATGATTTTACCAAAATGCTCCCCGATTATGAATGGTTTGGTGTGTGCCGCACCGATGGATCTACCAATCCAAATCCGGATAATGAATTTTCGGCTATTTTATACCGCAAAGATCGTTTCGAACGGCTCGACGGCGCTACTTTCTGGCTTTCCGATCAGCCGGACAAAATTGGTTCCAAAGGCTGGGACGCCGCGCTGCCGCGCATTGTCACCTGGGCAAAATTTCGCGATAAAAAATCGGGCAAGACCTTTTTTCATTTCAATACGCACTTCGACCACATGGGCGTGAAGGCGCGCGAGGAAAGCGCCAAACTTATTTTAACAAAAATTACTGCAATTGCCAAAGATGCACCCGTCGTGCTTACCGGCGATTTTAATTGCAATGAAACCGAAGCACCTTACCGCGCTATAACCAATACCAGCGACCAACGTCACCTGCAAGACGCCCTATTCATCTCCCAACTACCCCATCACGGTCCGCTCAGCACCTGGAGCGGTTTTAATTTTCCGGGGGTACCGGGTCGGCGCATTGATTTCATTTTTGTCAATCCCGACATTCAGGTGCTCAAACACGCCATTCTCGCCGAATCGTGGAGCGGTCGTTTCCCTTCCGATCATTTACCGGTCATCGCCAGGCTGCTCGTAAAGTAAAATTACCAGCTACCGCACTTCCAGCAGGGAAACCCAGTACCGATTATTGCATTTTTTGCAACAAGCATTCAATTCCTGGCAATAAAACTTTATTTCCTGGTAATTAAAAGGCAGACCTTTTTGGCGGATAAGGGCGAATGGCGCTGTCACGACTCCTCCCAGCGCCCGGCTACGGGGTATCAAAAAATGGAACCGCAATGGAATAACACTTTGGTAACGAATGCCAAACGGCTTCAGGTGTAAAAAATTTCTTTCCTTTGCAGGTAGAAAATAAACCAATGAGGTGGCTGATACCTTATAGGGTTGGATAATACGATATGTACCGATACCTGCTTTTTATCATTGCTATTTTTAGCTTGGTTCGCTGCGCGAATATTGTACCGCCGGTAGGAGGGGAAAGGGATGAAACGCCTCCGAAAGTAGTGGAGGAAAATTCTACGCCGAACAAGCAGACGAATTTTCAAAAACAGCGCATTGAACTCGAGTTTGATGAGTTTGTCGTGCTGGAAGATGTGTTCAATCAGGTGGTGGTGTCGCCGCCGCTGCAATACCGTCCGACGCTCTCCCTGAAAGGAAAAACCCTGCGCATTGATTTTGATTCGCGGGATACCCTGCGCGAAAATGCCACCTACACCATCAACTTTGGCACGGCGGTCAAAGATTTAACCGAGAAGAATCCCGCCGACAACCTGCGTTTTGTGTTTTCCACGGGACCTTACCTCGATTCGTTGACGGTGCAGGGCAAGCTGGTGGACGCCGAGAAAGGCGAGCCGGTGCCGGAAGCCTTGTTTATGTTATACGACAATTTGTCGGATACGGTCGTACGCACGCAGCGCCCCTTTTACTTTGCCCGCACGGATACTTCGGGGCGTTTTTCGATTGAAAATGTCCGGGCAGGCACGTTCAAAGGTTTTGCGTTGAAGGATGCCAATTTGAATTATAAATACGACCAGGCGAATGAATTGATCGGTTTCCCGGATTCCCTCATTCAGGTTTCCGCCGATAGCGCGGCACCTTTGCAAATCCGGATGTTTACGGAAAATCGGGTGGCACGATTGCTCGATTCAGAAACCAGCACGTATGGTTTGGTAAAATTGATTTTTAATCAGCCGCCACCGCGCGATCTGTACATTGCTTTTGATACCGTTGGTCAACGCATTGTGGTTGAAAATAATGCGGATACGGCTTATGTCTGGTACGATTTAGAGAATGCGGTGCCCTGGAATCTATATTTTGGACAGGATACGCTTTGGCGGGATACGCTGGCAATACCCGCACTGGATCGCGGTGCGTATTTGCTCGGTGTACAACTGGCACAGGCGGAACAACGGGCTGATCCTGCGGCAATTGTACGCCTGAATCCTGACCGCACGGTGCAGGTGCGCTTTAATTTTCCTTTGGTGAGCTATGATACGGCTCAGCTACATTGGTACGAAGACACGCTGCGGCGCGCGATTCGCCCGGACATTCGGGTAGATACGCTTTCGCCGCGTACCCTGGTATTCAATTATCCCTGGCGGGAGGAGATGGTCTATCAAATTGAACTGCTGCCCGGTGCGGTACGAGATTTATATGGTTTAATCAACAATGATACGATTCTACTTAATTATCGGGTGGAACCGCGCAAAAGTTTTGCAAATTTGCAGTTGACAATTGACAGTCTGGATGCCGGGGAAAACTATGTGGTTCAACTGTTGTATCAGGGTTCTACCATTGCCGAAGAATTTCGTTTGCGTGGCGTCACTACCGATACGCGATCGTTCAAAACGCTGCCGGCGGGTGAATATTCCGTGCAAATTATTACAGACCAGAATAACAACGGGCGCTGGGATCCCGGTAATTATGACGAAAAGCGACAGCCTGAACCCATCATTCAGCGCAAACTGGAAGCCCTGCGTTCCAATTGGGAAGTAGAAGCGACGGTAAAATTAAAATAGAATTCAGGGGAATGCTTTTCTATTAACTCCCCATCAAATAAACCAATTATTATGTTTAGTGCTATCAGCAAATGGATTCTCCGAGTTTGGGGCTTTAAAATTGAAGGTCGTTACCCCAGCGAGATTCCTAAAATGGTGCTCATCGAATTTCCGCACACGTCCAATTGGGACTTTCCCCTGGGCTTATTGGTGCGGAGTGCGCTTAAACTGGACATCAAGTACGTAGGGAAGGCTTCTTTATTCCGCTTTCCGTTTGGTGGGCTATTTCGTTGGCTCGGCGGCTACCCGGTAGATCGCAGCAAAAGCACCAATTTTGTAGATGCGGTAGTGGATATTTTCAATGAGAAAGAACAATTTGCCATCATTCTGACCCCCGAAGGTACCCGCACAAAAGTGGATAAGTTGAAAACGGGATTTTATTATATAGCGTTGGGTGCCAAAGTACCGATTTTAATGGTAAAGTTTGACTGGAGTAAGAAAATTGTAGGTTTCAGCGAGCCTTTTTATCCCACCGGCGAGTATGATGCGGATATCATAAAAATTCTGGATTATTACAAAGGTGTAAAAGGTTATAACCCGGAATTGGGCTACAATGTAAATGCCACAGGAGAAATGATGGGTGCCCCTGTATAAATTACATTAAAAAGTAAAATGAAATGATGTGTTTTTAATATATCATTTCAAATCAAATTAACCACTTATTATTCAATGGTCTATTGTCCGTGAATCATCTCTTACGGTGGTGTTTCTACTTCCTTTGCTTTCTTCCATCCCTCATTTATTGGTATGAACCAACACGACTAAGCTTGCTGGTTATCGATTTGCTTAATGGCTGACAAATCATTGTTTTAACATTAATTTTACCTGAAATATTTATAAACTTGTCACATATTTTAAAGTTACACACTCACCCAAATGAATTTTTAACCTAATTTTTCAAACTAACAATCGTCTTATGAAAAGGAAAATGCTTTACGCGCTATTTGTTGCCGCATTCTTTGCGGTTATTTTTCTCAATAATTCCGGTGGTGCAGGTGCCATACAAAATGCCGACCGTACCGGCTCTCCCTTGAGCATCGGCGCTTGCAATGAGTGTCACGGTGGTGGTAGTTTTAATCCAACCATTACAGCATCTTTACTCAAGGATAATACGGTGGTGACTCGCTACAGTCCCGGCGAAGATTATACTTTCCGGCTAACCATCACGCCAGGCAACGGCACCCCAGCCCGCTATGGTTTTCAGGCAGTAGCACTGCGCGGCGAAAACAATCAGAATGCCGGCACCTGGGACAGCGCACCATCCGGTACACAGGTGACCACCATCAGCAATCGCCAATATTTTGAGCAAAGCTCGCCACGAACCACTAATACCTTCGATATAAAATGGAAAGCCCCAGCAGCAGGCTCCGGGCCCGTGCGTTTTTATGCAGCAGGGAATGCTGCGAATAACAATGGCAGCTCTAGTGGTGATGCATCGGCAACCTTGGCTAACCCGCTGGTCATCTCCGAAGGTAGTACCTCCTCGGCATTCGATGTGGAATTATTACCGGCAAAAATGACGGTTTATCCCAACCCTGTAGAAACTCAATTAAATTTGAGCATCAATATCAAAGAGAGTGGTCGCTATTTTCTCAGCGTACATGATATGATGGGTAAAGAATTGCAGCGCCGTACCATTCAATTATTGAGTGGAGACAATCAGGAAAGCCTGAACGTGAACAACTTAGCAGCAGGACATTACGCGGTGCGCTTATCGGATGGCAAACGCGTGACTACCCAGCAGATGGTGAAAAGATAAGACTTTAGATTTAGACGTTAGACGATAGAAAACCATGGGTCATGCTATCATCTAACGTCTATCATCTTACCCTTTACTTATCCTGTTTAGCAAAAACCCGCTTGAGCAAATCAGTCGTACGCGCTGCCAGATTGGTACGAATGTTTAATTCTTCTTTTTCGACCATTCCAAACAATCCTTTCAGGGCTTCTTTGGTCACGTAATCATCCAGATCAGGATTGGCTTTTTCTACAAACGGCAATTTGTTGTAAGTATTAATGGCTTTTGACCAATAATCCCGTGCCTCAAATTTATCCAGCGATTCCACAATAACCGGATTGAATTCCTGATACAACTGATCGGACGTGGTGCGTTGTAAATACTGCGTTGCCGCATTTTTCTCGCCCATGAGAATGTTCATGGCATCCGCAAACGTCATTTGCGTTATGGCGCTTACAAAAATCGGTTTGGCTTTCTTTGCAGCATCTTCGGCACCCCGATTGATCTTTTCCAGAACGGTTTCTTCAAAATTTTTAAAACCCGGCACATTTTTCAATTTATCCGCCACTTTGCGTGCTTCGGGCGGCAGCAAAATTTTGTACGGACTTTTGAAATAGCCATCGGTCGCCGACAAAGCATCCGCACCTTTGCTAATGCCAATGTTTAAGGCTTCTTTCAAACCTGAACCAACCTCACCCTGCGTGAGTGTGCCTGTACCCAGTGAACCCAATTGTGCCAAGGTAGCAGAATCACAAGCTGCCAGGGAAATAACTGCCAATATCAGAGCTAATTTTTTAAACATAATTGTCCTGAATTTTTTGAAAAAAGAGGTAAATGCGTCTAACAGACTTTCGATTAACGCAAAAAGGTTGTTTTCGCCTGTTAGGAAAATGTTATTTTTACTACTCCCTTCCTCCATCTCCATCTAACCTCAATCTCAACCTCAATCTCAACCTTAATCTTAACCTCAATCTTAGTCTCACCCCTAAAACTTCAACTTTGGCAACTGCAATTTGGGTCCGAATGCGCCGGTGGCGACCTCTACATACGCCCAATCCACTCGCCCTGGCAGCGGTGGCTGGATTTTTTTCAAGCGCACCCGCACACCACTTGCATTTTCAAAATACCCTTCTATCCGGTCGGCAATGCGCTGCGCCACAGTTTCCAATAATTTGGCAGGCTCCTTCATTTCTTGTTTACACAGCAGATAAACCGTTTCATAGTTAACTGAGAGCGGCGACTGGTCTTCTTCCGAATCTTCATCCGCTTCTTCATAAAGTTCATCCGTCATGGTAGCGCCACTGATGTCCGCCTCTACATATACGTCGAGCACAAAATGCCCACCCACGATTTGTTCTTCTTCATAAAAGCCATGATGCGCAAAAAAACGCATGCCTTCCAGTGCAATGATTGCCATATTATTTAAAATTAAATATTTATAAATTATAAAACCTGGATGGTAAAGTTACAAAATTAGCCTACGCCAGTGTCGGATTATTTCGATACTCCTCTTGCTTTTGCAGGCGGCAT
>JBKBWT010000159.1:0-13990 GCA_046314415.1 Saprospiraceae bacterium
TGCCATCGAAACACCAAGTTCGGCGAAAGACACCATCAACAACTTCGACTACTGCGAAACCTACGTCCTGGTGCAAGACAACCCCGCAGACGGCATAACTATCAATTGTGCAAATGGTGCTTCTGGCCTGATTGCAGGTATTGTTGCTACCGAAGAGGCTAATCCGGTACAAGATGTAACGGTACAAATGAGTGGTCAGCGCTCAGGAACCGTGCCGACTACCAATCTTGGACAGTACGGTTTCAGAAACTTGCAACTGGGTTATGATTATACCATCACACCTGAATACGATGCAAATCACAGCAATGGCGTTTCGACTTTCGATATTGTAATGATTACCAAACATATTCTAGGTGTGCAATTGCTCAATAGTCCTTACAAGATGATTGCAGCGGACGTAAACAGTTCTAAAACGATTACGACGCTCGATCTCATTCAAATGCGGAAGTTGATCCTGTATATCGATATACGTTTCCGTAATAATACGAGCTGGCGATTTGTCGATAAGAAGTACACGTTCCCGGATCCAAATAACCCGTGGGCTGAAGACTTCCCTGAAATCATCAATATCAATGACCTGGCTGGTGCCATCAATAACGCCGATTTTGTAGCTGTCAAAATTGGGGATGTCAATGCCAATGCGCAAACCACTAGCTTGACAAATACAGAAGACCGTGACTTTAAAGGTAATTTCTACTTCCAGGTAACCAACGAAACGCTGGCAGCAGGTAACACCTACACCATTGACTTCCGTGCCAACGATCTGGCAGCCATCCAGGGCTTCCAAGGTACCCTGACCTTCGATGCAAACTCAGTAGAACTGGTTGACATCGTGGAAGGCGTAGCCAAGGCGGAAAACTTCGGCCTGCGTTTTGTAGAGCAAGGGGTGATCACCACTAGCTGGAACGGCGAAGCGGCAGACAATGCCGTGTTGTTCTCCCTGGTAGTCAAGGCAAAAACCAATGCTGAAGTAAGCAATTTATTTGGCATCAGCAGCCGCTATACCGTCGCCGAAGCGTACGCAACCGACAACAGCCTGTTGAATGTAGGCATTCGCTTCTCCAATGGCGCAGTGGTAGGTACCGGGTTTGAGCTCTTCCAAAACCAGCCCAACCCATTCAAAGGCAGAACCGTTATTCGTTTCCAATTGCCGGAAGCAGCCGACGCTACGCTGACAGTAAGTGATATTACTGGTAAAGTGATCAAACTGGTACGCGGTTCTTATGCGAAAGGCTTGAATCAGATTGAACTGAACAGCCAGGAACTGCCAGCCGGCGTGTTGAGCTACACTTTATCAACCAATGAGTTTACCGCGACGAGAAAAATGATCGTCACGAAATAAAGAATTAGGGCAAGCCTAAGTTTGTGTAATTTTGTTTGATGTTGAGGGCTGAAGTCGAACACTTCAGCCTTTTTTTATTTATATCAATATTACAAGCGTATAAAATTTATTTTTACAATAATATATTCCACTGGAACAAAAGCTTATTATAAAATGGCTCTCCTTTACCCTAACCCTTAAGGGTACCTACGCGCGGGTGGATCATCTCTTAAGAGAATCAGGGTTGCTGGAGGAAAATGATATACTAATTTTGTTGCAAATTTATGATAATCAATATTTTAAAAATTAATATATATAACAAAGTGAATGTTTTTAATCTTTCTTTTAATTAATAATGGCATACAGATTTGTAGCTGCTCCAAACTTCATCTTTCCCCTTCTCATTTCAAATTTGATATAAATGCTGAGTCATTTAAATAATCGCGCCTGAATATGCTGCCAAAAACAATCCCGGTATTTTTCACTGATCGGCAAAGCAACTGCACTGATAAAAACCTGATTATCTTCAATTTTTGAAATGTGATTGAGATTGATAATGTGTGAATTATGAATACGGCAAAAATAATCGGGCAATATATTTTCTAATTCTTTCATGCGTTTGTACACCACATGTTTTTCATCCGGCAAGTGGAAAACCACATAATCTCCTAAGGCTTCTACATGCATAATTGTCTCAAAATCAAGCTTTACCACCGCTTTGCCACTTTTTACAAAAAAAGTAGAGTCGGCTTCTTCCTCTTTAGGCAAAGGTCGGCTTTCCTGCCGCGTCGCCATTGCCTTTTGCACAGCTTTCATAAAACGCTCAAATGTGATAGGTTTTAGTAAATAATCCACCGCATTTAATTCATAACTTTCCACTGCATAATCAGAATAGGCGGTTGTAAATATAATTTGATACTCATTATGTAATAAATTGGCTAATTGCATGCCTGACAATTGTGGCATATTAATATCCAAAAAGATAAGATGGGCGCTATTACTACGCAGAAAATTCAAGGCTTCTACCGCATTATAACATTTACCTGCCAATTGTAAAAAAGGCGTTTGCTGAATGTACTCTTCCAGCAAATTCACGGCAAAAGGCTCGTCATCTACGATTAAGCACTGCAACATCACTGAATAATTAATAATGAAAAATGAATAAATTAATATCTGGACGCGATTTATTTACTTATATCGGTATTTTTAAAACAGCAATATAATAACCGGATTCAGCTTTGGTGTCTAAATAAAATTGATCCGTATATAATAATTGTAAGCGTTGACGCAGATTTTCAATACCGCCATTTTTCTTGGGGGCTGACTCGTGATATAATTTATTTTTTACGCTAAATAATAAGGTCGTATTATTTACTTGTAAATGTAAATATACTTCATTACACGTCTGCATCTTGTCCAAGCCGTGTTTAAAAATATTTTCTACCAACGGAATTAATAACATGGGGGGTATAAGTATTTGATTATCAGAAATTTCTTCTGAAAAATCCAACTGCGGCGGATTTAACATCCGAATGCTTTCCAGGTCAATATAATTTTTTATAAAATCGAGTTCAGTCGCTAATAATACTTTTTCTTTGGGCGCTTCTTCAATAAAATAACGCATAATTTCCGATAGTTTGGCAATGACCTGCGGCGTTTTTTCACTTTTTTTATACGCCAGATAATATAAGTTATTTAGTGTATTAAATAAAAAATGGGGTTGTACCTGCGATTTTAATAATGCCAGCTCGGTTATTACTTGTCGGCGCTGCAATGCTTCCTGTTTTTTTAATACTACAATATAATCTGTTGTAATATACATCAAACCTCCAAAAATATACGCCAGCGTCACCGTAATCGTCACTAATGCAATATGTCCGGTACTAAAATTATAAAATGCTAAATGAATCGGGAAAAGAATGTAATATTCTGCCAGCATGCGTAATAATCCTACTGTAAAAATACATAATCCGCTGATTATTAGGTATCTGGTAAGATTGCCGGCGGTAAACCAACGCGGCATAAGCCAGAGAAAATTGCTATATGCAGCAAGTAAATAGGATGTAATAGCAATGCTGGGATTTATAATAGCAAACCAAAATTTATCCCATTTATGCATGCTATATAATAATAACAGGCAATACAAGGTTATCCAAATGAATAAGTGTACCCGGCGTGCATCCGGCATTCTGGAGAATAAATGAATCGGCGTTGTTTCCACTTTGCAATGATTATAAATGAGTAAAGATGGAGTAAATAAGGTGATTTTTACTCATTTTTCGATGCTTGCCGGTTTTTTTTCGTTCATTTCTGTTGGCGGAAACCATCGAAAAAATCCTGCAAACTACCTAAATATGCAGCAGCGTGTAAAAAAGTACTGCAATTTTGTCGGGTTACTTAACATTTGGCAATTATTTTTAAAAATTCTTATAAAATATTATTCATTCTTAAATCATATTCATTCATCCTATGCACCAACATTCTAACTCCCGACGTCAATGGTTGCAGCAAAGCGCGCTGGCTTTCGCCGGTTTGACACTCGCACCTGCCTGGACGAATCCTACACAAGAATTTGATTTACAGCCATTTAATGGTAATCCGATTCGACTCGGTGGCAATGAAAATCCTTATGGTCCGGCTCCTTCGGCGCTGAAAGCCATGCAGGAAGCGCTGAAAATGTCGAATCGTTATCCTTGGGCAGTTACTACGCAATTGCGCGAAGATATTGCTAAAAAGAATAATTTGACGGTGGATCATGTGATCATCGGCAGCGGTTCTTCGGAGATTTTGGGCTTGGCGGCGCAGTGGGCGGCTTTGCAAAAAGGCAATATCGTGTCGGCGAGTCCAACCTTTGGTATTTGGCTGAGTGCCGCAGAAAAACTGGGTTTACAGATCAAGAAAATCCCGTTGACCGCCGAAAAAGTGCACGATCTTCCTAAAATGGCGGCTGCAATTGATGCCAACACGAAAATCGTGTATGTGTGTAATCCAAATAATCCGACCGGAACGATTCTGGAGGCTGGTCAGCTCAAGGATTTTGTGACGGAAATCTCGAAAGAGCGGCTGGTGCTGCTGGATGAAGCGTATATTGAATACACGGACGAGCCTTCGCTGGCAAATCTGGTGGCGGATAATAAAAATTTAATTGTTGCCCGCACTTTTTCCAAGATTTATGGGTTGGCAGGAGCGCGCATTGGCTACGGCTTGGCGCATCCTGACACTATTAAGGTTTTGAATGGCTTACAACCCTGGTCGAATCACGGGGGAAGCGCCGTTTCGCTGGCAGCGGCGCGGGCTTCGCTGGCGGATGACGCGTTTGTAAAAACATCGCGGCAGAAAAATGAACAGGTTAAGGCATTTATTTTCAATGAATTAAAAAAGATGAATATCCCTTATATTAATACTCATACTAATTTCTTTTATTATGGAGCAGATAAATATAAAGGGAGTGACTTACGACAAGATTACATGAAGCATAACTTTAATATTGGCGGCATAAGCAGTGATGATACCGGTAAATGGGCGCGCATGACCATCGGCACAATGGATGAAATGAAACAGGTTCTAAATGTAATGAAAACCTTGTTGACTTAATATTTTTCTAAAAATATGCAATGTGAGGCGCTGTTTTTAAGCGTTTTATTATATTTTCTTTACAGAGTAAAGTAAATAGAAAAATGGATCACCCGAATGTTTTATGCAACCATGTGACTAAAGAAGCCTCTTTTCTGGTAAATGCTGCGCCGGATGTGGCGTTTCCGTTATTTACGCCTATAGAAGAAATGAAATGGGCGGATGGCTGGCACCCGGAGATATTATATTCGGATGAGCATCAAATGCACGAAGGTATGGTGTTTCGTACACCGGGGCATTTTTTGCAAGAGGCTCATTATCATTGGATTGTGTCAAAATACATGCCGGAAAAATACCAGATTGAATACACTGTATCTACCGCGAATCGTTATTGGGTTATCAAAGTACGTTGTGAAGCCGCCGACGATCATAGCACAAAAGCGACCGTGCGTTATACTTATACCGGTTTCAATGAATTGGGTAATAAATTGAACGAGAAAGCAATACATAAAATGTTTGAACATAATTTAAATGATTGGGCGGAAGCCATTAATTATTATTTAATAACTGGAAAATTATTAAAAAACCATTAAAAATATTACTGCAATGATGCTAACAATCACTCGATTTTTGACTGTTTTGTTATTTGTAACTATCACATTGTCAATAACTTCGGCGCAAAGCCAGGCGGAAAAAGCCGCATTGGAAAAAACCTTGCTGAATTATTTAGAAGGTGGTACCGAAGGCGATACCGCTCGGCTGATCGCTGCCTTTCACCCGTCGGCTTCTATGAAGTTTGTAGATAATAAAACCGGGGAATTTAAAGACGTACCCATCGCAACTTATCTCGACAATGCGCGGAAGAATGCGGGCAAAAAGAATGACCGCAAAACGAAAATCTTGAGTTATGATATAGACGGTACAGCTGCGCAAGCCAAAGTAGAAATTGATTTTGGCACCGGCATGTTTCATGATTATTTCAACCTGCTGAAAATCAATGGAGAATGGAAAATTGTGAGTAAAATATTTTACCGGATTGAAAAAAATCAATGAAGCGTATCGGATAAATAAAAGTAAATATTATTACATACTTAGAGGATTTTGCCGGTGCTGCCGTTAAGCAGCACTGGCTTTATGTAATAAATCATTTTTTTGTTGTAATATTTTAATCGCATCATTATAGCCCAATTCCATTTGGAAGCGACGGGATTTCTCCGAAAAATTCATCGGCGAAGGCAGTATTTTCGAGGGGCGGATGTAAATCAAGCGATCTTGATATTGCCGACGCCAGCGCCATTGCTGTGGCGAAAACCGCGAAGCCTCTGCCACATCTACACCAATGACAATATCCGTTCCGGCTTTGGCAAATGCCATATCCATTGGTAAAATGCTGTGCAAACCGCCGTCGAGATACAAGTCATCACCAATCTGATGCGGTTGAAACACCGGAAAGGTCGCGCTGGCTATGACATATTCTACCAAGAGCCCTTCGGGAATATCTTGGGTAAATAAAGATTGCCCTTTGCGCAAGGTTTTGTTATATACCACCAGACCAAAATCAATGGGTGATTGCCGGATGAGCGTTTCGTCCAAATGTTCCCGGAGCAGCTTTTTCAAGCCCTCCACCCGAATGCCGCCATGTTGCATCCAATCGCGCATGAGCGCCTGATTGAAGCCTGTATTGTTATCTTGCAGACAATCAAATACTTGTGCAGGTTGCACTTGTTCCCATAAATCCAAAGCCTTGTCCCAATCTAACTGCGTGAGCAAGGCTCCATTAATTGCCCCGATGGAGCAACCCGTTATCACTTGTACGTGCTGGTCGAAGCCCAATTCCCGCATTGCTTGCCAAACGCCCATCTGGTAAGCGCCGCGTGCGCCGCCACCCGACAAAACCAAAGCAATAGAATGATTTGTTACCATGTAAATACGTTGTTTTCGATGTCAATGAAAATCAATTTTTCTTATAAAAAGTTTAGCGAATCAGCCTTGATCGCGACGATTTGAACAGAAAATGACAAAAAATTCGGGCAAATTGGTATTTTTAGCCGGTCAATCGATTTTTACAATCCTCAATTCCTTAAGATTATGTTGAGTTCAACACGTCGGGGCTTTATACAGCAGGCTACCGCTTTGCTTGCGGCTACCGGTTTATTCACTTCATTTACTAACAATATCATGAAAAAACGCGAAAAGAACATTTTTATTCACCATGTTTATTTTTGGTTAAAAAATCCGGATAATGCCGAAGACCGGGCTAAATTGCTGGAAGGCTTGGAAAAACTGGCAGAGGTGAAAAGTATTCGCAGCGTGCACATTGGCAAACCTGCCCCTACCAATCGCGAAGTCATTGATAGTTCTTATGCTTTCTCATGGATGACGACGTTCAAAACGGCGGCGGATCAGGACAGCTATCAGGTGGACCCCATTCACCTCGATTTTGTGAAAAATTATTCGCACCTGTGGAGCAAGGTAATTGTGTATGATTCAATAGATGTATAATAAGAAATATTTATAAATATCTGTAATTGAAATAGTTAAAAATAAAAAAGCGCGTTCGGTCAATACTGAACGCGCTTCGCTGTTTTTGAGATTATACAAGGGACTCATGAATTAAAACGAGAATATTAACAGAAAACTTCATTTGGTTGGGGTAAATTCAACTATGGCACTTGTTCTTTGGGGGAAAAGAGAGCGTTGACGAGCAACGCCCTTCTTTCTAAAAACTCCCGATCAACTGGTCAGCGTGTTAAAATTGGATTGAAAATATAGTCAGCCGCACAGAGACCCTCTCTCACTTGATCCCTGCTTGGAAATTGTGTTTTTAAATTTGTGCAATTCGTTTTTGCTTTTGTTCCCGTTGATGATACAAAGATGCAGGCAAATTCGAGGCACTGCCTCCACTATTGTCTAATTAAAGAGGAATATTGTCTAGTAGGAAAAAGAAAAGGAGGAATAATTTTTATTTAAAAATACAAGAATGAATGTAAGGCATTGAAAAAGAGTCGATTAAGTGTTTAATTTCTGTTTGCGCAATTCACCGGGTAAAATGCCGAATGCTTCAAAAAAAGTTTTAGAAAAATATTTGGGATCGCGAAAACCGACCTCGTAAGCCACCTGTGAAATGTTGAAATCGGAATTCAAGAGTAAGGCTTTGGCTTTGTGCAGGCGAATATTGCGAATAAAAATAGACGTAGAATCACCCGTCAACGCCTTGATTTTGTTGTGTACCTGCGCCCGGCTCAAATGTACCGCCCGACACAATTGTACAATACCAAAATCTTCATCATCCAGATTGGCTTCAACCGCCTCCCGCACTTTCCGAATAAATTCGTCTTCCTGCTGGGTGGCAACGTCGGCCGTTGGGGCAATTGTTTCTAAAGAGCTGTAGCGTTCCTGCAATTTTCGCCGGAGTTCCAGGAGTTTTTCCAACCAAACGATGAGTTCCTGTTTATTAAAAGGCTTGGCGAGGTAGGCGTCGGCGCCTCTTTTTAAGCCACTGATTCGCGAATCATCGTCAGTTTTGGCAGTTAGCAAAATAATGGGAATATGACTGGTGCGTTCATCGGTTTTTAAGGTTTCACATAATGTAAAGCCATCTTTACGCGGCATCATTACATCACTTATAATAATATCCGGCACTATTTCAATGGCTTTATCAATGCCTTCCTGCCCGTCTTTCGCTACTTCGAGTTGATATAAACCTGCCAGACAGGCTAATAAATATTGCACAACATCATCATTATCCTCCACAATTAATAAAGAAGGCAATTCTTTTTCACTCACTTCCAGGTGCGATATTACTTCAGCTTTTTCGGGCGTTTGTGGTACAAACTGCTCCATTGAAAGTTGCGGTGCGTTAGTCAGCGTGGCATTTTGCCGGATGGGCAAGGTCACAAAAAAGGTACTTCCCTTGTCAGCTATGCTTTCTACGCGGATATCGCCGTCCAACAATTTGACCAATTCTTTGGTAAGCGCTAAACCAATGCCGGTGCCTTCGCCAGGGCGCGTCGCGGAGTCATCCACCTGATAAAAACGGTCGAAAATGTAAGGTAAATGAGCTTCGGGAATGCCCACCCCGGTATCTTTCACCCGAATACACAAATGCTGGTCTATTTGATCCACCATCAAATAAATATTACCGCCTTCTGGCGTGTATTTAATGGCATTGGACAGTAAATTGGATACAATGCGCAGCAGCTTTTCTGCATCATAATCCATGTATAACGCCGCCCCGTTCGATAAAAAATGCAACTGCAAATCTTTACTCTCTGCCAAGGATTGAAAGGACTCCAGCATGTAATTCAAATACTGAATCACATCACCCTGTACCAGATTCAATTGTAATTTCCCGGCTTCCAGCTTCCGCAAATCCAGAATTTGATTTACCAGATTCAAGAGGCTGTCGCTGTTGCGGCTGATCATTTTAATGCCTTTTTCCAGCCACTGATCAGGATTTTCTTTAATTTGATTTGCCATACCGCTGATGATGGTCAGTGGCGTGCGAAATTCGTGGGCAATATTGGTAAAAAAGCGGGATTTCATTTCATCGAGATCACGCAACTGCTCGTTTTTCTGGGCTAATTCATCAGCGCGCTTGGCTTGACGTACGACGCTTATTTCGCGGGAAGTTTTTTGAATTGTTGTTTCTAAATCCTCAAAATCAATGGGTTTGGTAATAAAATCATACGCGCCGAGGTTCATCGCTTTACGAATATTCTTAATGTCACCATAAGCGGAAACCATGATAACTTTCAGCGAAGGATAATTCTCGTACAATTTGGCAATAAACGTAAAACCGTCCATCTGGGGCATATTAATATCACTCAGCACCATGTCAATATCGGCGTCCTGCGCCAACATATCCAAGGCTTGCAACCCATTTTGCGCGAACACAAAATCGAATTCCTGATTGCGGATTTGCTTGCGAAATCGCTGTAAAATCAAGCGTTCGACCTGTGGCTCGTCATCCACCACTAAAATTTTTATTGCCATAGTGCCCCTTGGGAAATTAATAATCCAGTATTAATACTTACTTACAACGCTGCCATTTTTTTATTTGGATAAATCTCCATCAAAAATTTTCTCTTTTAAAACCTCAAAATCAATCGGCTTGGTCAGAAAATCATCGGCGCCATAGGCTTGTGCCTGCTGCCGAAAGTGTGTATCATCATAAGCCGTTATCATAAAGACTTTCTGAGTGGGATATTTGTTGCGTATGATTTTCAACAATTCCAATCCGCTCATCTCCGGCATATTAATATCGGTCAAAATCAATGCCAGATCCGCCGGGGCATCCGCCTCCAAAAAAGTCAATGCTTCAGCGGCAGAATAAGCAAACGTAAACTCCAACTGTCCACTGCGGCGCTCTTTGCAAAAACGTTGTTCAAACAAACGCTGAATGTCTTTTTCGTCGTCCACTACTAAAATTTTCATACCTCCCGATTTTTGGGCAAGCGAATAATGAATTCTGTAAAGTCGCCCGGTTGCGTTTCCACCTCCATGCTGCCATGATGATGCTGCGTCACAATTTCGTAACTAATGGACAATCCCAACCCCGAATTACCTGCGCCGGTTGGCTTGGTGGTGAAAAACGGGGTGAAAATTTTATCGCGTACTTCTTTGGGAATGCCAATGCCATTATCGCGAATTTTGACCATCACTTCGCCGTTTTGCGAGGCAGTCGCAATGGTTAAAGTTGGCGTATAATGATTATTTAATTCTTTACGTTTTTGATGTAAAGCATAACAGGCGTTATTGACAAGATTTAAAAAGACGCGCCCCATTTCCTGTGGAATTAATTCAATTGGAGTGAGTAACGCATCGTATTTTCGTTCAATATTTGCTATAAAATCCGGGTGTTGCGCGCGATAACCATGATATGCCAGATTAATATTTTCATCCAGCAATTGATTCAGATCCGTTGCCTGGCGCTCGTTTTTACCACCCCCGGCATAATCCGTCATACTTTGCACAATCTGATGCACACGCTGCCCATTCTTGCGAATGTCCACCGAATTTTGCTTGAGTTCGCCCAGCAATTCTGCGATGACAGAAAACTGTTGAGGCTTTATATCCTGCTGATTATCAGTGAGTACTTCTTCCAACTCCTGGGTGATTTCCACGGAGCCTTCCGCAAAATTATTGACAAAATTGAGTGGGTTTTTGATTTCGTGCGCGATGCCAGCCGTGAGAATGCGCAGGCGCTCGGCTTCCAGGCGTTCGATTTTTGCCAGTTTGCGTGCCTGCCGACTTTGGTAATAAAACCAGCCGCCTAAACCCAGTACCACCACAAAAACAAATGCCACCAAAACCCAATAAAAACGCTGTTGTTGCTGTTTCAACGCTGCTTGTTGGCGTTGTAGGCGCAACTCACTTTCTGCTTTTTGCTGCTTGAATTCCGCCGCTTCTTTCTCCAAATTGGAAAGCGCGACCCGCTGTTTCAACAAAGCCGCTTCTTTTACACTGATCTGTTCCAATGCCGAATCCCGCACCATCTGGGCTTCAATGGCGCTGAGGCGCGCCAGCAGGGCCGAATCTTTATTTGCTGAAGATTCTATTTCCAATAATTTTATCCTGTCCTGATTGCTGAGGTTTTCCTGGCGTTGCTTCAGATTGTAAATTTTTTGGCGGTACAACTCGACTTCCGTCGGTTTTTTAGATACCTGATAGGCTTTTGCCAACTGAAAATACAAATCGTACAGCACGAGGGTATCATGATTTGCTTCCGCCCATTTTTTTGCAAGTTCCAGATTATCAATGCTTTTACGCAATTTATTTTGTTCCAGGTAAGCCTTTCCTATTACAAGCTGCGCTTTGGCTTGTCCATCCGCGTATTTTAATTTTTTAGCCAATTTTAATGCTTTCTCCGCGTAATCCTCGGCTTTTTTGACATCGGTCAGGAGCAAACGGTCGCCAATCTGCACCTGCAAATCTACCTTTCGGGTATTATCGGCGCTATTTTGAGCTTCAGTTATAAGTTGCTGAATATCATCGGATTGGGCAGTTAATAATGTTGCTATTAATAAATATAATAATAAAAAAATGGTTGTTTTTTTCATGGTCAACAAACGCGTCACCCGGAATCGCTCCGGTTAAAAAAATTATTTCACCTCGAATATAAGCAATTTCTGTGAAAAATAAAAAAAGAGCGCTTAGAAGGGGATAACTTCTAAACGCTCTAGGCGGACATGGGATTAGTCGTGATCAAACGAAAAAATGAGGGGTCAATGTTCTCATAATAAGTTGGATAAAAAATTTGGTTTTTGGAGTTGATAAGCACCGGCATTTTTCTGACAAGGCTGAAAAAGAAGGGTGCTGCCCGGCAACACCCTTTACAAATCCATACCTTGTAGGCTACAATAATATTTTTCAGTTTATGCGTGTATGTCTTGTATTGCCTGTTGATGATACAAAGATGCAGCCAAAATCGGTGTCGCGCCTCCACTATTGTCTTATTGTGGACGATTCATGTTTAACCCGTTTAATAAAGAGAGGAATATTGTTTAATATTTGAGAGAATAGAGCTTGTAAGTAATTGATTATGAATTTTTTGTGTGTATAATATTTGTTTTTATTAAAATGTAATGATTGCGAGATTGGAAAAGCGGATAAGTGGAGCGCCAACTCCAATCTCGTCATAATTAAAAAATAAAATTTATATTATATTGTGTGAATAAAAGTATAAAATAATGAAAAGTATTTACTGATTAATTAAATAAACTACGCCGGATGCCCATTTCCAAGCCTCGTAATTCTGCCAATCCGCGCAGCCTGCCTACTGCTGAATACCCCGGATTTACTGTCTTATGTAAATCGTCTAACATGCGATGTCCGTGATCCGGTCGCATGGGAATGGGCGCCGTGCGCCGTTGCTGCTCTTTTATAATTTCCAACATGATATGATATACATCATGGCTTCCCTCCAAATGATTGGCTTCATAAAAACTACCGTCGGGCTCAAGTTGTACGCTGCGCAGGTGCAAAAAATTCACCCGCCGACCCAATTGGCGAAACATAGCTGGTAAATCCTGATCGGCACGTGCCCCAAAAGAACCAGTACAAAAGCATAAGCCATTATAATCAGAATGATACGCATTGTAAATTGCTTCTATGTCTGCACAGGTGCTTACCACGCGGGGCAAGCCAAAAAGCGGAAACGGTGGGTCATCGGGGTGAATCGCCAGGCGAATGCCAACCTCTTCCGCTACGGGCGCCACGGCACGGATAAAATCTAATAAATGAGCGCGTAATTTGTCGGCATCAATGTTGGCATAAGCCGCCAGTTTTTGCCGAAAATCTTCGAGGCTATAGCTTTCCTCCGATCCGGGCAAGCCCGCCAGAATATTGGCTTTTACTCTGGTAAGTGCCTCTGAATCAAGTTGTTGAAAGTATTTTTCGGCTTGTTCTAAAATAAGAGCATCATAATCCTGCGCAGCATTCGGTCTTTTTAAAATGTGTACATCGAAAGCTGCCAACGCCACTTTGTCAAAGCGCAGGGCTTCCGAACCATCTTCCACGCGGAAATGCAAATCAGTGCGAGTCCAGTCGAGCACCGGCATAAAATTATAACAAACGGTGGAAATGCCACAAGCGCTCAAATTGCGTAAAGTTTCTTGATAATGAGCAATATACACTTGCCAATTTCCTGTTTGTTGTTTGATGTCTTCGTGAACGGGCACACTCTCTACCACCGACCAGCGCAAGTCGGCTTGCTCGATCATTTGCTTGCGTTGTGCAATTTCTGCTACTGACCAAACCGCACCATTGGGAATATGATGTAGCGCCGTCACAATACCCGTTGCTCCGGCTTGCCGGATATGCGCGAGCGGGATGGGGTCCTGCGGACCGAACCAACGCCAGGTTTGTTCCAGATGATTTGCCATTTTATGATGCTTGTTATAAATAAAATATTATGAATTAATGTATTGATAAATAGTTGCTTAAGAAGTAAAAGCGTTGTTTATATTATATTTTATAATAGACTTGCGTCAAATTGATTATCAGCATATTAAAAAATTCCAAAGACCGGCACAAATACCCAATATCATATCCATATCATATTGGCGCTTCATTCTGATTTGGTTGTAAATAATC
>JBKBWT010000160.1:0-13913 GCA_046314415.1 Saprospiraceae bacterium
TAAATCCACAATGGCACGCAGGATATTGGATAAAATCCGCTCGTGGATATCGATAGTATCGGCTCGCTGGAAGGGCTTGCCGGTCACGCGTTCGTATAGCTCGATGTAGCGTTCACTTACGGTTGCTACAAAATCGTCGGACATGACGGGCATCAACTGGTCTTCCAAGCCTTGAAAGCCGTGCGCCATGAGCCATTCGCGCACAAATTCCTTCGACAGTTGCTGTTGGCGCTCCCCCCGCTCCTGCCGCTCGGCATAACCATCGGCATAGAAATAGCGGGAGCTATCGGGGGTGTGAATTTCGTCGATGAGGTAAATCTGATTGTCGCGTTTGCCAAATTCGTACTTGGTATCGACCAGAATCAAGCCGCGCTCAGCTGCCATTTGGGTACCCCGGGCAAATAATTGGCGGGTGTAATGTTCTAATTGCTCGTACTCCGCTGCGGTTACAATGCCACGTTTTAAAATATCCGCTTTGGAAATATCTTCGTCGTGCCCTTCTTCAGCTTTGGTGGCAGGGGTGATGATGGGTTCGGGAAAAGGGTCGCTCTCGCGCATCCCGTCGGGCATGGGTACGCCGCAGATTTCACGTTTGCCGCTGTTGTAAACGCGCCAGGCATGCCCCGATAAGTAGCCACGGATCACCATTTCGAGTTTGATCGGCTCGCATACATATCCAACGGACACATTGGGATCGGGCACGCTAATGAGCCAGTTGGGCACAATGTCGCGGGTAGCTTCGAGGAAATGAGCGGCGGTTTGATTGAGCACCTGCCCTTTGTAAGGGATCGGACGGGGTAAAATATGGTCGAAAGCGGAGATGCGATCGGAAGCAACGACGATCATTTTATCAGCGAGGGTATAAACGTCGCGCACTTTGCCCCGGTAGAAATTGGTTTGTCCCGGTAGGCTGAATTTGGTTTCGAGGATGGCGTTGGTCGGCATAGCGTGAAATTTTGCCGCGAAGGTAAGAAAATTGTCTGAACCAGGAGGATTGTAAAGATGCTGATCATCCTGATGCGTATCATAAAAATCATTCCAATCCAGGCAAGCCTGGTTCAGACAAATTTACTAGCGCTCCAACACCAGTACCATCGGCGTCTTGGCAGGTACGCTCAAGGTTTTATCCAATGTAATGTTTTTATCGCTTATTACATCTTTTCCTTTACTATAACCGGATAAAGACTCTGCAAAGCGCCCTAAATCAAGGGTTTGGGCTTTTTCACTTTTATTGAGTACCACCATTACATTCTGATTATTATTATAACGGAAGTAAACATACACGCCATTTTCCGGGATGTAATGTTTGAATTTTCCGGTGTGAATCACGGTGGCATTTTTGCGCCAGTTGGCGAGCTTTTTGATAAAAGCTTTGGCTTCTTTTTGCTGCGCAGTGAGCCCGGCTTCGGTGAAAGCATTGGTGGCATCGCCCTGCCAGCCGCCCGGGAAATCGCTGCGAATCAAGCCGTCGTTGCGTTCCACCGGACTGGTCATGAGTACTTCCGTACCATAATATAATTGCGGAATGCCGCGAGTGGTCAGCACATAGGTCAAGCCTAATTTCAGCATGCCAAGGTCTTGTCCTACAACAGAGTAAAAGCGGCTCATGTCGTGGTTATCCGGGAAAACCACCAGATTATAAGGGTCGGCGTATTGAAAATCCAGCGCCAGTTTTTCGTACAAGCCATTCCAGGCACCATCACCCGATTGCGGATACAAGGCGTTCCAGAGGGATTCCTGTATTGGAAAATCCATCAGACTGGGCAGACAAGAGGTGTAACCATTCGGATTTTGCTTGCCGCGCTGCCAGAAAGCCAGAATTGAAGGATTGCCGTTCCACTCCTCCCCTACAATGTTGAAATTCGGGTATTCCGCCATGATCTGACAGGTCCAGTCGGTCATAAAATCTTTATCCGGGTAAGGATAAGTATCCATGCGAATGCCCGCCAGCCCGGCGTATTCAATCCACCAAATGCTATTTTGAATCAAGTACTTCGCCATCAAAGGGTTACGTTGGTTCAAATCGGGCATACTTTCGACAAACCAGCCATCTACAAATTTTTTATAATCGACACTGGCAACGTAAGGGTCTTGAATGGTGGATTTCCGGTGATTGGTTACCACAAATTTATTGTCATAATTAATCCAGTCGACGGTAGGCAAGTCTTTCATCCACCAATGCCCGGAGCCACAGTGGTTCACGATCATATCCATGATCATCTTGATGCCTTTTTGTTTGCCGAGCTGGCTTAATTTTACATAATCTTCATTGGAGCCGAAGCGGGCGTCCACTTGATAAAAATCGGTGATCGAGTAGCCGTGGTAGGAGTACTCCGGTTGGTTGTTTTCGAGTACAGGATTGAGCCAAAGCGCGGTAAAACCGAGGTCTTTGATATAATCCAGGCTATTAATCATACCCGCAATATCGCCGCCGTGGCGTCCGCCGGGGAAACTGCGATTCAATTTTTCCGCCAGTGAAGCGACATTATCATTATTGGGGTCGCCATTTACAAAGCGGTCGGGCGTTACCAAATACATTACATCGGCATTATTAAAACCCTGGCGCTCAGCGGAGCCGGCTTCTCGTGCTAATAATCTGTAATTATATTTTGTAACCGATTTGCCGTCTTTTTGAAAATCAATATCAAAATTTGCCGGTTTTTGATTATCGGTAATGGTGAGGTTGATAAATAAATAATTCGGGCTTTTTACTTTAATCACTTCATCAATTCTGACTCCATTATAATTAATCACCGGATTTAAGGTAGAAATACCTGGTCCGTAAACCATTAATTGTAACGCCGGGTTTTTCATGCCCACCCACCAGAAAGCGGGCTCCAGGCGTTGAACGGTGTTTTTTTGTGCTACCGCTGCCGTGCTGCATAAAGTAAGTACAAGTAATAAAATGCTAAATCTTTGCAATAATATTTTCATAATCCGCAAATTTTTGGTTGTGTTAGTTTCAATTTTATTTACTTCCGAGTAAAAATTTTAAGGGAATATCCAGACGCTCCCGCCAGGCTTTTTCGCTGTGGTCGGCGCCGGTAAATTTTCGGGTAGCCCAGTTTTTACCTTGTTGATAACCAGCTGCTTGCATGACTGCATCCATGCGCAGTTGGTGTGGTTCGTACAAAGAATCGAGCGTAGTGGTGCCGTAGTCGAAGTAAATTTGATGCGTCTTCGGATCGGGTAAATGATTGGCAAAATAATTAATTAAAGTATTAGGCAATATGATATGATCATTACTAAAAGCCACGGGCCAATGCGTGGAAAGGCAAGCCGCGCCGCCGAATACATCAGGATATTGACAAATAGCGTACAATGAAATCAAGCCGCCCATACTCGAACCCATGATGTAGCGATCGGCTTTGTCGGTTTTGACCCGATAGTTTTTTTCTATGAAAGGTATTAATTCTTTAGTCAAAAAAAGTAAATAATTGTCCGCCTGAAAATCCGCTTTTTTAAAATTACGCAGTTGATTAACAAGCGAATCGGGAAAGGTCAGCGCTGGTTGCTGTGGCAAATATTCTACAAAACGCTTAGGTGTATTCCACACACCTACAACGACAAAGGGTTCGGTTTGCCCTGATTGAATGAGTTTTTCTGCCGTTTCATCCACACCCCATTCCTGGTGGTTCCAGGTAGTGGTAGAATCATATAGCATTTGCCCATCATGCATGATTAATACCGAATACGTTTTCTTTACATCCTTATCATAATTCGGCGGCAGCCAAATGTCCACATTACGTGCATCCACGTATTGCGACGCAAAAGCGGCATGATGTTGAATCGTACCACGCGTGGCACTACTATAAGTATTTTGCGAAATATTACACCCTGCCCATATTAGAATAGAAAAAATGTAAAGAAAAGGGATTGGACGCATCGTGGAGTGTATTTAAAATAAGGGACTAGTCTATTGTAACATAGCTTAGTCCCTTTTATGATGTATGAATCAAAATTTGGCAAACAAAACGCAATAGATTATTATAAATCCATTACGTTTTGTTCCTTTTCATATGCTTACTGGAAGGAATAAGCGCCGGTATTAACATTGAACTTGATGGTATAATTACCTGCTTTTACCGGAATATTCGGTCCACCCGGCGTAGCCGTACCGCTAGGGAAAGTATTGTTACCCCAATTGAATTTCCAATCGTTATTGGTGCGGAATTTCGCTTCACCGTCCGACAAAGTGATCGTCAGTGTCACTTCACCTGGCGTGGTGGCATCGGCAACCATGTCGGTATCGCTGCTCCAACCACCGGTTTGAGCCGTACCGATGAGACCGATAGAAGCCGGTTCAAACTTATATTCACCCGTGCCCGGCGTGAAGGTAACCACATAAATACCCGGTGTAACCGGAATATTTGGTCCGCCTTGCGTACCTGTACCTGAAGGGAAGCCATTAGCGCCCCAGTTCGTATCCCAGGAATTGTTGATGCGGAATTTCGCTTCGCCGGTACCCAAGCCAACCACTGCCGAATAAGAGCCATCACCATTGTCTTTCAGTTCGGTGTCAGCGCCCCAGCCACCCGGCGTAGCGGAACCGATAATGCCTACAAAAGAAATACCCGGTTCAAAATTGTACTCGCCGGTAGCTGGTTTGAAGGTCACTTTATACGTGCCTGCTTTCACCGGAATGTTCGGACCATTTTGTGTACCAATGCCTTTCGGAAAGTCACCCCCACCCCAGTTGGTATCCCAGGAATCATTGGCGCGGAACTTTGCTTCGCCATCTTTCAACGCGATCAGCAATTGGAACGTACCGTCACCTTTGTCGGTCATATCCGTATCTGCATCCCAGCCACCTGGTGTTGCCGAACCGATAATACCAATCGATGGGAATTTCACAAATTCAATGCTGTAAATACGGGTACGGTCGTTGAACGTAATTGTATAGAATGCTTCTCCTTTGTTAGAAGGCAGATCCCCTAACTTGATATTATTTCCAAATTCATCGGCTCTGCCATCTTTGTCGGTGTCGCCCCAGTTTCTACCCATCAGGAAGGGTCCTTCGGCAAAACGGAATTGATCGGTTGGCTTCAACTGTATTTCTTTCAGTACCCAGGTATTGTTAGCTACCAGGTTAAATTTATATTGGTTACCCTGGAAGTTATTGAATGTACCTACCAAATATAAATCTTTCGCATTTGAACTCAACGCTACTGCTCTAGTAAAACTGTAAGCCCCAGTACCCGGCTCAAAACGTACGCGCCAGGTACCTGCTGATATCGGAATATTTGGACCATCCTGTCTGCCGATACCTGAGGGGAAATCGGCAGCACCCCAGTTGACAGTCCAGGCATCATCCGCACGGAATTTCGCTTCTCCATCGGTCAATGTAATCACAAGTTCAAATACGCCATTGCCAATGTGCGTCATATCTGTATCTTCACCCCAGCCTTTTGGCGTTGCCGAACCAATGATACCCACCGCTGGTAAAATATAAACCTCAAATTGAATATTTACCGTCTGCGTTTTTCCTTCAGTATCCGTTACCGATACCACCATTTTATAAAAACCCAGCGGCAACGTAGTACTGTTGAACGTGCTGCCTTTAATCACTAAAGAATCGGAAGTACCGGAAATACTCTTGGTAGCGGAAGCAATTTCCTTACCGGAAGCGTCAGTCACTTTGATCGAAGCCGAAGCCAGAGTAGAAACGGTACCGGAAACAAATTTGCCAACGATATCGAAATCGCCTCGAGCAACGCGGCTACCGTCCGATGGGCTAATACTGAGAATACCCGGCGGGAAATTGGTTAAATCCTTGATATTGATTTCCTCCGGTGTACAGGAGAAAATCGAAGTGCCAATGAGCAGTATGGCAATATATTTTAGAATATTTTTCATCTTATCAAAACATTAAAAAGTTGATAAAATTTTTCTAAGTAAACCTATAAGATTTTCAGCACCTTATAAGTTTGTAATTCCCTACTGACTAGTAACCCGTATTCTGCGATAATTTCGGATTTGCCAGAATTTCCGATGCCGGAATAGGCAGTACATTGCGGAATGTTTCCGTTGTCTTACCTTCCTTCACGCCACCTTTCCAGGGCCAAATACCATTTTCAGTAAAGCGTTTAAAACGGATCAAGTCGGTACGACGGTGTCCTTCCCAATACAGTTCGCGCGCACGCTCATCCAAGATAAAATTCAAGGTTAACTGTGCATCCGTTATATTACCACTATTGTTATTATAAGCTCTGGCACGAAGTTGATTGATATAATTCAAAGCAGTAGCGCGATCGCCACCTTGTCCTCCGCGGAGCACCGCTTCAGCATACATCAGATAAGCATCCGCCAGACGGAACATCGGATAATCCGTATCGGGGTGATCGAGGTCGGCACCTGCTACACCATCAGAAGAAAGATTGGTATATTTCGGCAGCGCATAGCCATCGTTGAAATTACCGATCGAATTGATTTCCTTGTTTTGTCCATTGGTGTAGAACAACGCACGTTTGTCAATAGCACCCGTTGCATCCGGGAACAGATCTACAATCGATTTGGTAGTGCGCAAGCCGTTCCAGCCACTGTTTACACCATAATCGGAGCCTTTCATGCTACCTCCAATAGCCGCATGAACCAGATAAGTCATACCACCCCAGGTTTGCGTACTTAGACCGTCAAACGGGATTGCCCAGATAATTTCTTCTGAATTATGATTATCCGTCATAAATAAATGACGATAATTGTCCTGCAAACTGTAAACGCCAGCATTAATCACTTTTTTAGTTGCCTCAATGGCTTTGGTATATTCGGCTTTGCCGGTATAAACCTCCGAATTCAGATACAATTTGGCTTGCAGCATCCACAACGCAGCGCGATCAGCTCTACCATATTCATTGGTACCTGGAGCGACCATATCTGCTTCAATTTCAGCGAGTTCTTTTTCCAAAAACTGGAAAATCGTAGCGCGATCTACCTGAGCCGGCGGATTGGATCCAATACCGCTTTCTTCGGTGTAGAATGGAATGCTACCAAATAAATCCATACCATGCCAGTAGCTCAGCGCACGCAGGAAGCGGGCTTCAGCGCGGTAGGCTTTGATTTGTGCCTGGGTAGCGGCACTTACTTTCCGCGAATCCAGTTTTTCCTGAGTCGTTTCACGCAAAAACTCATTTGCAATTGAAACCTGGAAGAAAACACGGTAGTAAATAGCCCGTACAAACTGGTTAGCCGAAGTCCAGGTGTGATTATGCAAGTCGGGTAAACCCTCATCACCCCAGCCAATCACGGCTTCGTCGGTGGTCAATTCCTGCAATTGCCAATACTGGCGCAGGTAGTTGGAAAAGCCTTCGTCCAAGCTGGAAATATCGCCAGAACCGGCAGGTCCACTCTGCCCCGTCACTGCCAAACCGGCATATACCTTGGCAATAAAAGCCTTGTAAGAAGACTCATCTGAGAAGAGTACCTCCGGCGTTGTGCTGCTCAATGGCTGCAAGTCGAGATCGGTACAGCTAGACACTGCAAGCAGCAGAAAAATGGATATAATATTTAATATCTTTTTCATATGAATCACTTTTGGATTTTATAGTTTACAACATGCACTTTAATATTAAGATTTTTAACCATCATAAAATTTACGTCATTTATCTGGCAAAACCTTTTATAATCCCAGGCTCAAACCAAAGATAAATGCCCGCGATCTCGGATATGGGTTATTGTCAATACCATTGCCCACTTCTGGATCAAGCCCCGTATAGTTCGTCCAAACGAACAGGTTTTGAGCCGTAGCATACAGACGCAAGCTGCGGTTTTTCGGGAGTTGATTGAAGGTATAACCCAGGGTAATGTTATCCAAACGCAGGAAAGACGCATCTTCTACATAGTAATCGCTGAAATACTGCGGACGCTCAAAACGAGTCAGCAATACTGACGTGTGGACGTTATTTACAAAACCCGGACGCTCATCAATACGATCGTAATAACCGTAGTTGGAAGCATTATTGTTATAAACATAGTTGCCAACGTTGCCGCGCAGAATGAAATTCAAGTCAAAGTTTTTGTAATTCAACTGCGAGCTAATACCCAGAATGAGGTCTGGCGCGGGTTGTTCCAAGGGGCGCTTGTCCAGATCATTTACTCTGCCGTCACCATTCAGGTCTTCGTAAATATCCGCCTGGTTAACCGTGCCATCATCATTATGATCTACACCATCTTGCAATGGCAAGCCGTTGGTACCGTATTTTTGTTGGAATACAAAGAAAGCATTGACGGGCTGACCTACTTGCAGAATCTGTACCTGGTTACCTACACCACCTGCAATACCGCCGGTGAGGATACCGCTGGTGCTTACCTGGTCAATCGCCAAGATTTTGTTGGTGTTGCGAGCAGCATTCAACGATACATTCCATGAGAAATCGGCTTTATCAATTACATAAGCATTCAAAGTCAATTCAATACCTTGGTTTTCTACCGAACCAATATTGGTTAAAACACGGTCAGTTAGGTTCGTACCGGCTGGCACGTTAACGGTGAACAGCAGGTCGTCCGTTTGTTTGTAGTAATAATCCAAGGTACCATTGATTCTACCTTTGAGGAAACCAAAGTCCAAACCAATATTATAAGAGGAGGTTTCTTCCCATTTCAGATTAGGATCATACCCATTTGGACGAGCCGTTGTTACGAAGGCGTTGCCAAACTGGTAACGCGCTCTGGCATCAGAGAGTGAATAGGTTGGCAGATAACGGAAGTCCCCAATATCCTGGTTACCCGTAATACCATAGCCCAAACGCAGTTTCAAATCGGAGAAAGTATTGCCCAGACCAGCGGCAAAATCTTCCTGCAAAATGCGCCATGCAAAAGCAGCAGATGGGAAAATACCCCAACGATTGCTTTCACCAAAGCGGGTAGAACCATCACGGCGTACCGTTACCGTCAACAAATATTTATCCAGCAAACTATAATTGGCACGACCGAAGAAAGAGATCAAGCGGTTCTCCACCACGCTGTTGTTGGCTTCAAAATTAGCCGCCGGAGCGGTGCTATTGAATCCAAAAATGTCGTTCGACAGGTTGAAAGCGCGGAAGGAAGGGAATTCATTGCGGAAATCCTGATAAGAATAACCAGCCGTGAAATCCAGGCGATGCGCGGTACCGAAGCTGCGGTTATAATTCAAATAAAAGTCGAGCAGCGTGTTGGTACGAGTATAATTTTCGCGGCGGATTTCGCCGGTATAGTTGGTAAATGGTGGTTTTTGCAAGGTAGTTGGCTGGAAGCGCTTGCGCTCACCATTGTTAATATCATAACCCAAATTCAATTTGGCGCTCAAGCCTGGAATCAGGTCATTTAGCTTATAATCAAACTCGATATTGCCAATATTGCGGAAGCTCTTGCCAAAATCCTGTTGTTGCTCAATGAACGAAACCGGATTTCGTGGTGCCTGTGCCAACGGATATTCAAAATAACCACCAAATGCAGTGTTGGTTTCGTCATACACCGTTTGGGTCGGATCGAAAGTAGATGCGCCGCCTACTACCCCCGGATCAAATTGGTCGCGTGTAAACGCACCTTTAATATTTGCATTGATCGTCAGACGATTATCAAACAAAGCGTGGTTATAATTCAACGAGAAGTTGGTCCGTTCAGTTTGCGAAGCCCGGATCACCCCTTTCAAATCCTGAAAACCAGCGGACAAACGATAACCCATATTTTCACCGCCGCCGGTAAAGCTCAGCGTATGGCTGTGACCACTCGCGGTCTGGGTTACTTCGTCAAACCAGTTGGTATCGTTATTGCCCAGAATGCCCAAGCGCTCTGGTGCTTTGAAAGTAACTACGTTGCGGAAGTCTTCAGCTTTGAATACATCGGGTTCGCCTGCCAGTTGAGCGGTGGTATAGTAGCCATCATAAGTAATGCGACTTCTTTCACCGGCTTTACCTTTTTTAGTAGTAATAAGAATTACACCATTCGCACCACGCGAACCGTAGATAGCCGTTGCCGAAGCATCTTTTAATACCGTAAAGGTTTCGATATCATTCGGGTTAAGGAAGTTCAATGGGTTACGACCGCCAGAGAAGCCGCCCGGATTGTGCGGAGCATTGTCAATAGGCACACCGTCAATTACATATAAAGGCTCATTGCTGGCATTTACCGAAGTACCCCCGCGGATACGTACAGAAGCCTGCCCACCAGGTTCACCACTATTGGTCGTAATTTGTACCCCGGCAACTTTACCGGTAATCAACTGATCAGGTGATACAATCGCACCCCGGTTAAAATCTTTACTGGAAATAGCATTCACTGCACCGGTCGCATCTCCTTTTTTCACGGTACCGTAACCGATTACGACTACTTCTTCTAATACTTCCCCTGCGGACAAGGCAATGTCAATCACATTGGAAGCACCAATCGTAACGCGCTGTGTGCCATAACCAGTGTAAGAAAACTCAAGTTCCGTCGCGCCTTCCGGCAATTGCAGTGAGTAGGTACCATCAAATTCGGTAATGGTGCCGGTAGAAGTTCCTACTACCAGGATATTGGCACCAATCAGTGGTTCTTTGGATTGTGCATCGGTCACCGTACCTGTAATTGTACGCTGCGCCAATGTGAAATTCCAGAGTAACAGCGCAGTAAGCGCAACAAACCATTTGGAGCAATGGTTAGGTCTCAGTTTCATAAACTACGCATTCAGGTTAAAGAAATCATTAATTAGAATCGCATCAATCGCTTCCTGTAAGTCGGCTAATGCCCTTTGCGAATGACAGCTCCAAATATATCTCTAGCCCGCCAGAATACAAATTTTTCCCGGTTTACAAAAAGTCATCAAAACAGCCTAATCTATTGTAAATCAATTGATTGAATCCTCCAGCAAAGAGGCATGATTTTAGTCAGCAGAAGCGTCGATAAGGATGAGAAAAATCAGTGTTAGAAAGATACAGCGAATTGCAAACTGTAAACTATCCGCAGTGGAATTTGTTCACAAAACGCTTGTCAGATAACATTTATATGTCCTGTCCACAAAGATACGCTGCTAAATGCTTGAAAATCAAATTTAATTAGTCCACAATTATGCCGATATACGGCATTTTATTGCCCCAAAGTTTTGTTTCCCTTTGCCATACCTGCAATCCCCTCTTATTTCATATAAATTCCCTTCTATATTTGAACCATTCCCTCTGATATTCTACGAGCCTCCTCTTACATTTACACAACTCCCTCTGATATTGTACACGTCCCCTCTTACATTTGACATTTTTCCTTTCACATTTGCCTTTCTCCCTTTAGTAAATGACAAAGTCCCTCCACTATTTGTCAGACTCCCTTTCAGTTGTTGGCTGTTGCCTTTGCCTGTGGCAGCGTTCCCTTTGCATTTGTGAAGATTGCCTTTATTCAATCCGACAACTACTTTGTTATGTCCGAAATGTACTTAGCCAATTTCGTACACTTACTTAATATTCCTTTCCACCCATCAAGAAATTAGTCGGAATATTAAATAGATATCGGCGTTATTTAATCTATTCCTATAAAAGCTGTTTTACATTTTATCGGTGAGTTCTTTCAGTCGGTCTTTTTCCTTTTTACTCAGGCTGTTAATACCATATTTATTAATCTTGTCGAGCAGGGCGTCGAGTTCCTCTTCCTGCGAGAGCTTCCGATTCGGGTCGGATGGCTTGGGTTTCCAGTTTTTCAGCATTTCCACATTTTCGCCCCAATATTTATCAATCATTAACACAGCAGGATTTCTGACGATTAAGATTAAAAAAGCCGTAACCGGTAGCAGGATTAACAAAACCACCCACCAGTGCTCTAATGCGAGGGTTGGATAGAAAATAAGCGTCAGTACAACGCCAATGATGGCGCCGCCGAGGTGCGCTTCGTGTCCGATATTATCGCGTTGACTCTTGATACCTAGAATGGAAATGAGCATATAAAGCACCCCAAAAATCCAGCTTTTCATTTCAAATGGCAGAATCACGAAACCGATTTTACTCTCCGGAAATAAGACAATCGAGGAAAAAATAACCCCGCTAATCGCGCCCGATGCGCCCAGGGCGCGGTAATCTCCGTGATTGCGATGGATGAAAAGAGCTAATAAACTGCCGCCTATCATGCTGGCAAAATATAATAATAAGAATCTGCCGGTGCCGAACATAAATTCCAGCGAAAAGCTGAAGGAAAGGAGCGCCATCATATTGAAACCGTAATGAAGCCAGTTGGCGTGCAAAAAACCGGACGACCAGAGTCGGCGGTACTCTTTGTGAATCAATATCTTATCTACATCAAAGAGATACATTTCTTTGAAGCCGTAGTCGCGCAGCCCTTTATACGTGACGAGTCCGGTAAAAATGGCAATGATCGTGCCGATAATGCTGGATGCTTCCATATGCATGGGGTTTTGATCTTTAAAAATAGGGGAATTTCCGGTAATTCACAATGGGGCTTTATAAAAAAGTGGCAATAAACGACCAGGCGGACAACCTTTTGCATAAAAATGACCTTTTACAAAGGTATGCTATTGACTGCAAATACCGATTTAGCGCGGGGCTCGTCCAGGTTGTGGTTAGCTATTGCTTTGCTAATCAGTTTATTTACTTTATCGGGAACTGTAAGCAGTCAGCCGGGTTTACTAAAAACAACGTCCACCGAATTAATCGTTACCCCTAAACGGCGCTTCAAAAGGAGTATTTCTTTATACAGTGTATTGCGCTACCTTCATAAAAAGCCGCATTTTTATGCAGCACTTTCCTATTTTTATTTACAACTGTTACATAAGCGACAGGTTATCACCCAATTACATCAAGTCAGAAAATCATCATATAAAATTCCTGCCCGCATGATAATGCCGGGAAAAATTATAGCGCCAGCCGCCGATTCAAGTTGCTCGCCTTCGCACTAAGCACGCTGCCTATCCCTGCCAGCTCTTCACCATTATTCACTAACATTTATGCCGATTTTCATCTGCATAAGCGAAAATGATTCAATATTCAAACTCATGGAAAAACTGCTGCGCGTAGTACGTTTTTTTATCATCATTATATTGATTGTATTAGCCACGATTGGCATTGGTATTACAGGCGTTGCGCCTAATTTTAGCCAGCATAAAAGGAATAATAATGCGGTCAAAATTGAATTGATGGAAGACAATGCCCGACAGAAGAAAGGAAATCAAACCGCGGAGATTAAATAAAATTAAAAATATTTACTTGGGCATATAATATTAATATTTTTTAGAAAATGTTTTATAGCTAAACTAAATTTTATTAATGTATGACTCTTGTACAATGGTGGTCATCTCCTTTTGTACTTTTAGATTTGCATTATAAAAATATTTCATATTAAGCAATTGGTTCGACAACTGAATTAATACAGTGTAACAAAGTTTTTTGTAAAAGCGTACTCCTTTGCCCCATACCTATTACGATTTTTAGTCTAATTTCGGAGTAAAAAACTTTACGATTTGAAGATAGTTTATATATTTGATCATCGAAACGAGCTTTTTTTGTAAGTTTTGCATTTAAAAGTTTGATACCCAAGCATTAATAAACATTTTTTTCTTTTTATTTCACGATCATAATCATGTAGATAAAGACGATGTGACGACCTAAGGTGTCAAGGAATTATTATTTTGGATAGATGTGCTTACTCGCCTGCGGTTTTCCGATCGTTTTTCACAACTTTGGAATTATTTTTAACCCAAACTAATAACACAATTGCTACTCTCATGAAAAATTTTACCAAGCGAACTGTTCGCTGGTTAGATGCATTGCAAAGACATAGCAATGTATTACTTACAGCGACCTACTTCAATTCTGCCCGCTTCTTTTCGGTGGGTTTACTTGTTTTATTCTTACTGAATGTGTTTAAAATTAAAAAAATTAAGTAATATGTTTACTAATTTTGCGCAAAAATAGATGGATCATACCCATCAAATTCATGGCTAACCAAGTGGAAGCTAAGGTTTC
>JBKBWT010000161.1:0-13876 GCA_046314415.1 Saprospiraceae bacterium
GGCGATGGGCAAACCGCGGCAACGTCCGAATCGGCGGTATTTTCTATTAATAATAATCCCGTCGTACAGTTTGATCCCCAAACTTTGGGCGCAGGCACATTTACAGTCGTTTACACCGTAGATGCTGCTGCCGAAGGAGCCACTATTCCCGGTTGTATGCAAGCGGTCAGTCAGCAAGTATCCATCAATTCAGCAATTACCATCAATCCGCTGATGCCTCGAACAACCTGTTTGACCAGAAAACTAGCGCTGGCAGACCTATTTAAAGGCGTGGTTTACGTGGGCGATCCGGCGGAGCTTCGCTACACCTGGACGATCAAAGAACCCGGCAATTTGAATGGCATTTTGGAAGGATTGGATGCGGGCAACCCTGCCAGCGGAACCTATACGCCAGGTCAGGATGCGGTCAGTCGTGGTTTTGTGACACTAGTGCTAACCGTGGACAATCCGGACGACGAGTGTGCGGCGACAAGTGCCGAGGTGCGCATTACGATTGTAAAAACCGATTGTGGCGACTTTCCCTGGGATGGACATTAAAGCCGATGCCTCCATACATCCGAAGTTTCTCAAAACTTCGGATGTATTCCTAGAAAATCCCTTGCAATTCGGAACAAAGTTTTTTCAATACCGGGCAAGATATCAAGATGATTTGTCCAGATATCATATTATTTTGTTCCGAATTGAGAGGGGAACGTTCCGACTTCGTCTGGGAATGCTCCTAAAAGCCTCGTCATTATTAAGAAAGGCAGCTACAAAAGAAAACCTATAAGGCGCAGGCACCTTATAGGCTGTTTGCTAAATAATTGGTTTAATTATTATAAACTTTCGCTAAATATTCGCGGTTTATTATAATGCTTCGCGTTCAATCGGACAGGTCATACAATGCGACCCTCCCCGCGCCCGCGACAGTTCGTTCGATGGAATGGCAATGATGGTATTTTCCAGCTTTTGCGGATCAATTTTACCGCTACGGTAGGCACGCAGAAAATCATAGGCGTGTAAAATGCTGTACCCGGCAGCAGCAAAGGCTTCCTCCGTTTTGGGATTTCGATCATAAGTGATGGCAACGCCGGGCTTAATGGCTACGAGGTTGCACCCATCGGTCCATTGTTCGCGCTCCTGGTAAGGCGACTCGCCATTGCCACTCAGAATAAAGCGCATATTGGGATTGATTTCTTCCAGAATGAAATCTTTGATGGAATGATAGAAGCCGGGTTTGCCGTGCTGGCGATATACTTCGACCGTAGAACTTAATCCATCGACTACAATGGGCTTGAAACCAACGATGTGATTGTGATGAATCTGGGTAAAAATGGTGTCAATGTGCATGAAAGAGCGGTCGTTGGGAATGTTGATCTGTACCACGTTTTTGACGACGCCCTTGTCAAACAGCACATCGCGCAGCGAGCGGATACCGTGTGCCGTAGAGCGTTCGCTGCACCCGATCAGGACATAATCTTCGTTGATGACCATCACGTCGCCGCCTTCTACCGACACAAATTCGCCGCGTTTGGACGGGGGAAACAAATCCACCTTATTCATATTGATAATGCGACCCGCTTCGCGCAAAGGACTGAAAATCGGATGCGCCCAGCAGATGTAGCGGGTGAGGAAGTTTTCGCGGAAGCGGGCTTCCTTGGCAGCTTTGGTAATCACCACGTGGTCGTTGATGGTAACGGCAATGTCGCGGGTGAAAATGAAATTAGGAATTGGGTCGAACAGGAAATAATCGTCTTCCGCATAATAGCCGGTGATGAGCACGTCGGCGAGTTCTTCTTCGTCCATGTCGAGCAGGAGGTTGCCGTAATTCTTGGGCAATTCCTCATAATCTACAATGAGTTCAATCATTTCCTTTCGGCTCTCGTCGCCCGATTGCAAGGCTTCCACCAGCAATTGCCGGGTTTCCAGCACATTCGCTTTGCCCAGAAAAGCTTCGAGCACCTGGGTAAAAACATCGTGTTCGGCTTGCATTTGCGGCAGATAGACAATATCGTCGAACAGCAATTCTTCGGCTTCTTTTGGGGAGATACGGGCAATGCCCTCATCGGGGCGATGTACAATCACGCGTTTGAGTTTGCCGATTTCGGAAGATACATGTACGTTGTTGATATTCATAAGGTTAGGAATTTTTAATATGCAAAGTACAATGAAACAAGTTAGATGGTCACTTAGGCTTTCTACTTTGTTCCGAGTACATTAAGCATTGGTCCAGAAATAAAAATTAAAATCCTTATTCAATTCAAAACCTACGGAAGGGTAGAGTTTGTTGCCGATTTCATTGTTTTTAGCGGTTTCGAGCAAGATACCGGAAGCATTGGTGGCGCGTGCCAGCTCTTTGGCTCGGTCAATCAATAACTTGGAAATCCCTTTGCCGCGATAATCGGGCAGTACATACAAGTCATTTAAAATCCACATGCGTTGCATGCGGGTAGAAGAAAACACCGGGTACAATTGGGTGAAGCCCACATACACGCCGTTGTCGGCTTGTGCCAGATAGACGATGGATTCTTCGTATTCCAGGCGCTCGGCGAGGAAATGACGGGCTCCGGCTATGTCCGAGGGCTTACCGTAGAAAATGCGGTATGCGTCAAACAGCTCCGCGAGTACATTCAGATGGTCACTATTGGCTTGGATGATCTTGGTCATAGTTGAACTGGTTTAAAGGGTTTGTACTATTGTAAATTGATAATGGCGTATTGATTATTGTTTGTAAATCGGATGTTCAGGTGTTTAATATTTTCATACTTGCACCTGCTCCTCGCAAATTTGGTACTCACGATTTGAGGTGCAGCGCAGGCAAAAGACGTATCAAACCTGCTCCACGCCTTATACAATTTTTTCAATTTCGTAAATGGAATTGATTTTGCCCGCAAAGATGCAATAAAAAGGCGGATTTTCCTGCAATTGCGCGATTTCCGTGGGGCGCCCGTCGTCAATGTAGCTGGCTTTGAGTTTGGACTTAATGGTAAAATAGGAATGAAAGTACTGGAAGTCAACCGTTTCGGAAAAATATTGCTTCATTTGGGTCAGCATTTTACGGTAGCTGGAAGGCGGTTTGACGGGGCAGTAATTACAATTGGCGGGGAAGTCCGGATGGCAGTCGGAATTGAGCCGTTGGCAGTCGAATTTGGGCAGATTATCGTAGGAAACTTTGTGATGCGTGTAAGCAACAGATGATAAAGACAGTAAACCCGATAGACCATAAGGCATAATGGAACCAAAAGGTCCGTCCATGACGGTCAAGCCGATGTTATTGACCTGCGGGGAGGTAATAAAAGCAATTTCTGAAATCTCGTGCATCAATTGGATGTCGGGTACACCAAACAGGCGATTGATGGCGTTGCTACCGGAATAAGTGGCGTTGATAACTTGCGAAGATGTCAGATGCCAGATGCCAGATGCCAGACTGGTTACTTCTACTAACCAATTGTTGCCGACGGTTTCGGCGGAAAGGACGCGGGTAGATTTCAGAATCGTAATGTTTTTCGCCTCGGCTAATCTTTTTTTATAATATTCGGCGATTAAAATCGGGTCGAATGAATATTCCGTAGTGGCATAAAGCGCATCCATTCGATTAAAATTAAAAAAAGGATGCTCATGGACGCGTTCGCATTTGATATGCATGTAATCGCAGAAGCGTTCAAACTGTTGCCCGTCCGTAAAGGAGCCGAAGCGGTCGATGGCATAATATTTTGCGAAAGCGAAATTGATAAAAGGCTTGTGTTCAGCGGTAAAGCGGAGTTTATTGTCGTCCGACATGCGGGCGGTCGCCACGCTGCGCGGGTAATGGTAGCCACTGTGCAGGCGTGCCTGATTGACAATGGACGCTTTTTGTAATAATTCCGCTTCTTTTTCGATGAGGCAGACCTGATGTCCATGCCCAGCAAGATACAATGCTGCATAAGCGCCAAAAATGCCGCCACCGACGATAATGGTATCAAAATGTGCTTTCATAAATGCCGAATCTCAGACCTGCTGCTGCTTTAAATGATCATAAACGTCTGCGTAATCATAACTTTGTAAATGGGTATAAAATTCCAGCGTATCTTTTAATTGACTTAATTTTGACGGACCAACCAGAATGCTTTCGATGTCGGGACTATAATAAGCGAATATCATACCGATATGATTCATTGTGCTTAATATCGGGCGATTATTATGCGCATTTGCTTCATTTATGATACGTTGTAATGGCTGCGCCAGCGGGTGCTCGTTTTCTACATTGCCGCCCCGCGCTTTGAGGGAGCTATTGGTTTCGTAATCAGTGGTTTGTAATTTGATGCCGCCTGCATTGATGCCGTAAGTGGTAAAGCGGCGCTTGCCGTGAAATAGTACATACCGATTATAATCGGATTGTAAAATATTATGCTTGCATTGAAAATGAAAATCAAAATGGAATTCATTATTTAGAGATTGGTAAATTTCGGGGTGCTGAATGCCGGATAAACCAATCGCCAAACCGCGTTGGCGGGCTATATCAAGGGCTTCCAGCGATTCACGGATTTCCCCTTCCTGGTCGCGATTATCCCAGTGGATCATTATCATATTAAAATTAGAAGCATATTTATATTGATAATCATCCAGATTCATCAAAATGAAACTCTTATTTAAATTATGCTCGGGGCTGCGCAGGTTATTGACACTACCGATTTTTACAATTACTTGTAAATCATTGATACCGTGGGTGTTAATCCATTCCAATAAAATATTTTCCGAGCGGCGAAAGTCCTCCGGATTTTTATTAATCGGATAATTCGTGGCAGTATCAATGGTACGAAACCCCTGTTCATAATAATGCTGTAAAAGGTCGAAGCAAATGGCTTTGGGCATAGTCCAGCCCCACATGGCGGTTCCGAGCGTTAGCGTTGGGTTCAACGGTTGAGCAGTTTAAGGTTTAAAAGTTTAAAATTTAAGATTGTAAAAAGTACATTTGGTCGAATACTCCGTTATCGTTGGCTAATTTCTGCGGGTATCCCGTTTGAAAATGTTATTTTCGTTTCACAAAGCGATGCAAGCATGCATCCTTTTTTCTAAAAACAATAGCAATGATAGACAAAATTAAACAGACCATCAAAGATATGACCGATGCTATTCAGGAGCAAGCGTCGTCTCTCGGCGAAAATGCCAAGGAAAAAGGGTATCAGATTATTGACGAGTGGTTGCAGATTTTTCCGAAACTCGAAGTATATAAACTCAATATCACGAGTTTTTCGTTGGGGGTAGCTATTAGTCCGTACCTGGATGTGGAATTGGTGGGTAAGCATGAGGATTTTACCAAAGAACGCTTACAGCAAATTCTGGCGGAAGTGCGTAGCAATGCCGCGTTGTCGCTGGTTTTTAATACCATCAGTACGACGTATGCCCTGCATCGTAAGACCTACGCGACGCTACGCGATCCTTTGATTGTACGGATTCGGATTAAATTGGCGCCCGAAGTGCGGGTGACCATTGGCGGATGGCACCGGGAGGAGTAGCGGTAATGAAGGAATGAATAATGAAAGAGTTAATAATGAAGGGATAAAAGTGAATGAGTGCTAAGTGAAATGTAATAAGATGGGGCGTATTTAGTAAATAAGTCCCATCTTATTACTTAATTATATTGCCATTCGCATGGTTTCTTCCTGGTGTTTCCACAATTCCTGAAAAATCGGGCTGCCGAGGCGCAGCGATTCAAACGTACCTTCATCTACTACCTTGCCTTTGTCCAGAATATAGACATAATCAAAATGTGTGAGCAAATGCAGGCGGTGCAGCGAGGAAATGATCGCTTTGTCGGAAAATTCCTGGAAAATCTTTTCGTAAATTTTCAATTCCGTTTTCGGGTCCACGCTGCTGGTTGGTTCGTCAAGTAAAACAAGGTGGCTGTCCCGTGCTGCCAGAATACCTCGCGCGAGCGCCAGGCGCTGCTTTTGACCACCGGATAAATTCACGCCTTTTTCCTGAATATTTGATTCCAAACCCTTTGGCAATTGAGCAATGACCTCTGAAAAATGCGCGGTTTCGCATACTTTTTCCACTTCCGCTTTGCTGAAAGGCAAACCCAGCGTGATATTATATTCTATGGTGTTTTCAAAAATTTCCGGTTCCTGCGGAAATAAAGTAACATGACTGCTAATGACATTGAGATTATGATATACGTTTTTATCTAATGTAACTTCAACACCCGGCTCCGGTGGGTACAAGCCACGCAACAAAGCCAGTAGCGTACTCTTGCCGCTGCCACTTTCACCAATCAATGCAATGCGCTCCCCGCGGGTAACACGCATGGCTAAACCATGCAAACCTTGCGCTGATTTGCTGCCATTCCAGGTTTCATGATGGGTGAAATGCAGGTTTTTAATTTCAATTTCGCGCCAATTATTCGTGAACGCCGATTCTTCCTCCGGCAAATGATGTTCATTATACGCTTCTATAATGCTACGTGCCGTTTGTACTTCGGTATTATACTTGACAATTTGCGTGTATTGCCAGGCGACGTTTTGAAACACACTGGTAAATTTTTCAACCAAACCCACCAGCATCACCAAGCCACCAATAAGGAAAGGCTGACCCGGTTGCCAGTTTTGGTACATGTAGCCCATCAAAATGACTATGTACATCAGGGAAATACAAATACCCTCCACCACAAACCATTTCCATTCATTGATGCGGATATTCCTTTGGAAGGGCGGAAAAATATTGGCGACGCGTTGTAAAATGCCTGCTTCCATCCGTTTTTGTAAACGCAGGGTGATTACCGTTATGATATTACTTAGGCTGTCGAATAAGGTAGAAGACACAATATGCTCGCCTTCATTTACTTCTTCGAGTGTTTTGATATAAGGTTTATCAAATTTTAATATAATTATTACAACCATTACACCTAATCCGAGTGCGATCAAGCCGTAAAGTGGGGCAAAGTAGAGCATCGCGGCAAAAGAAAATACAAATTTCCCCAGGGAGTGCGCGTACATGAAACCCTCCTGAAAGAATTCCTTGAGTGCCTCGTACGCTTTGCGAATGCGGTTGATGGTGGCGCCGCTATGATGATCCTGGTGCCATTTGACCGGCAGATGGAGCGCTTTATGATACAATTCCTGTAAAAAATTGCGACTCATATTAAATGCTAACTCTCGTTCTATAATACGAGCTGGACCGTGAAACGACCAATCGAGCATCCGCAACAGGAAATAAGCGCCTACATACATCCACGCTGAACGCAGGGCATTGACGCCATTTTTTTGTAATTCATTGACAAACAAGCCCCAAATGATTGGCTCAATTGCCATCATCAGATTGCTCATCAAAAACATACTATACACCTGCACATACTTGCGACGTTCGCCTTTGGCGTAGTGCCACGCCGTGCGCAACATGGAGAGGTAGGGATTTTTGAACAGTTGGGTAATCATAAAATTAGGTATTAGGAAATGTAGCTAAGCGTCTATTATAATAACATTGTAATAACTCAGTGGAGTAGTTGATATTAATATTGGTTATTCAGGGAAGACGAAGGATTAACTCTGCGGACGTAGCGATTCGTTCCCGAAGTAGGAAGAAATTTTTTATACTTGGCAAGATAAATTACCTCAAAGGATAAATTGAAATTCTTTTTGATACAAGTGTTGGATATTTAAAGAAAAAGTCTTTCCTTTGCAGACATACAACATGCTGAGAGAATTCTTAGGCCCCACCGCTCTCAATCCTTAACCGAAATCTGATCAATTCAGATTTCAGATTCGTGATTATTGACTCCACCACTAATGTAATTCATTAGAGCTTTGCAATTCTTATGGTTTCCAATGTAAAAACATCTTAGGTACTAAGATTGATTATTCCTTTTTTCCGTTGAGCGCTATCTATGTTACCCGGCTTTTGCAGTGCAATGGCTGAACGGATTGGTATTTCTACTAACAAACAAATTATAAGTCCACTATGAGTCAATCATTACAATTCAATTCAACCAACTATCCAAAGGGGAAACGGATACAAATTATCCGGCAACTATTACTTTTTGCCTTGTTATTAACCGTACAAGTTGTTCAGGCTCAGCTAAATGTCACTTTCAATGTACAAGAACCTACTTGCTCTGGTTTGCCGAATGGTCGTATTGTAGCAAGCGCCAGCGGTGGCACTGCTCCGTATACCTATTTGTGGAACACCGGTGTAATGGGTGGCACGCTCAATAACATAAGCGCAGGCGCTTATTCGGTGACAGTGAGTGATGCCGGTGGGAATAGTATTGTACGTTCAGTTACGCTGAATCAGCCTGCTTCTGTCACGGCAAACATTACTATTTCTGGTAATTGCTCGGTTCCTTTTAATCTCACCGCAGTAGGGGGGGGCGGCGTGTCGCCATACAAATATTTTTGGTCAAACGGGCAAAGCACGCAAACGATTACCGTTAATAATGGCTCGTATTGTGTTACAATTACCGATAACAATTCCTGCGGTGCAGTGAAATGCATCACTGTTAATCCAACACCTTTGACCTTGTCTGCTGTGGCTAGCCCCTTAAGCTGCCCTGACGGAAATGATGGAAGTGTAACGGCAAATCCGGTAGGCGGGACTGCTCCCTACACGTATTTATGGAGTAACGGAGCAACCACGCAATCCATTTCAAACTTGACCTTTGGTACTTATCGGGTGACGGTGACCGATGCGCGCAATTGTACTGCAACAGCGCTGGCTACCGTTGCTAACCGGCAAGCAATTAATATTAATACCACAACAGTACAACCGAATTGTAGCAGCGATACCAATGGTAGCATAACAGCGTCTGCCACAGGTGGAAGTGCTCCCTATACTTTTGTATGGAGTACTGGTGCAACCGCACAAACTATTTCTAATTTAGTTCCGGGTACCTACTCGGTTACGGTTTTAGATAATAAAGGTTGTACGAGTTCTAAAACCATCATTTTAGATTCTAAATCAAAATTATCTGTAAATGTGACCGGGCAGCATGAAACTTGTCCCAATGCCCGCAATGGCTCGGTCGTGGCAAATCCGATAGACGGGATAGGACCTTTTACTTACCTTTGGAATACTGGCGCCACTTCTAAATCCTTAACTATTCTGGCACCCGGCACGTACAGCGTTACGGTAACAGATTTTGTAGGTTGTAAAGCCAGTGGGTCTTTTACCGTCAATCCTGGTGCACCTTTCTCCATTAGTCTGAGTAAAACCGATGCTACCAATTGTACGGGAGACAACGGTACTGCCACCGTTACGATTAATGGAGGCACGGCACCTTTTGATTATACCTGGAGTAATGGCGCTAAAACAGCCACCGTGCAAGGGTTGAGCGCTGGATTTTATTCAGTGATGGTAATGGATGCAAGGGGCTGTATGGCAATGGGTTCGGTGACAATTACTGCTCCACCACCTGTAAATGTAGTGGTGAATGCTACGGCTCGCGTATGTCCGGGCGCTACGAACGGCACCGCTAAAGCCACGGCAAGTGGTGGAAAAGCACCTTATACGTATCGTTGGAATAATGGTGTAACAACTGATTCCATCAGTAATTTAGGATCAGGCATCTATCGGGTGACCGTTACCGATGCAAATGGTTGTAGTGCTACCGCCGCCGATACGATTCTGCAATCTCCAGCTTTAAATATCAATATTAATTCGGCACCCATCGTGTGTGGTTCGAATACAACCAATGCTACCGTTCAGGTAAACGGGGGATTACCACCCTTTGGTTTCCTCTGGAGTACCGGAGCTACTACGCAAACCATTACCGGCGCAACGCCAGGCTTTTACAGTGTTACGGTTAGCGATGCGAATGGATGTACCGCGACCACTTCGATTACCATTCGCGCGGTCAATTTACGGGCAGATATTACCAAGCGTGACATTCCTTGTTTTGGTCAGAATACTGGCTTTGCGCGTGCACGAGCAATCGGTGGAGATTCCCCTTACAGCTATCGCTGGAATACTGGGGCAAACACGGATTCGATTGTAAATCTTGCCGCTGGTAATTATACGGTTACGATTACCGATGCCAATGGATGTACAGCGACGAATACCGTTATTATCAATCAGCCACCTGATTTAGTTTTGATCATGAGTGGTGATACGCTGGTTTGTCCTGGTGAAAATACCGGTTTTGTAAAAGCTTCCATAAGTGGCGGCACATCTCCTTATACTTATATCTGGAATAATGGCGCTACCAGAGATTCTATTGGAGGATTAGGTGCGGGAACCTATCGCATTACCGTTACCGATGCCAATGGTTGCCAGCGTTCGGCTAGTTTTAATATCATTCAATCCCCGCCTATTACGATCAATTTAGAAGCTACTGAAGTCGTTTGTGGTTCGGAAGATGAAGGTTCTGCATCGGCTTCCGTGAGTGGTGGGCGACCACCATACACTTTCCGCTGGAGTAACGGATTAACCACGCCCAGAATAGAAAATTTAACAACTGGCAGTTATAGCCTGACGGTAACAGATGCCAATGGATGTACGGCTACCAAAGAAGTTTCGATCACCGTCGTCTCCGATTTTGCCATCAGCGCCGTACCTCGAAATGTGTTATGTAGTGGAGATAATTCAGGTAGTATTTTAATTACTGCGCGTGGGGGTAAAACGCCTTATACCTATCGTTGGAATAATGGTCGTACCACGGCTGAAATTACCAATTTAACAGCTGGCTCCTACACTGTAACAGTAACCGACGGGAATGGGTGTTCGCTGACGCAAACACTAACCATCACACAACCTCCTTTGTTAACAGTCACTACGAGCCGTACCAATATCAATTGTTTTGGCAATAATAATGGCACTGCCAGTGTAACCGTATCCGGAGGTACTGCACCGTATTCCTATCGTTGGAATAATAATGCTACTACTCCCAATATATCTAACCTCACTCCCGGCACTTATTCGGTCACTGTAACGGATGCAAATTTCTGTACCCAAACTGCTTCGGTGGTGATCACTCAATCTACGCAATTGAATGGCACTGCTACTGCAACAAATATCCTTTGTAATGGTCAGAACAACGGCAGTGCTGTAGTAAATGTAACCGGTGGTACCACGCCTTACACTTACTTGTGGAGTACCGGAGCTACCACACAAACCATTACAAATCGTCCGGCAGGTACTTATATAGTGACTACTACGGATGCCAACGGTTGTAGCACGATTGATACGGCTATTATTACCCAACCTCCGATATTACAGGTGAATCTTACGGTAAGTAATATTGTTTGTACTGCTCAACAGATCGGAGCTATTTCGGCAATTGTGACTGGAGGAACCTCGCCCTACACTTATCGCTGGAGCAATAATGCCACTACCGCTGCCATTGCTAATTTGCCTGCGGGTTCTTACTCGGTAACCGTGACTGACGCAAATGGCTGTACGGCAACCGGTACCGCCGGTGTTGCGCAGATTCCCAACTTAATGCTGACGATTAGCCGAACTAATGTCTCTTGTTTTGGTGCGGGTGACGGAACAGCAACGGTAACGGTAAGCGGCGATGTGCCACCTTATCGCTATATTTGGAGTAATGGGGACACAACTGCTACCGCTGATAACCTGACACCCGGAAATTATCGGGTTACGGTCACCGGTAGTGCGGGTTGTGTGGGCGAAGCCAATGTAACGATTACGCAGCCTACCGTACTCATAACCCAGACCACCAAAGTAGATGTAAGTTGTAATACGGGTTCTACCGGGCGAGCTTCGGTAACGGTATCCGGGGGAACTCCACCATATGTATATGCCTGGAACACAGGGGCAAGTACTTCCGCAATTACTAATTTAGGAGCCGGCACCTATACCGTTACTGTAACCGATGCAAATGAATGTAGCGATATTGATACAGTGGTTATCAATCAACCGAATCCTATCAACGTCACGGTAAATGTTACCAAAGGTACTTGTGAAGGCGATAGCAGTGGCAATATTGGTACGAATGTTACTGGGGGCACCTCACCTTACACGTATCGTTGGAGTAATGGACAAACAACGCCGAACTTAAACAATGTGAGCGCTGGTAATTACACTGTAACCGTTACGGATTCCAGAGGTTGTACGGCAACAGGAACGGTCACGATGACAGCATTCAAAAAGCCTACCTGCTCCATTAGTCTGGTTAATGACAGCACCGCCCAGGTTATTCCAAGTGGCGGCACTCCTCCTTATACTTATGTTTGGAGTACGACTGAATTTACGGACATTGTAAGAAAATTGCAGATCGGTATTTATAAAGTAACGGTCACGGATGCCAATGGCTGTACAACTTCTTGTGAAATTGATATCAAAGGACCGGCAATTATTGGTGACTTTGTATGGCTGGATGTTGATCGCGATGGTATCCAAGACCCTGGTGAGCCGGGTATTCCGAATGTGACGGTGATTCTATCGGGTACAGTGGAGGATGAGACGTATCGAGATTCTACTAAGACCAATGCAAATGGTATTTACCAATTCCAGGTACCACCGCCGGGTACTTACAAGGTTACTTTTGTCCTGCCTCCAGGGTCGGGTTTGGTTCCTACTTTGCACAACGCCGGTAGCGACGATGCTAAAGACAGTGATGCGCATCCTACCACGTTGATGACCCATCTTGTAACGGTGAAAAAAGGAGATATTGATTTAACCCTGGATGCAGGTTTTTATGAATTCTGTGTCAATTTGGGTAATCCGGGAACCATTGGCTATGATCAATATTTATGCGGTCCAGGCGTTGATCCGGCGCCTATTGTAGAAGTCACTCCGCCAGCCGGCGGTCAGGGAGCTATTGAATACCTTTGGATGAAGAGTACGGTAGGCGGTCCGTTCAACAATATTCACTGGCAACCAATTGAAGGCGCAACTTCCAAGAATTATGATCCAGGTCCTATTTATGAAACAACCTATTTTATCCGTTGTACCCGTCGCGAAAATTGTGAATTCCTGGAAACAAATATTGTTACAATAGTTGTTGGTAATCAGGTAGTTGCAAAAATTGAAGGACCTGATCTGGCTTGTAGCGGAACCCCCGTTACTTTCCGTTCCGCTAATCCTGGTGCAGCTTCCAACTTCGCCTGGGACTTTGGTCCGGCAGCCAATCCGCGTTATGCCAGTGGGGCAGCTCCAACGGTGACGTTCTCATCTTTTGGGGTGTTCCAGATTAAATTGACCATGACCCAAGGGAACTGTACTTCCACTGCCGTTAAAACCATCAACGTGACCAGCCTTTGCGGTGGTTTACAAATTGATGTAAATGCTATTGATAATGAAGAGGTTATGGTGAATTGGACCGTTCCTGAAGATGGGGAAAATTATCAGTTTTTGATTGAGCATTCCAATAATGGAGAGACTTTCCAATCCATTGGTCAAGTACTTTTCCCAACCAATGTGAACGCCGGTATGCGTTCGTACGAGTACCTCGACCCCGCACCCAAACGTGGCTGGAATTACTATCGGGTCATGGCGGTAGATCGCACGGGTAAAAAGACGTACTCTGAGGTTGAAGAATTGGTACTTTATGCCGATTCCGAACTTATGCACTTGTATCCCAACCCGGTACGGGATATTTTGACGCTGGAAATTTTCGAGACGCTCAATGATGACGTACAATTACAAGTGGTGAATACCAGCGGCGTTGTGCTACAAACCGTGAAAGCACCTGCCGATGTGAAGCGCCAGGAATTGGACTTCTCCGACTATCCGGCTGGTACGTATTTTATAAAGGTGCGTTACGGAAAGATTGATGTCAAAGTGCTCAAAGTTTTGAAAAATTAGTAATAAAAACCTTGAAATATGTAAAATGGCGCTCTTTTTATAAAAGAGCGCCATTTTTATTTACTTTATATAGTAGTTTCACATTTCACATCTCAAATTTCATATTAGAGTTGCGTCCATGTAAATAGTTGAAAATCAAAGTTGATTAAATTTGGGGTTA
>JBKBWT010000162.1:0-13868 GCA_046314415.1 Saprospiraceae bacterium
GGACACTTCAAATCTCTGACAGCCGATAGCTCCTTGAAAATACCAACTGTCAGATGAAGTCTTGTCTATTACAGCTTATTCCCAAGCTTGTAACAAAATAGTGCTTTTCAGCTACGAAACAAAAAGCCCCTCCAGCCTAAGACCGGAAGGGCTTAATTTTCATCATAATTAAAAATATCTTTATCTAGAAGCTACGCCGTTTTTAATCAGATCGTGCATAATCAGCAATGTTTCATTGATGTACACATCTTTGGAAACCGTTTGCACAAAATCCTGGTTGCGCGCTTTCTTCGATTCATCCTGGTGGATGCTCGGAATATCTACTTCCAGGTTGCGCACGCCTTTGTTGACCACATTCTTGAAAAGTGATTCGTAGGCTTTAGATTCCATCTGGCGTTTTTCCGACATTGCCATGTAATCTTCCAGACGCAGCGGATACGTCGTTTCGTCGCCCTGTGTTTTCAAACGCTTGGCGTTGTCGGTAATCTTCTGGAAAACCGGATTTTTCGCGATGCGCTTCTCACTTTCGGCTTTTATCTTATTCAAATTCGGAATTTTGTACACATTTTGTTTGTACTGCAAGGGAGCAATTTCCGTCCACTCCAGCGGATATTCTTCTTCCTTCTCGCCTACTTCGATGAAAGAGTAATTATCCGGCAGTACGATATCGGGCGTAACACCGCGCAACTGCGTAGAGCCACCGTCGATGCGGTAGAATTTTTGCACTGTGAGTTTGATTTCACCCAGCGGCTTCAGTTCTTCATAGCCACGCACACCCCGATCCAGATCGTAGAAGCGTTGTACCGTACCCTTGCCATACGTATTTGTACCTACTATCACGGCTCTGCCGTAATCCTGCAAAGCTGCTGCCAAAATCTCCGAAGCGGAGGCACTAAAGTGGTTAACCATTACGATCAGCGGACCGCCATATTGCACGCGCGGATCCGTATCATCCAGTACGTCCGGGTTTTGCGCTTTGGACTTCACTTGTACGATTGGACCTTGTTCAATGAAATAGCCCGACATTTGTACCACATCATTCAAGGAGCCGCCGCCATTATTACGCAAGTCCAGAATAATACCGTTTACTTTCTCTTTTTTCAGCTTGTCGATTTCTTCGGCAATGTCTTTAGCCGAAAAACGACCGTCGGCGTGTTCAAAATCTGCATAGAAACGCGGCAGATAAATGTAGCCGATTTTTTCATCGGGGCTAGCCCCATCCAGAATGAGCGACTTGGCAAAGCCCTCTTCCAAGATGATCACTTCACGGATGATGCTAATCTCTTTAATTGAGCCGTCCACTTTCTTAATGGTGAGGCGCACCTTGGTGCCTTTTTCGCCGCGTACCAGTTGGACTACGTCATCCACCACCATACCCGTCACATCTTTCCACTCGCCATTGTCACCCTGAGCTACCTTGAGGATGATGTCATTCTCCTGCAACTCCTTGCCTTTCCAGGCGGGACCACCTACTACGATGCTCGACACTTTGGTGTAATCACCTACGGTTTGCAGCGTAGCGCCGATGCCTTCCAGACGACCGGAGAAGCGAATATCAAAATTCTGCTTGTCGATCGGCTCCAGGTAATCCGAGTGTGGATCATACAAATTGGTAATCGTGTTCAGGTAATAGCTCAGGCGAGTAGAACGCTTGAGTTTGTTGAGGCGGTCGTACCAGTCATCCATGAGCTTCAACACGTCCTTACGCGCTTCGGCTTCCAGTTCTTCGGTTGACTTTGGACTGCCTTCCTCGCCTTTCGTTTTCTGCTCTTCGAGTTTGTCGGCAACACGCGACATCACCTCATATTTCAGATAACGACGCCAGTAATCTTTCAATTCGGCGTCATCTTTAGGAAAATTGCGCTTTTCACCATCCAATTCCACCGTTTCATTCACCGTAAAATCGAAGGGCTTACCTAAGATTTCGCGATAAAAACCCTGGGTTTTCTTCATGCCATTGGTCAGCAAGTCCAGGGAGATATTAAAGAAGTCGAAATTGCCTGCCAGCGCCTCGTCATCCAACTGCGTCTTGTATGGTTCTAGTTTCTTCAGATCTTCCTGTGTGAGAAAACGTCGCCCACTGTCCATGCGATCGAGATACATATCGTACAGCTTCTGCGAAAAGGCATCATTCATCTGCTTGGGCTGAAAATGCAATTGCCCGACAAATGTCAGGATAGCCCGCATCAGCACGGCTTCTTTTTCGGCATTATCTACTTTCGGATAGAAAGCTGCTACCAGTAGGGTGATTAACATCACTGAGAAGAAGATCGGTCCTCTCAATTTCATAAGCTTCTGTTTTAAAGAATTGAAAAAAGTCATTGTCTATTCTTTCCGGTCGGTTTTGTAATAACGCGACATCTTTAGATAAATATATGGCTTTCGGGTAAAATGTTTGTCAATAATCGCGTAAAATAATTTTTTAACAGAACAATAACGAAAGTGTTCTGCTGATGCTTAAAAAGAAATTTCTGAATAAAGCTGTCGTCGCCGAGGAGCAGTAAAGCTACATCAATTTCCAATGCGGCGCAAGATGGCTCAGGAAAATAAGGTGCTGCGGGTTGCAAAAAAAAGATTATTTTTCTAACAAGACATTTTTGTAGTTCGGAACATCAAGGAAGTAGTTCCGAACTTCAGGGTGGTAGTTCTGAACTTCAACCGATTAGTTCCGAACTTCAATAAAGTAGTTCCCAACATCAAGCTTGATGTTCCGAACTTGAGTGCTTTAGCTACCCAACTACAACCTTCAAGTTTTGAACTACCCCTTTCAAGTTATAAACTAAAACATGATAGTTATCTAACATCAACGCTGATGTTCCGAACTCGAGGCTTGATGTTCTGAAATAAAAGGCTTTAGTTACTTAACTACTGTCTTGAAGTTGTGAACTACGCCCTTCAAGTTCTGAACTAAAACATAGTAGTTATCCAACATCAACGCTGATGTTCCGAACTCGAGGCTTGATGTTCCGAACATCTTTCCGGTTGAAAAATACCAACGACCATTGTTTAAAAGGTAGGCAATACAGGCAGGTACCAAAATGAAAAATGCCCTGTCGTAAGACAAGGCACTTTCCAGCTTTTAATTGTTCCTTTTGCGCATCAGCGCCTCAGTTTACAGCAGCGGAGCAATGACCAGCGCCACTACCGACATCAATTTTAGCAAGATATTCAGTGAAGGACCGGATGTATCTTTGAAAGGATCACCTACCGTGTCGCCCACTACCGCAGCTTTGTGCGGGTCGGAGCCTTTGTAATAGGTCTTCCCATCAATATCCACGCCCCCTTCAAACATTTTCTTCGCATTGTCCCACGCGCCACCGGCATTGGATTGGAAAATTGCCATCAGTACACCGCTCACGGTTACACCTGCCAGCAAACCACCCAGCATTTCAGCGCCGCCCAGGAATCCCGTTGCGACTGGTACCACTACTGCAATCATACCCGGCAACACCATTTTACGAATCGCTGCCTGCGTAGAAATTTCTACACATTTGCCATATTCAGCTTTGCCTTCAGCGGCTTCAAAAGTAGCGCGGTCGGCGTCATTCCAGTGGTGGAAGTCCTTGTCTTCGTTTTTGCGCATCACTTCCAATGCTGCACGCAGCGCTGGAATATCATTGAACTGGCGACGTACTTCCTTGATCATGTCCATTGCTGCGCTACCCACTGCCTGCATGGCTAATGCGGAGAACAAGAACGGAATCATACCGCCTACGAACAGACCTGCCATTACGGTTGCCTTAGAAATGTCAATGGAGTTGATCTGTGCTGCCTGCATGAAGGCACCAAACAATGCCAGAGCGGTCAAAGCTGCCGAGCCAATGGCAAAACCTTTACCAATAGCGGCAGTAGTGTTACCAACGGCGTCCAAAGTATCGGTACGGCTGCGTACTTCTTTGGGCAGTTCGCTCATTTCCGCAATACCGCCGGCGTTATCCGAAATCGGTCCGTAAGCATCCACTGCTAATTGAATACCGGTGTTCGACAACATCCCTACGGCAGCGATGGCAATACCGTATAAACCAGCGAAGTAGAATGCACCAATGATAGAGATCGCGATTAATAAAATCGGAATCACGGTAGAAATCATCCCCATGCCCAAACCAGCGATGATGTTGGTGGCTACACCTGTACCCGATTGTCTTACAATAGCCAACACCGGCTTGGTGCCAGTACCCGTGAAGAATTCAGTAGCCACGCCAATCAATACCCCGGCGATCAAACCGATAATGGTAGCGAAGAAGACGCCGTTAGCACTCATCTCGCGCATGGTTGGGTTACCGGCTGCATCGCGATACAGCGTATCTGCATACGTCCAGGTAGAAGGCAACATCCAGTTGATAATGAAATAAGAGAGGATGATCATTACAATAGAAGAGCCGAATTCACCAATGTTGAGCGCTTTCTGCGGATTGCCGCCCTCTTTTACCCGTACAAAAAAGGTACCAACAATAGAAGTCAGAATGCCCACTGCGGATAAAACCAGCGGGAGCACAACGGCGTTCAAACCTCCGAATTCATTGGTATTCTCAAAACCCATTGTACCGATGAAAGCAGCACCTAATACCATCGTACCCACAATCGAACCCACGTAAGATTCAAACAAGTCGGCACCCATACCTGCTACGTCGCCCACATTGTCCCCTACGTTGTCGGCAATCGTTGCCGGATTCAAGGGGTGGTCTTCGGGGATACCTGCTTCTACTTTACCCACCAGGTCAGCGCCTACGTCGGCTGCTTTGGTATAAATACCGCCGCCTACGCGTGCAAACAAGGCGATGGAAGAAGCGCCAAACGAGAAGCCGGTCAGTACAGTAATCACGCGGTTGACGTTATCCATACTATCCGTACCAAACATGTCGGCATATACAATAAAGAGTGCACCTAAACCTAATACACCCAAGCCTACCACGCCTAAGCCCATCACGGAGCCACCGGCAAAAGCAATTTCCAAGGCTTTACCCAGACTGGTACGAGCGGCATTGGTCGTACGCACATTGGCTTTGGTTGCCACGCGCATACCCAGGAAGCCCGCCAATGCTGAGCACAGGGCACCCACTACAAAAGAAATGGCAACCATCCAGGAAGATAATTTCGGGTCGGCGGTCACTGCCAGCAAAATCGCTACCGATACTACAAATACTGCCAATACCCGATACTCTGCACGCAGAAACGCCATGGCTCCTTCGGAGATAGCGGCTGCAATGCCTTTCATCTTGTCAGTTCCGGCGTCTTGTTTGTTAATCCACGCCGAGCGCCAAAACGTGTACAACAAAGCCAGCACACCAAACACTGGAATCGCATACGTAATACTGTTCATATATCCTTACCTTTTGATTTGGTTAAAGTTGGTAGAATAATTTCAATAACTCACTGAAAAACAGCCACCACAACCCGTTTTTTCAGCATGGGTGCAAAAGTAATTCAATATTTTGGCTTGACCAAAAAGATTTCACGTTCAACGGTTTCAATGTTTTCAAAGGTTGAACCGTTCTTCTAGCAACCATACAAACTTTTAAAAATTCTTTTTAATCTATCCATTCTACTTTTTCAGCAATAGGGCTGCGTTTTCCGGGGATCTCCGGCATGTTATGATACCCCATGTAGAATAGCCCCAGACAGCGTTCACCTTCCTGCAAACCGAGGAATTCATTGGCTTCCAGCGCGGCACGGGGTGAGCTCCAGTAGCAGCCAATGTCGTAAGCCGTACAAGTGAGCCACATATTTTGCACTGCCATAGCGGTAGCGGCAAGTTCTTCCCACTCCGGTACGCGGTTTTCGGGGTCTTTTTGCATACAAATGGCAATCACGCAAGCCGAGCGCCGGGGATTCTCCATACTTTTTTCATACTTTTCTTGCGTCATTTGGTCGGCTGGTGTGTTATCTTTAAAAAACGAGCCCATATACTGCGCCAGTTTTTCCAAACCAGCTCCGGTAAACACCTTGAAGCGCCACGGCTGCGTGAGCCGGTGCGTGGGTGCCCAATTCGCATTCTCCAGTATTTCTTCAATAATTTCTTTAGCAATTGGTTTGTTAATGTAAGACTTTGGAAAGATGGCTCGACGTTTACGTAGTAATTGACTGACTTCAGTTGGTGTAAAATTCATATTGCTTCCTTTTTTGGCAAAAATAAAGAAGAATCTGAAATTATTTTATTCAGAATTTTCAGAAAATATTGAAAGTTATTTTTTTTATTGTATCTTTGCTAAAAAGTTTAGTTATGAAGACATTAACCTCGATTGACCTTTTTGTACAAGCACTGCTGATTTTTGGTATCCTGGGAACCGGTGCAACCGCTATTTTCAATGTAGCTTATGTTCCTTTTTTTCTCTTGCTGTTGCTGGCAACAGGCATCTGGCAATTGGCAAGCGCGATGATTGGCACTTTTTATCACCAGGATAAATACAAGCCGGTATATCTGGCAGCGTCCGTTATTTATTGCTGTTTTCTGGTGTTCCTGAGCAGTCCTCAGCATAGTCCTTTTGGCGACCGCTACACCCAGATGGCTCAAGTTACTTTCATTGGCATTATTCCGGTCATAGCCGCATTGATTTACTTTTATATTTGTGTCCTGACCTACGACCAATATCTGGAAGCAAAAAAAGAAGGTGAATTTGTATAAGCGGAGTGCTAGAAATTTGCCATATTTGGTAGAAACCAAGGGGTATGAATAAACGGCAGGTGCTGCGTATTGATTTTTTTGTGCAGGTAGGGATGATTCTTTTCATGCTGGGTACCGGCACGTGGAGTTATTTTTACGGACAAAGTATTTCCTGGGTGCTACTTTTATTTTTTTTATTTATTATCTGGCAGTTTTTTAGTGCCATTTACATGGCTGCTGAATTCAAAATGTGGCATCGCAGTATTCCGCCAATTGCTTTAGTTTTACTTATTGTGCTTGGCATAGCGCTGGGTCAGGGCATCGTCGCTCTGCTATTCATGCCCTTTATGCTATTGGCTAATTTATTACTGGCGGGAATGGACTGGTATAGGGCGGTGCAACAATATCGGATGCGCCTTTGGCAAAACGACAGCGATACAATTTTGGATACAGAAGAAATTTTTAAATAAATATAACATCTGATTTTACTTTAATATTATATTTTGTAATTTCGATATTGAAATAATATCAACCCTATTTGCTACTATTAATCACGATTAACCCTGGAACATGATTTCGCGTTTTCGCATGAAAATTGACCTGCTGGCGCAAAGCGTCTTGATTTTAGCAGTCATCTTATTATTGCTTTTTGTCAATGGCATCCGCTGGTCGGGTGCAGTATTGGTGATCTTAGCTATCTGGCAATTTATCAGTGCATTGCATTTATTTTATATTTATAAACATATCCGCCGGCTCAATTACTTGCGCACTGCCCTGGTGCTGGCGGTCAGCCTGCCCATTTGGATACATCTCATCGGCATTTTGGCTTACCTTCCTGTACTGGGTGTAGCCATCTGGTATTTTATTCAAACCATCCGCGACACGGTTGTCGTTTATCGGCGCCCGCGCTCTTTCTGGGATTTGATTTAGTGCCATACCTTGTACTATAGCCATCAAAAAAATCTTTTTCTAAAAATATTTTTAGACTTGTCTAAATTTTGTATATTTGTATCGTCATAATACAAATATGGAAAGTATTTCGCATACAGAAGAAAATTATCTAAAAGCCATCTTCAAAATCGTGGAACGGGAAAACCGCCCCGCAAACACCAATGCCATTTCGGATGAAATGAACACCAAAGCTGCTTCGGTCACGGATATGCTTAAACGCTTGTCTGATAAGGAGCTTATAAATTACGAAAAATACAAAGGTGTTACACTTACCGATAAAGGCAGTGTTTTAGCAACCCATCTCATCCGCAAGCATCGCTTATGGGAGGTTTTTCTGGTGGAAAAACTGGCGTTTTCCTGGGACGAAGTACACGATATCGCTGAGCAACTGGAGCATATTCAAGCCCCGGAATTAGTAGAACGACTCGACTCATTTCTGGGTTTTCCCAAATTTGATCCACATGGCGACCCGATTCCGAATGCCGAGGGAGTGTTTGCTTTTCGCAAGCAGGCGCCGCTGTTGGAATTAAAAACCGGTGAGTACGGTGTTGTAGTTGGCGTACAAGACCATACGGTGTCGTTTTTACAATATTTGGATCGAATGGGATTAACCCTGGGCGCAGAAATAGAAATGGTGGAACGATTTGACTATGATGAATCGGTCAAAATCATTTTGAATGGCGAAAAAGAACAATTGCTTTCCAAAAAAGTAGCGCAGAATTTATTTGTCAGCAGCCGCTGAAATGAATCGGTATATTATTGATTATTGATTATTTTTATAATTGTCTAATAATCAAATCTTTAATCCATTTACAAAATATGTTATTTAAAAAAGTACTCATGTAAAATGAAATTCATAAAATACTATATATTGCTTTTACTGGGATGCTTTCAGCTCAATGTTTTCGGGCAGACCAAGCCATTGGTGGTTGCCACTGCCTCTATCTTTGCCGATATGGCGAAAAACATTGGCGGAGATGCCGTGGAAGTCAGAAGCATTGTGCCCATTGGAGGCGACCCGCATATGTACGAGCCTACGCCCGGCGATGCCCAACTGGCGGCTTCCGCTGATTTGATTTTACGCAATGGCTTGACCTTTGAAGGCTGGTTGAATGAGCTGATTGCCAATGCAGGTACCAAAGCCGACATAGTGCTGATTACCAAAGGCATTCAACCCATTGAAAGTCAGCAATATAAAAATTCAACCGACCCACATGCGTGGATGGACGCGCGCAATGGCTTGATTTACATCGAAAATATTAAAAATGCATTGGTCACTTTAGTGCCCGATCAGCGCGCCATGTTTGAATTTAATTATAATGTGTATCGACAGCAATTGCTCGATATGGACAATTATATTCAACAAAAAATAAATACCATTGCCCCGCAAAAGCGCGTACTTATTACCTCGCATGATGCCTTTCGCTACTACGCGAAGCGCTACGGTATTCGGGTAGAGGCAGTGCTGGGCACTTCGACGGATGCCGAGGTGCAAACTTCTGATATCATTCGTTTGAATAAAGTGATTAAAGAGAGCGGCGTACCGGCTATTTTTATTGAAACCACGGTGAATCCGAAAGTAATTCAGCAATTGGCAACCGATAACCAGGTGCGCATCGGCGGCAAATTATATTCTGATTCCATCGGCGATGCCAATAGCCCCGCGCCCAGCTACCTCGACATGTTGCAGTACAATACCAACACGATTGTGGAAGCTTTGACGAGTGCCGCCAGTCCTGCTGCGGCTGAAGCCCCAAACAGCGACCGTGCCTCTACTATCTTTGGGTTGATTGCCGGTATTTTGCTGGCAGGCGGATTTTTTGTTGTATTTAAAAAACTAAATGGCTAATATCATGGAAGCAGTCATTTCAATTAAAGATTTATCGGTTTCTTATGACCGCAAGCGCGTTTTGAGCAATATTTATTTAGATATTGAACCCGGTTATTTATATGGTGTCGTGGGTCCGAATGGCGCCGGCAAATCTACTTTATTTAAGGCTATTCTGGGTCTGTTAGAGACCAACGGTGGGGAAATTACGGCTTTCGGTGCGCCGGTGGCAGCACATCGCAAACGCCTGGTGTACGTGCCGCAAGCCAGCCAGGTAGATTGGACTTTTCCGGCTACAGTGCTCGACATCGTGTTAATGGGGCGTTATCCGCACAAAAAAGTACTGCAACGCCTGAGCAAACAAGATCAGGATATTGCCATGGACGCACTACAGGAAGTAGGCATCGCACATTTGAAAGACCGGCAAATCGGCGAGCTATCGGGCGGGCAGCAGCAGCGGGTATTCCTGGCGCGGGCGCTATCCCAACAAGCGGACGTATTTTTTCTGGATGAACCTTTCGTAGGCGTGGATATGACTACCGAAGAAAGAATTATTCAAATCCTGCACCGACTAGCCGACGAAGGCAAAACCATTTTGGTGGTGCACCACGATTTATCCACGGTAGCGGATTATTTTGACAAAGTGATCTTGCTCAATCAGCGCCTCATCGCCTGTGGCGACGTCGCCAGCACGTTTACCCAGGAAAACATTGCCAAAGCCTACAGCGGGCAACTACCAATTTTACACCAAACGGGATTGTTAAATTTGAAGTAAAATGATAAATCACTACCATGACTTATTTACTTGGATGTAATTAATATGAAATTTAATTAAGCCATTGTTCCTATTTAATTTAAATCCATTAATTTTCGATGGATTATTGGCAGATTAGCACATCAGCAAATTAGCACATTGACTTATAATAATTACCCACTTAATTACAAACGTGAATACACAACCCGAAACAGCTTATCGCATTTTAGGGGTGGACCCCGGCACCAATATCCTTGGCTTTGGCATTTTGGAAGTAGCAGGTAAAACCTTGAAATTGACTGATTTAGGCGTACTGCATTTGAAAAGCGAAGAGGAACAACCCGTCAAACTGCAACGCATTTTTGAACGCCTACAGGAAATTATTGCCCAACATCAGCCCCGCGAGATGGCAATCGAAACGCCCTTTTATGGTAAAAATGTACAATCTATGTTCAAACTCGGTCGCGCGCAGGGCGTAGCCATTGCCGCCGCCATCACCAAAGGGGTAACCGTGACTGAGTACGCTGCCAAAAAAATTAAACAAGCCGTGACCGGCAACGGCAATGCCTCCAAAGAACAGGTAGCCGCCATGCTGGAAAAAATCTTGCATACCAACCTGAACGAACAATACTTCGACGCCACCGACGCCCTCGCAACAGCGCTGTGCCATTATTATCAATCCACCAATCGAATTGGCTCCGGCAAAAAAGGCAACAATTGGAATAATTTTATCAAGGATAACCCCGGTAGAGTGAAGAAGTAATTAAAAGCTGCTTAATCAACCGGAATCCTTGTAGGATTTTTGACAAGCCATATGTCCATTTTATTTTTTAAACCTTATTTTTAATCCATTGATAATCAATTGTATAATCTTCTTTGTGATAATTGAATAAGATTTATCCCTGTCTGTAATTCTGCCATTTATTTTACAATCCCTCCTTGTCAAGCCCTTATTTTTGAGACAAGCTGCCAAGCCAGGCTCGTAGTCAACCTTAAAATCACAGCCAAAAATTGAATGAAGTATGGAAATGGTCAAAACCCGCCAACAAATCGCCGATGAATACGGCATCAGCCGCAAAACCCTGAGCCGCTGGCTGAAAAAAGCCGGCATTCACCTGGACGGATACTTGATAGCTCCGAAAGAGCAGGCATTGATTTATCAAACCTTTGGTGATCCCCGAAAAAAAGACAAGCGCGTCGCCTGATGTCCCAAACTGTCCCAATTTGGGTCAATTTGTCCCAAAATTGTATTTGGAAAGGTCGTAAATTTGCGAATATAAAATGGTTCATATGTCAGTAGCCACTACAATTCATCGGGAAAATTCCTTTTGGGAAAATTATTTTACCGTCCGTACCTGGATACTCTTTGCCTTCTCCTGCGTAGCGTATGCACTGGTGCTGCACATTCAACAAAAGTATGTGCTCACCGAGCAGGTTTATTACAACACCTTAGGCGAGCAACTTACAATAGAACGCATTGATGCCTTCCTGCAAAAACAGCGCGAGTGGTCGTGGCTCAGTTACGCGCTGATTCCGGCAGTGTTGTTCGTGCAGGCATTGCTGGTGAGTATATGCCTGGCTACCGGCGCTATTTTGCTGGATTACAGGATAAAATTTGGTCGCTTACTAGGCATGGTCATCAAAGCCAGCGTAGTATATGCAATTGGCAAACTGGTGTATATGACAGCGATACAATTTACTGAGGTGCAAACTATAGAGGATTTGGCTAAAGCCGACATATTTTCCCTGCTGGGCTGGGTGGGCGCTGAAACTGTACCCACTTGGCTGCACTACCCGCTCAGTGTGGTGAATGTGTTTGAGTTAGGCTTCTGGATTTTACTTGCCGGGGGCATGGGCTACCTGCTCGAAAAACGCTGGGCGCGTATGCTTGCCTTTGTAGCTGCGACGTATGGCGTGGGCTTGCTAGTGTGGGTGCTGTTTATCGTGTTCCTACAGTTGAATTTATTTCATTAGGGGTTTTCTTTGACCTACTCAAGATATCTATGTGTACACTAGTAGAGTTGAAGTGTCGACAACTCTTTTAAATGTTCGATGCGACTTATATTATTATAAAAATTCATCATGAAAACTTTATGCTTTGATGCGCTCCAAAATATTTCGGGCGGTATTTTTTGTCAAGACCTTTTTGATGTATTGACCTATGTATATTTTAATAATCCTGCACAGTACACTTTAATACAAGCTACATTTGGGTCAATCCAATGTATTGATATGTACACAGGAAATGTGTTGAATGTTTCTATCGACTAGAAATATTAAGATACAATTAGCTGGGTTTGTAATAAAACCTGGCTAATTCTAAAATTAATTTTTATGAAAAATTTCGTTTGCTTTACATTTCTTTTTATTTGTCTGCACGGAACTGCACAAATATTTGAAGGAAAATTAGTTTATAGCTACCAAGAAACACGCTCCAAAGAAGATAAAGAAAAGGCTGCGGAAATACTTGGAGATGAAATTGTTACTGAGCTATCAAGAGGTACAATGGAATTTATTGTGCGTGGAAGCCAAGTAAAAGGAACATGCTTCGGAAGTTCTGGAAAGGTTATTTTTATTGAAAAACAAAATGAAAATACACCTTGGTTATTGACCAGCGATGGAAGAGAAATAAACCTTCTCAATTATACAGATTATGATAAATTAATGCTCGCAGAGAAAACAAATGAAACCAGAGCAATTCTGGGTCAGGTTTGTAGAAAATATATTTACTTTTTTGATAATCCCAATGGCAGAACAACTGTGGTACATTGGATAGCAGAAAACTTAAAATACAAGAAACAAGCCGCCTTAAAAAAAATTTATAGCCGAATTCTTTCAGATGAAGGACTCATTATGGAACGAACGATGCAATTTAATGATATGTCACAAACTCTGACATTGAAAGAGCTATCCTTATATAAAGTAGAAGATCAGGAATTAGAAAAGGGATGGAATAACTAAGACGTACATAGTAGGCATATTCAAATTACCTACAGCATGGATATGCTGAATCGATGAGTCGTAATTACATTTTAAAATCAACCATTTACATCAAGATATTTCACGCTTGTAAATAGCTCCGAAACACCAACGGTGCTTGAAATTAAGCTCGGTGTGATTGTTATTCATTTCTAAAAACTTTTAAAATTATGAAACAATTGGAAATAGATCATTTGGAAGCCTTACAAGGGGGAATTGCTTGTAGTGATGTGCCTGCGCTTATCAATTGGCTTTATAATAATAACTACGCACAGTATTTAGTAATTATGGATACTTTTTTACACGGTGGCTATACCTTGCAGTGCACCAACTAATAAAATCTATAAAATCAGAGGGCAGTTCAATGTACTGCCTTCCCTTTTATATAATTGATCACGGTATTATGAGCAGAAATTTTATTCTTCTATTTCTTTTTATTACCTGTTCTGCTTTGCAAGGGCAAAGTTTTGAAGGTAAACTCATTTATGTTTATCAAGATGTTTATCTGGATAGCACCATCAAGGCGAAAACGATACAATTATTCGGAAATACTTTTCTGGAACGAAAACAAAATAGCCGTACCACTTACCAGATTAAAGGAGCAAACTTAATAGGAGAAGATCGAGACAAATCGGGCAATCTGCTATACCAGTTTTTTCAAAATGCAGCGGAGGCTTATCTATTGACAGAAAAAGGACATAAAGTGGATTACGCCAGCTTAATGTCTGAAAATCTGGAAAACATCCGCTGCGTCG